>CAKURH010000022.1 GCA_934675625.1 uncultured Kiritimatiellota bacterium
GCCGACGTCGAGGTCGTCTACACGTATTCGGAAGACGGCGACCTCTGGGACAGTCCCCTCGCGATGGGAAGCGCGGATGTCAAGACGGAAAACCAGAGCCGGTGCATCGTCACCTACGACGACTGGACGTCGGCCTACATCGTCATCGCGGACCCCGAGGACAAGGACATGAAGGTCACGCCGAAGGGGTACTTCCTGCACGTGACGGGCGACGAGGGTGCGGTGATTTCCGTGACGTCCCATGCGGGTGCCGTCGCGGAGCCGATCCCCGTCGGCGACGTCGACAACCCGAAGGCCCTCACGCCCGGCAAGCTGCCGAGCACGCATTCGGCCAAGTACGTCGAAGGGGAGTACCACTTCACCCTTGCGGCAGCAGCCGGAACGAAGTACCTGCTCTCGACGACGGGTGGCACGGCGGAGTCGTCGATCACCCTGACGATTGACAAGGGCGACGCGGAGGCGGAAGCGAAGGACGTCTCGGACGTGGTTGCGACTGAGGGCAACGCCGCGTACCTGCTGACGGTGACGAAGAGCGGAAGTCTGCGCTTCCATGTCTCCGGCTCGGGGGACGCGTTCGGCCTGACGAGCCAGTCCGCGACCGAGGGCACGCTCGGGCGCGTGACGGTCAGGACGAAGGGCGTTGACGGCAAGTGGTCCGTCGAGGGCGCGCGCGACCTGTACGCGAGCGGCGACACGGTGGCGGTCCTCGGTGCGCAGACGATCGTGTTCCAGCGCGTGAACGGCTTCACGACCCCGGCGGAGCAGAAGGCGACGCCAACGGAGGACCAGACGGACGTCGAGGTCGTCGGCGTCTACAACGACACGTTCGACCCGAAGGACGACACGGTCGCGGGCGCGACGCGGATCAATCCGGCGGCGAAGGCCGCCAAGGCGCCGCGCACCCTGTTCGCCGAGGACAAGGCGGACCACTTCTCCTTCACGGCCCGGGACGGCGTCTACTACAACTTCGACCTCGCCGACCTTGAAGGCGACGCGGTGATGACGGTCTTCAGGAAGGGCGACGCGGCGGAGACGCCGGTCGCGGGCCCGGCGACGCGGATCAAGCAGCTCGCGCCCGGCAAGGGCGACTGGATCGTCCGCGTGGCGCACGCCGACGCGGCCTCGCCCGCCGACGGGAAGTACGCGCTCGAGCATTCGTCCGCGAACGTCGGCGCGATCTCGTTCGCGCGCACGGCGCTTTCCGCGAAGAAGTCCGCTGGCGCGGTGGCGCTGACGGTGAACCGCTCGTCGGCGGAGGGCAAGGTGCGCGTCCGTTACGGCACGGTGAACGGCACGGCGCAGCCGGGCGTCGACTACGTCGCTCAGCAGGGCGAGCTCGTCTGGGAGAACGGCGACAGGAAGGCGAAGACGATCACCGTCAAGTTGATTCCGGAGGCGTTTGCGGAGGAGGCGCTCTCGCGGCAGTTCAAGGTCCGGCTCAGGGCCGTCGAGGCCGACGAGCTTGCGGACGACGAGTACCCGGCCGCGTTCGCGGCGGGCAAGGACGAGGCCGTCGTCACGGTGACGGAGACGAAGGCGCGCGCGGCGGCCCCCATCCGGGGCGCCACGACGAAGACGGAGGACGTTCCGCTTGAGGTCGGCAACTACCAGGGCGTGATCGCCGAGGACGGCAGCGCGCTCACGAACGGCTTCCCGGCGCTTGCGTCGGTGACGTTCTCCGCGAAGAACGCCGCGAAGCGGGCGCTGTCGGCGAAGGTGACGGTCGCGGGCAAGAGCTATTCGTTCGCCGCCGACACGTGGGACGCGGCCGAGTCGGACGCGACGAACGCGGTCGCGACGCTGACGCAGATCCAGCGGGCCGGCAAGGCGGCGTACACGAACGTGCTCGTCGTCACGGTCGCGCGCGGCATGACGACGAACGACTGGGCGTTCGCCGAAGGCGACGCCGAGGTCTGCCTGACGATGAACGTGCCGGACGCGAGAGGAACGGGCGTGCAGGAAGAGGTCGTCTACGCGGGCACGCTCTTCCGCGACAACGCGAAGATCCAGGCCTACCTCAACGCCGTCACGAACGCGGTCGGCTACTACACGGCGGCGCTCGTCCCGAGCGGCGTCTTCGCGGCGGACGGCATCCCGGCCGGCAACGGCTACCTGACGCTGACGCTCGACGCGAGGGGCAAGGCGCGGGTCGCCGGCATGCTCGCCGACGGCACGACGCGGCTCTCCTACTCCTCGATCGTGGCGGTGCGCGACGAGGGCGATACCCTGCTCGTGCCGGTGTTCGTGGCGCGCTCGCCGTACTGCTTCGGCGGCACGCTCAAGCTCGTGCGCGGCGAGGACGGCGCGTACTTCGTCGACTCCAGCGAGCTGCTGGCTTGGAACAACGACAACGCCGCGCTCACGTATGACGGCGAGGAGGGCTGGCGCATGGAGATCGAGCCGGTCGGCGGCTACTTCAACACGGTGGACAACCTCCAGGCGCACTACCTGACGCACGCCGTCAGCGTCTCCGCCGCCGTCGAGGACATTCCCGGGGAGGCGCTCGCCAGCGGCTACTCGTTCGTCGCGGGCGTCACGCCCGACGGGAAGGACGTCTCCCTCCTGGGCAACGCGCTGTCCACCGAGCGGAAGGCCCTCGTGCGCGACGGCAGGGCCTACGACCTCGAGAAGAGCGTGAACCCGTGCAACGTGCAGGTCCGCCTGGCGCGCGCGACGGGGCTCGTCACGGGCAGCTTCTCGCTCTGGACGGCGAACGAAGAGGGCGTGCAGAAGGAAATCTCGAACATCAAGCACACGGGCGTCCTGATCCTGACGCGCGACGACTATGCGTCGCTTGACGCGGAGGTGCTCTCGGCCGGCTTCTTCACGCAGAGGGTGTCGCTTTCGGAGACCGACGCGAACGGGCGGGCGAAGAAGCGGAACTACACGGCCTCGCTGCCGTTCAACATCCTCGCCGCCGACCAGGGCGAGCCGGACTGGTACGCCGACGACTGGGGCGAGCGCCCCGAGCCGGCGGACGCGGAGTGACGCCGCAGGCGACGAGGGGCCCGCAGGTTCTGACTGCGGGCCCCTTGACGGTCTGGGGATGCATTCAACGGGGGGATTTGCGATGAGGCAGGGAAAATGGATTGCGTGTGCGGCCGTCCTGTCCCTTTTGGGGCTCGGCTGGTGGATGGCCGCATCCCGGCCGCCAAAGGGCGAGGGAGCGCCTGCGGCGGAGCCGTGCGCCGCCGGGGATGCGGCGAGGGAGATCAAGGAGCCTCGCGCGCGACCGCGCCCGTCCACGCGGGACGACGACTCCCGCACGGCGGCGGCAGGGGGCGAGAGGCGCGTCGGGCGCATGACGCCCGACGCGCTCGAGGACCTTTCCCCGCGCGACCGCGCGTGCGTCGAGGCGATTCAGGCGGCTTTGGACGACAACGACTACGCCCGGCTGATGCCGTCAATCAACACGGCGGCCAAGAGCGCAAGTCCAGACGTTCGTGCACAGGCCGTCGAAGCCTTGCGGTGGTTCGGCAAGGCGGCACTGTCCGAGCTGACGCTGTTCATGGCCGATGCCGACGATGACGTGCGCACAAGCGCATGCGACGCCTGGACGTCGGCCCTGTTCGAGGTCGAGGATCCGGCCCTGAAAGGAAAGCTCGTGGAGTCGGCGATGGAGATCCTGACGGATGCCGATCAGCTCGAAAGCATGATCATGGAGATCAACGACTTGCCGGAGGCACAGCAGGTTGACATCCTGACGCGACTCATCGAAGGCTCAAACAAGGCGGCGGCCGACGCCGCGCGCGAACACTATGAGTTCGTGACGGGCGAGCCCTACGAGAGCCGGGACGCCGCACAGAAGTGGCTTCTCGAGAACAGCACCGACAGCGTTGACGAATTCGAGGCCCAGCCATGACGACGAAGCGCAGTTTGGCCCTCGCGGGCATCGCCCTGTTCGCGCTTCTCGTCGGCTTGGCGGTCTTGCGCCGCGACGACACGCCGCGTCGTGTGTCGGACGTTATAACGTCCGACACTCCCATCTTCACGCCCGACGCCAACCGCGCGGGGACACAGGCAGCGACACCCCCCGTCGGTGACGCAGACAACGCGGACGAAGCCGAAGGGACGGACGAGGACACATCGGAAGCGACCACTGCGGAGGATGCGTTCGATGCCGTGGTCGACCGCTGGATGGAGCCGCAGCCGGACGGCGTGACGACGAAGGACGTCGAGGCCTTTCGCGCGGCTTTCGGCCGTGTGCCATCCGATGCACGGGATGCGTGTCTGCAACGGGCGCTGAACCTGATTCCGGACGAGAACGCCCTTCTGCTCGCGGGCATTCTGCTGGACAAGACACAGGGCCGCGAGACGATCGAGGCCGTTTTCAACGACGTTCTCAACCGTGACGAGCAGGTGAAGATGCCGTTGCTCAAGAGCATCCACAAGGATCGCGCGCATCCCTGTTGGGCCGACGCGGCCTGGATTCTCGACATCACGGACACGACCGAACCCACAACCGCCAACTGAGACTATGAAGATCGTAATCGACCGCGACCGGGACATCGACCGACTGTCCGCATTCTTGGCGGAGCGGATGGGCGTGCAGTCGCTCACGCTGACGCCCATCGCCGTTTCGTGCGCCTGGCCCGTCTCCAAGGGCGTGACGTCGAACGGCGAACCGCTGTTCGTGAAGCTCTCCGACCGACGGCTGGCGGAGAAGACGCTGGCCTTTCTCACGGATGTACACGATTGCGGGCTGCTGGCCCGGCCACGGCTTCCAGTGGCGCTCGACTTTGACGGCTACGCGGTTCTGTGCCTGGAGTGGAAGCGCGCCGTTCGCGTGAACGCCGAAGACATGACGGATTGCCAGATGGCGTCATTCCTGTCGGGGTGTCGCGAACTGTCCGCCGCCCTGAACGCCTATCGCGGCGAAGTCCTTCCGAACGAAGAGGATTCGCCCGACCGCCAGTACGCCCTCGTGGCGGACTACGCGCGGCGGCATCCGCTTCTGGCGGGTCTCGTCAAGCCGCTTCTGTCGATTCCCGAAGCGGAGCGGTCGTATCGCGGTCGCTCGCTCGTGAACATCCACGGAGACCTGCAGGAGGAGAACTACGGCTTTGACGGCGACCGGCTGTCGGCTGTCTTCGACTTCGATTCGATGCGGAAGGGACTGGCCTGCGAGGATGCGGCGTATGCCTTTTCGGAACGTGCCCGGCGCAGCGAGCTGTCGGCTCGCGCAAGACGGCGGCTGACGGACCTTTTCCTGTCGCTTGTGCGCACGTCTCCTTGGCCAGCGGACGAATGGCTGGTGGCGCTCAACCATGCGCGCCTTCGCATCGCCTCCCGAAGAGTGGAACGGTCGCCGCATTCGCCGTTCATTGCCTTTGACATTGCGCGCCGCGACAAGCCGCTTCGACGCTTGGCAGAGGCTCTGCGGGAATCCTATGCTTAAGATATTCTGCGTTTACTTCGACCGGCGCCACGTCTGGCGCTCGGATTGCGTCGAACCCATTCAAGCGGGACGCGCCCGCACGGGACTTGGCCTCGGCATGCGGACGGACGACACGGGCGACAACATCTCCGCCAAGAACCTCCGCTACGGCGAGATGACGGCCTGGTACTGGGTCTGGCGGAATTATCTGCCGAAGCATCCGGAACTGACGCACGTAGGGTTTAGCCATTACCGTCGCTTTCTGGATTTCACGGACGGGGCCACCGGACGCACGCGACGGATGACCTACCGCCGGTTCCGCCGCGCTTTTGACCGCCATTACCGGGAGTCTGAGCTGCTGGCGCGCATTGGCGAGGCGGATCTCGTCATGCGCCGCGCGAGCGATTCCGGCTTCCCGACGTTCCGACAGGAATATCAGCAGTCGCACCCGCAGAACATGGCGGACTTCGACCGGTTTGAGGCCCTGCTGCGGGAACGTCACCCGGAGGACGCCCAAACGATTGACGAGGCGCTGCATTCGCGTCAGCTGGCGATGGAACTCCAGTTCGTGATGCGTCGCGCAGTGTTCGAGGACTTCATGGCGTGGATCTTCGACGCCTGTCAGTCGTTTGAGCGACGTTGGCCATGGAGCGGCCCCTTGGAGGGGCCAAAGGCGCGCGCGCCGGCGTTTCTGGTCGAGCGCTTTTTCATGGTTTGGCTGGCGATTCGCCGGAAGGATCCGTCCTTTCGGGTGATGGAGCTTCCGCTGATAAAGCTGACGGGACGGCCTTGGTGGTATCGGTTGGTCAAGCCACTCCTCCTGTTTCTGCCGAAGTCGGTTGATGAACGAATCTACAATGCTTTCAAATGAAGGCGATCATGGAAGAACTGCATCTGATCGTTCTGTGGGAAAAGGCGCGCGCATTCGAGGATCGAATCGTCGAGGACGTCCGACGTCATGTCCGAGTCGTGGCCAGCTTTACGGAGACCTTCCCTTGCGATCCGCGCGACGGCTACGCCCGGTTCTACGGCGCAAAGGCGGCCTTGGCGGCTGGAAAGGTTGAGAGCTGCGGGGGCGGCGCGTTCCGCGTCCTGATCGTCTGCGACAAGCGCCCACGATACGGGTGGCGAAAGACCTCTCGTGGGACGGAGAGCGTCAACCTTCGCCTGTTCGCGATGAAGAAGCGCTATCGCTCCTGGGCCGGAGGCCATCGTGTGCATACGACGAATTCCCGGGCGGAAGCGGCGCGGGACATCTTTCTGCTGACTGGGCGGTGCGTGGCCGACTGGTTTCAGGACGCTTCCACGGAGGACATGGTGGTGTTCGCCCCCGGCTGGGAGAAATTGGCGGATCCGGGGACGGCCATTCAGCCCCCCCCCCCCCTCACGGCGGGCGCGAATCCGGTCGCGAACCTGTGCGAAAAGGTGTTCCCGGTCAAGGATGTGGCGTTTCTGGGCGAGCGCCTGCGCATTCCGGAATCGAGCCTGAAGGAGTTGGTCTTCTCGGCTGTTGGCCCGGACGAGACTGCCTGTTCCGTCCATTATCTGACGGTCGGCCGAGAGACGTTGGTCACGGACTTTGATTTCGGCCGTCGGTTTGCTAATCGCATGCCGCAGAATGCCTTTCGACCGCTGTTCTTTCGGCTTGATGAGAACGGCGAGCTTTTCGGCATTGGCGTACGGCAACGGCTGCCGAGGTTCACCTTGCGCGAGGCCGTTCGACGCGGACTGTCCGCCGAGGATTCGGGACGGATGGCGAAGGAGCTCTTGGAGATTGCAAAGGCGCTGGCTGAACTTGGCATCTGCCATCGGAACCTGACGCCGGATGAACTGTGGGTCGGGGACGATGGCCATGTGCGTGTGGCGGACTTCTCCTTTGCGGTCGATCTTGACGGCGGGCGCGAGACCGGTTGGCTGTCACGGGAACTGGAGGTCTTGGCGAACATTGGCGGAGGGTATCGGCTAGATGCCGGCCGGTGGTGCGATCGACAGGCCATTGCCAAGTGCGTGGAACTGCTGCCGAGCTGCCCGACGCGCGATGCAGTTCTCGCCGAGTTGATGGACGCCGCCGCTTTTCGCGTGTATCGCGTCCGTCTAAGGCATCGCTTCGTGCGAACCGCCCTGTTCCGCTTCGTCCACCTGTCGTTCCGTAATCTCTTCCGCCTGTTCCGCCGCAAGGAATTTCGCAATCGGGCGCTTTGGACTTTGTTCGCACACGCCCTTGGGCTCCCTGTGCACGGCAATGACGGCTGGCGGGATCTGCCGTGCGTGTTCCATGCGTTGAATGAGCACGTTCGCTACGTCGTTCTCCGCAATTACGAGATGCTGCCGGACGGCTTCGATCCGTCATTGCACGGCGACATCGATCTTCTCGTTGACGATCTGGACGGGACCGTGCGGACACTTCATGCGCGCAAGGTCGTTCGCAAGCCATGGCGCGTGCACTACGAGATTGTCGTGTCGGGCGTCCCCGTCCGTCTGGATCTGCGCCATGTCGGGGACGACTACTATTGCGAGGAATGGGAGCGGGATGTTCTGCGGACGCGGCGGAGATTGCCCTGCGGGGTGTTTGTGCCGACGGCGGAGCATGCGTTCCACACGTTGGTTTACCATGCGCTGTTTCAGAAATTGGCAATCGCGTCCGACTATCCTCCCAAGATTGCGGCACTGGCAAAAGAAGCGGGCGTTTGCGGGACATCCCTTGACGACTGGCGGAGAAGTCTCGTGTCGTTCATGCAGAATCGTCGGTATCGGCCTGTCCGACCCGAGGATCGGAGCGTCAAGTACAACCCCGAAGCCGTGAAGGAGGCGTTTGGTGAAGTGCGCTGAAGGCCCGGAAGAGTCGGTGCTTGTCGCCGAACTTGAGGCGCGGATGGGGGTGCAGGGCATTCGGCTGATGCGCATTCAGCCCGATTGCGTGTCAAAAGCCTATCGGGCGATGCGGTCGGACGGGACGGCCTTCTTTACGAAGTGGTCGCGGGTCGATAGCGCAAAGGCCCTTGGATTCCTGTCGGCGGTTCAGCCGGATCCGATTCTGCCGCAGCCGATCAAGAGCGGGACATGTGCCTTCTGTGATGGCTGGGTGACCAGTTACGTCTGGCGAGAGTCCACGTCAGTCTCCTTGGAGCGGATGACCGACGCGCAGTTTTCCTCGTTTTGCACGGCCTATTGCCGGTTGACGCGTGCCTTACAGGCGGCCCCCGAGGTGGGTGCTCAAGTTGATGGCGATGCGTTGATGGCGAGAATTCGTGCCTATGCCCGTCAGTTCCCCCTGCTGAAAGGGCTGCTTGCGAACCTTTTGTCGCTGGAGCGTGAGGATTACGCCTATTCGGCGGATACGCCGCAGGTCGTCATCCATGGCGACCTGCATACGGGGAACTTCGGTTTTGCTGATGATGGGTCCCTGTTCTTTTGCGATTTTGACCTGTTGGCGCGCGGGAGCGAAGTCGACGACCTGGCCTTTCTGCTCGGCGAACATGTGCGCCGATCCGGGATGAGCCGTTCGGGCATCTCCCGTCTGCTTCACCGCCGAGACCAGCTGATTCGGCTTGTCGGTCGTCCGCTCGGCGACTGGCGGGTCGCGCTGAATCTGATTCGTCTTCGACTGGCCGACAAGTTGATTGCGCGGCATCCTCACGATGTCTGCACAATGTGGAATGTCCTCATCCGCGACCGTCGGCTACGCATTCTGCTGAAGGGCCTGCGCCCTACCGCTCCCACAGCGCCGCTAGCACAGAGGGGGCGCAGAGGATTCGAGTTGATGCGGATCGTCTATTCAGGCTGAAGCCCTGGCGCATTGCCCTTGTCTTCTCATGCCGTCCAAAGCCTGCGCCGAGGCGCGGGAGACGTCGGCGAAGAGCGAATGGCCGTGGGCGTCCATCGCCACGACGCCGCGAAAGTCCACGACGTCGAAATGCCAGACGGCCTCCGCCGCGCCGAACTCCTTCAGCAGCGAGACGCCCGCAACGCGCTTCACGGCCGCCGCGTAGAGCGCGCCCGCGCCGCCGACGGCCTGGATGTAGACGCAGCCGTGCTTCTTCATCGCCGCAAGCGTTGCCGTATCCATGCCGCCCTTGCCGATCACGAGCCGCACGCCCGACGCCGCAATGAACGCCGGCTCATAGGGATTCTCGCGCACGCTTGTCGTCGGCCCGGCCGCGACGACCCGCCAGCCATCGGCGTCCTTCACGCAGACCGGGCCGCAGTGGTAGAGCGCACCGTCCGTGAAATCGACCGGCAGCGCACCGCCGTCCGCGAAGAACTTGTGGAACTTGTCGCGCCCCGTGTAGAGCCGCCCGGTGATTGACACGGCCTCGCCCGCCTTCAACGCGCGGACGCTTTTCTCGTCAAATGGATAATGAAGTTGAATCATAGTTCGATCGTTTGCCGGCGACAGGCCCAGCACATGTAGGCAACCGTGACGAAGAAGGAGGCCGGCACACGCGTCCGCGCGGCGACCTTCACGCCCAGCAGCGTCGTCTTGCCGCCCAGCCCCATCGGCCCGATGCCGAGCGCGTTCGCCTCTCGCAAAAGCGACTTCTCAAGACGGGCAACTTCCGAACCACTTCCCCGTTCCCCGTTCCCAGTTCCCTTCCCTTCATCCAACGGACGCAGCAGCTGCTCCTTGGCGACCTCAAAGCCCGTCGCGCGGTCGCCGCCGATGCAGACGCCGAGAATGCCCGGCGCACAGCCATAGCCCTGAATCTTCTGGACGGCGTCCAACACACACGCGCGAACGCCCGCGAGGTCGCGGCCCGCGCCCAGCGTCGCGTCCGGCAGGGAATACTGGCGCGACATGTTCTCCGACCCGCCGCCCTTCAGGAGGAGTGTCACCATTCCCTGTTCCCCGTTCCCCACACCCCGTTCCCTCTCTACATAGTGGACGACGGGCGCGCCCTCGGCGCAGTTGTCGTCGAAGCTCTTGCCCGTCACGGCGTCGATCGTGTTCTTGCGCAGATATCCGAGCGCCGTCGCGCGGGCGACCGCCTGCTGGAGCAGGGCCGGGGTCACGCGGCGGCGCAGGTTCGCGTCGACGAAGAACGTGAGCGTCCCCGTGTCCTGACAGAGCGGCGTGCCGTTCTTCGCCGCGAGCGCGCAGTTGTCGAGGATCGTCTGGAGGACGACCGCCGCCGAACTGCCGCGCGTTTCGCGCCGCAGGGCCGCGCGCAACGCCGCGCGGACGTCTTCGGGAAGCGACGAACTCGTCTCGCGGATGAGCGAGACGAGCCGGTCGAGCGTCGAGGGACGACTGGCCATCGTCCTCAGGCGTTGATGATGAGCGCCATGAAGACGAGGTCTTCCGCGCCATCGGCGTTGCTGAGGCCGTGGCCCGAGCCGTCTGGCGTCCACGTGACGTCGCCCGCCTTGATGGCGCGCTTCACGCCATTGTCGTCGTAGGTGCCCGCACCCGACAAGATGAAGTAGCACTCGCCGTTGCCGTGATGCTCGTGGTAGCCGAGCACGTCGCCGGGATGCAAGGTGACGCGCGCAAAGAGCCCGCACTTGCCCTTCATCTCCGCTTCGGAGAGAATCTTCTCGAGTTTCATGTTGCCCTTGCCGCCGCAGGGATCCTTCGTGTAGACGACTTCCATGTCTGAATCCTCCTTGTGAAACGGGATTATACCACAGGAGACGGCCCGTCCGCAACTGGTCACGCGCCGCGAAGCAGGTCGCGGAACGAGTCGATGACGCGCGTCGGGTGCGCCGCGGCGAGAACCTCTCGCGGATTCGTGCCGACGAGCGCGACGACATCCATTCCCGCCGCCTGCGCCGCCGCGATGCCATTGAGCGCGTCTTCGAAAACCGTGCAGTCCGTCGGCCGGACGCCCAGCCGCGCCGCCGCCCGCAGGTAGCCGTCGGGGGCCGGCTTGCCGCGCTCATACTGGGTCGAGTCGACGATGCAGGAGAAAAAGTCTCGGATCTTCAGTCCGTCCAGAACGAAGTCGACGTTGTCCAGCGTGCCGCCCGTCACGACCGCGCAGGCGACGCCCGCCGCGCGCGCGTCCGCCAGGAAGTCGACCAGCCCCTCGGTCGCCGCGAGGTGCGGACGGTAGATCTCGCGGTAAAGGGCCTCCTTCTCCCGCAGAAACTCCGCCAAACGCGCCTCCGGGAGCGGCGCGTCAAATATGCGGACGAGGTAGTCGCGCCCCGGCGCGCCCATCCACGCGACGACCTGCTCCGCCGTCAGGTGCCCACCGTGGCGTCGGGCGAACTCCAGCCAGGCGAGGACGTGATACCGGCAGTTGTCCACCAGAACGCCGTCCATGTCAAAGAGATAGGCCTTTTTTGTCATGCCGCATAGTATACCATTATTCGAGCGGACGGATTATGCTATAATATGCGGACTTTCATTGGAGAGTTGGCGGAGCGGTCGATCGCGGCGGTCTTGAAAACCGTTGAGGATGCAAGTCCTCCGGGGGTTCGAATCCCTCACTCTCCGCCCGCATTCGCAGCCGTTCACTTCTTTGCGTCCTGCATGTCGTAGAAGAAGATGCGCAGGGAGTTGCCGACGACGAGGATCGTGCTTGCGTTGTGCACGACCGCGCCGACAATGACGGGGATGAGGCCGAGCCCGCCGAGGAGGAGGCCGACCGTGTTCACGCCGACCGACACGAAGAAGTTCTGGCGGATGACGTCCATCGTGTGCCGCGCGAGCCCGTAGGTCGCCGGCAGCAGCATCGCGTTGTCGCCCGCGATCGTGATGTCCGCCGCCTCCATCGCGACGTCCGTGCGCGTCTTGCCGAGGGCGATGCCGACGTCGGCGTAGGCGAGGCCCGGCGCGTCGTTGATGCCGTCGCCGACCATGACGACGCCGTTGCCGCCCGCCTGCAGGCGCAGGATGACCTTCGCCTTGTCCTCCGGCATGAGCTCCGACTCGAAGCCGTCCAGCCCCAGTCGCCGCGCGACGACGTCCGCCTGCTGCTCCTGGTCGCCCGTCAGCAGCAGGATGTCGTCCACGCCCGCGAGGCGCAGGCGGTTCAGCGCCTTCTTCATGTTCTCGCGCAGCGGGTCGCGAATGCCGATGAGGCCGACGATCTCCGCGCCGCGCGCGACGTAGATGACGCTCTCGCCGTTCGCGAAGAGCCGCGAGGCCTGCTCGCGCATCGGGTGCGTGTGGATGCCCGCCTCGTTGAGGAAGCGCTTCGAGCCGACGCGCACGACCGCGCGGCCGACCTTCGTCCAGACGCCGCGCCCGACGACCGTGTGGATCTCCTGATGGCGAGGAACCTTGCCGCCGACGCGCTGGAGCTGCGCGAGAATCGCGTTCGCCATCGGGTGCCGGCTCGTCTCCTCCGCCGCCGCCGCGAGCGCGAGCACCTCCTCGCGCGAGTAGTCGCCCGAGACGGTCGCGATCGACGTCACGCGCGGCTTGCCCTCCGTGAGCGTGCCCGTCTTGTCGAGGATGAGCGTGTCCGCCTCGGTGAGCGACTGGAGCGAGCCGCCGCCCTTGATGAGCACGCCGTTGCGGGCCGCCGTCGAGATCGCGGCGGAGAGCGCCGCCGCCGTCGAGAGGCGGATGCCGCACGAGTAGTCGATGACGAGCATGTTCAGCGCGCGGTTCACGTCGCGCGTGCCGAGGAAGACCGCGAGCGCGAGCGTGATGTTCACCGGCACGAGCGCGGACGAGAAGCGGTCGGCGTACGTCTGGATCTCGGCCTTCTTGCCCTCCGCGTCCTCGACCATCCGGATGATGCGCGAGACCGCCGTGCCCTCGCCGACGGACTCGACGCGGATCATGGCCGTGCCGTCCACGGCGAGCGTGCCGGCGTAGACCTTGCCGCCCGCCTCGCGCGGCACGGGGCCGAACTCGCCCGTGATGGACGACTGGTCCACGAGGAGCCGCCCCGTGACGACCTCGCCGTCCGCGACGATCTTCTCGCCCGTGTGCACGACGATGAAGCTGCCGGGGCGCAGCTCCGAGACGGGGACGCGCCGGAGCGGCGAGCCCGGCTCGCCGTCCGCCGAGAGCCACGCCTCCTCGCCGTCCACCGACAGCATGTCGCGGATGGCGTTGCGCGTCTGGTTCATCGTGTAGGCCGTGAGCGATTCCGCGAGGTCGTGCAGCAGGAGGACGGTCAGCGCCGACCCCGCGCGCCCCGACGCGACGCTGGAGACGATCGCGAGCGCGCTCAGCGTGTCCGCATTCGGCAGGAACGTCCGCACGAGCGCGCCGAGGCCGCTGCGGAAGATCGGCAGCGCGAGCGTGAGCGCGCCGAAGCCCGTCGGCGTCAGGACGCGCCCGAGCAGGGTCGCCGGCACGGCCCGCTTGAAGAGCCACGAGCCGACAAGCAGCGTGCCCGCGACGCCCGCGCGCGTGAGCATGACCGGCAGCGTCTCCTCGTGCAGGTCGCGCTCGCGGACGCGCAGGCGGTTGCGCTCCTCGCGCGCCTTGCGCAGCGCGCTCAGCGAGTGGATCTGGATCAGGCTCTCGACGGACTCCAGCAGCTCCTCGTCGCCCGTCACGTCCGGGTCGTAGGTGAGGACGACGCTCGACGCGGCGCAGTTCATGCGCTGCGAGCGGACGCCGCGCAGCTGGGAGAAATGGTTCTCGAGGTCGGTCTGCTCGGCCGACAGGTAGCGCACGGCACGGCAGACGAGACGCACGCGCCCCGGAATCCGGTGCGCGAACTGGCATTTGAGCAAAGGCGCTCGCGACGAATGGAATGACATGATGACAATCCCTCCTGTGAAATCACACGGAGGGAAATTATAGCAAAATTGCCGATGGAGATGGGTCAGAAGTTCCAGGCCAGCTCGACGCGGCCGAAGAGCGCCGCGTGGTCAGAGCCGTCCTTGAAGTAGTCGCCCTTGCCGAAGTACTCGCCCTGGAAGGAAATCTTGCCGCCCTTGAGGAGGTCGGCGCCGAGCAGCTTCGCCGGGCTGACCGTGTACTTGACCTGCGCATACGTGCCGCGGAACGTGCCCGCGTCCTCCTCCTTCACGGCGGTGAACATCGGGCCGGCCTGCACCTTGACGGACGAGAACGAGCCGACGTTGCAGCCGAACGCGAGGTGCGGGTAGACGAGGTTCGTGTAGTCGTACTTGTTGTACATCGGCGCGAGCGATTCGCCGAGACCCGTCTCGCGGTTGAAGACCGCGTGCCAGGCGTGTTCGCCGCGATCACCGTCCTTGTCGCCGGAGAGGATCCAGCACGCGCCGGTGAACGTCGGCTTGCAGCCGACCTTGGGCGCGTAAGTGAGGCCGCCGTAGGCCTGACCCGCGAAGAGGTCATACGAGCCGGCCTGGCCCGCGAACTCGAACTCGCCGCTCAGCGTCTCGGTGAAGCGCGGCAGCAGGCGCACGCCGACCGTGTGGGTGTCGGCGCGCTCGCCTTCCTTGCGGTACTTCGAGTCGCGGTTGCGGATCTCGCTCTTCGCCACGTAGTAGGCGTCGTAGCCGAAGTCCGCGTTCGCGCGGTCCTGCCAGTAGAGGCCGGCGCCGAACTCGTCCTGCCAGTAGCCCGTCGTGTCATAGGCGTGGGGCTCCTTGCCGTTCTCGTGCTCCTTGCCCAAGGTCGGCATCCAGTCCTTCTTCGCCTGATAGAGGGCGAAGGCGTCGAGCGTCCGCTTCTCGCCCGCGTGCCACGTGAGGCGCACCGCGTCGAAGTAGGCGGATCGCGAGCCGTCGCCGCCCGTGCCGTCCGAGAGGATGCGCTTCGCGCCGAAGGCCATGTCCTGACGGCCGATCTTCAGGTCAAGCGCGCCGTCGAAGAGGCGGTTCGCCGTGAAGTAGAGGTTGTCGATGAAGAGGACGTCCGGCCAACGCTGCTTCGCGGAGTTCGACTCCGGGCGGTTGTAGTAGCGGAACTCGTCCGCGATCCGCAGGAAGCTGCCGCAGTCCGCATACGCCGCGCGGATCCACGGACGGATCCGGACGCGGGCGTAGTTGGAGTCGCCCGACTCGCCGCGCTTGGCGTTCGGCAGGTTGTCCGTCACGTCGTAGCGCAGGCGCACGTCCGCGCCGGCCTTGACCGAGAGGTTCGTGCTGTCCGCGACGGCCGCCGAAGCGGCCAGCGCGAACAGGGGGACGAGAGACAATCGGTTCATTGTTTCGTTCCTTTTGGTGGCGTTTCAGGTGACGTTAGCGTGCGACGGGGAGGTAGTGGAGCTTCTTCGCGGTCTCGCCGCCGTTCGCGAAGCACCAGTCGAAGTAGGCCTGAAGCGCGGCCTTCTTCTCCGCCGGCGTGTCGTTGCGCGTCAGGATGTAGGTCTTGCCGAGGATCGGCCAGTCGGCGGCGTCCGGCGCGGCGGTCTTGCCGTTGACGGCGAGGTGCGCGACGCTCAGCTTCGACTCGAGCGCGAAGGTGTACTCGGTGTAGCCGATCGCGCCCTTGATGCGCCGCACGTTGTTGCAGACGCCGGGGTTCTTCTGTCCGGCGATGCCGCACGGCCACTTCAGCTGGGTCGCCGCGCCGAAGCGTTCCTTCCACGCGGGCGAGACCGCCGAGAGGTAGGTCGTGAAGATGTGGGTCGTGCCCGAGCCGTCGCCGCGGTGGACGACCGTGATCTTCAGGTCGGGGAGCTTCACGCCGGGGTTGAGCGCGGCGATCTTCGCGTCGTTCCAGCGCGTGACCTTGCCGAGGTAGATGTCGGCGAGGGTCGCGCCGTCGAGCGTGAGCGCGCCGTCAGCGACGCCCGGCAGGTTCACGGCCGGGACGACCGCGCCGGAGACCATGTGGAACTGCTCGAGGCCGGCGGCCTTGCAGGCGTCGGCGGTGAGCGGCGCGTCCGTGCCCGCGAAGTCGACCGTACCCGCCTTGATCTGGCTGATGCCGGCTGACGAGCCGACGGACTGGTAGTTGACCTTCGCGCCGAGTCCGGCCTGCGTGTAGGCGTAGCACCACTTCTGATAGAGCGGAGCCGGGAAGCTACCGCCGGCGCCGTTGAGTTCGAGGCGGTCGACCGCAAACGCCGCCGAGGCCGCGCAGACCGCGCCCAGCGCGGCAAGAGTTGATTTCGTCTTCGTGTTCATTTTCTTTTCTCCTTTTTTCTTTGTTGCCTCGCCGGAATTGGCCAGGCGTTTTCCTTTTTCTTGTCTGTGCCGCGTAGTATGGAATTTCTTTGTTAGGTGCAAATAAGGTCTTCATGAAAATTGCGTTAAATCTGAAACTCCGATGATTGAGGCTCTCGCTACCGCTCCGCCGGCTCATGCTGGCTTCGCAGAAGCCAGCCCAAGAAAATCACTTTCCAGTCCGTTTACCGGGAATTTGTCTGCCTTCGGCAATTTTCTATTCTGCGGAGCGGTAGCGAGAGCCATACGGATCGGAGTTTGATCATCTTATTGAAAAATGTGGTGAACCAACTCTCGAAGCGATTCTAACGAAATCCTCACAAAGACCTTATTTGCACCTAACAAAGAAAGCGCATACTGTGCGGCGATGAAAACGAAAGTCGATACCGTGTTCAAGTCCGTCTGCTTTGTCGGCGCGGCCCTGGGGCTTGTCCTCGCCGTCGCGCTCGTGTGCGAACTGGGGTTCGCCTCGTCCGGCATCTGGCGCGCGGAGGGCCTCAAGTTCCTCTTCTCGTCGAACTGGGATCCGGGCTCCGGCGCGTTCGGCGCGGCCGGGGCCGTCGTCGGCACGCTCGCGACGACCGCGCTCGCGCTCCTGCTCGCCGTGCCGCTCGCCTTCGCCGCCGCGCTCTTCGTGAACGACGCGCCGCCGTGGGCGGCAAAGCCCCTCGCGCACGCGCTCGACCTGCTCGCGGCGATTCCGAGCGTCATCTACGGCATGTGGGGGCTGTTCGTCCTCTGTCCGCTCCTTCAGGACGCCCTCGCGCGGCTCGGCGTCGAGACGACGGGCTTCGGGCTCCTGCCGGCGGCGCTCGTCCTGACCTTGATGGTGCTGCCCTACATCTCCGCCGTCATGCGCGACGTGCTCGCGCAGGCGCCCGTCGCCCTCGTCGAAGCGGCGCGGGGCATCGGCTGCACGCGCTGGGAGGCCACCTGGCACGTCGTCGTGCGCGCCCAGCGGCGCGGCCTCGTCGGCGGCATCCTCATCGGCCTCGGACGCGCCCTCGGCGAGACGATGGCCGTCCTCTTCGTCTGCGGCGGCGTGACGGAGATCCCGACGGGGCTCTTCGAAGGCTGCACGACGATCGCCGCGACGCTCGCGAACGACTTCGCCGAAGCGGACGGCCTCCACAAGAGCGCGCTCTTCGGGCTCGGCGCGATCCTGCTCGTGCTGGAGTTCGGCATTCAAATCATCACCCAGAGCCTGGTCAAGAACAAGGCCTAAATTCAAAACCGACAACAAACAACAGAAGGAGTTTTCATGACGACACGACCCGCGACTTTCCGAAAGGCGACCGACTGCGCGATGCGCGGCTTCTCCGCGTGCGCGACGGCGCTTGCGCTCGGCCTCATGGCCTGGATCCTCTACGTGCTCGTGCGCGAAGGCACGCCCGCCCTCTCGTGCGAACTGTTGACGCACGTCTCAAAGCCCTACGGCGAAGCGGACGGCGGCATTGCGAATGCGCTGCTCGGCACGGCGCTCATCACGGGCGGCGCGGCGATTCTCGCGATTCCGCCCGCCCTCGCCGCCGGCATCTACCTCGCCGAATTCGGGCGCGAGGGGCGTTTCGCGGCATTCGTCCGCTTCACGGTAAACGCGCTGATGGGCGTGCCGAGCGTCATCGTCGGCCTCTTCGTCTACGGCATTCTCGTCGCGACGACCGGCCACTTCTCGGGGTTCGCCGGCTCGGTCGCGCTCGCGATCCTCATGTTCCCGGTCGTCGTGCGCACGGCCGAAGACCAGCTCGCGGGCGTGCCCGACACGCTGCGCGAATCGGGGCTCGCGCTCGGCGCGACGCGCGCGCGCGTCACGCTCGGCCTCGTCTGCCGCGCGGCGAAGGGAGGGCTGCTGACGGGCATTCTGCTCGCCGTCGCGCGCGTCTCGGGCGAGACGGCCCCGCTGCTCTTCACCGCGCTCTACGCCGACGCCTGGCCGACAAACTACTTCTCGGGGCCGACGGCGTCCGCGCCCGTCTTCATCACGAACGCCACGATGGACTCGCCGTTCGAGGCGATGCACCGCGTCGGCTGGGGCGCGGCGCTCGTCGTCGCGGGCGCGATTCTCGCGCTGAACATCATCGTTCGCGCCCTCGCCCAGCGCCGCCGCTGAAGAAAGGTTCTCGGCCTTGCGGCGAGAACCGCAGGACGACCGCGCGTTTTCGTCGCCGCCGAAAACAGGGCAACCGCGCCCAGCCGAAGCCCACGTCGCCGCCGGAAGAAGGTTCTCGGCCTTGCGGCGAGAACCGCAGGACGACCGCGATAGCCGAAGCCCTCGACACCGCGCCCAAAACGAAACGCGCGCGAATTCAAAACCCGTTTTCGCCGACGAAACCGCCGCGTCGACCCGTTCGTCGGTTGTCGTCCTGACGCGACGCCGCAAGGCCGTCGCGCTCCCAACGTCGCGTTCCTACCCAAACGCCCAATTCAGCCCGACGCCCCGCGACCCGCGCACGTAAACGCTCGCGCCGCGCGCGCGCCCGATCTCGGCCAGCGCGTCGTTGATGCCATGCCAGCCGACGCCACGCGCCGTGCCGTCGGCGAAGACGCGCGACAGAACAAGGTAGCGTCGCTCGGCGAACAGCTGCGGCTCGTCGTTCTTCGGACGGTACACCAGCTCCAGCGGGTCTTGCGACCCGCGAATGACCGGGAAGCCTCGCCGAACCAGTTCCTGAAAGACGACGCGCTCGCACGGCGAAATCCACGTGCTCGCCAGGACATACCCCTTCTCGGCCGCCGCCACGAGCCGCGCGACGACTTGCGGGAACAAGTCGGACGGAATCGACCGCGACAGCCGCACCGCCGCAATCCGAACGCGCGCGTCGCCCAGCCAGTCGACGCGACCCACGCCCGTCCACCATTCATCGGACGGCAGACATGCCGCCGCCAGCGGCTCGACGACCTTGAGCGGCGGCGGATGGCCGTGCATCAGCGTCCATTTGCGCGGATTGTTGTCGATGTACTTGTCGGCGAGCATGATGATCTCGCGCGAGGGGCAGATGCGGTCGTGGTAGTTCTTCTGCCAGCGCAGTTCGACGCCCAGTTCCTTCTTCGCGCAATTGCGCGTCCAGGCCTTGAAGTTGTAGACGAACCGCCCCAGCGAGACGAGCGCGTTGTCCTGGCCGGGTCGCAGATAGAGCCGCAGGTGAACGTGCTCGGGCATGATGATGCTGCGCTTGAGCTGCACGTCGGGCGTTCGGTCGCGTTCGCGGGCCAGCACGCGCCGCGCGATTATGCCGACGGGCGAGTAGTCCATTCGGTCACCGGCCACGCGCCCGAACAGCGGCACGCGCGGCTCAAGGTGAAAGGTCAGGAACATCGCCGCGCCACGCGTATAGTCGTACCCGTGAAAGCGACGAAAATGCCCGATCTCGCGTGTCTCGTTCATGGCCAAAAGTATAGCACGCCCACGCCGAAACCGCAAGGGGGCGGTCGGTTCTCGGCCTCGCGGCGAGAACCGCAGGACGACCGCGCGGATAGGAGCCGCCGCCGAAGGAAGGTTCTCGGCCTCTCGGCGAGAACCGCAGGACGTCCGCGATAGCCGAAGCCCGCGTCGCCCGCCCAATTCGCCGGTTGTCGTCCTGACGCGACGCCGAAAGGCCGTCGCGCCATTCTAACCAAATCTTCACAAACCCCTTATCAGCCCCTAACAAAGAAAGCGCATACTACCCGACGATGAAACAGAACTACAAGATCGTCACGAAGAACCTCAACTTCTTTTACGGCGAACACCAGGCGCTGTTCGACAACGACCTCGCCATCGAGGCGAACAAGATCACCGCCGTCATCGGCCCGTCGGGCTGCGGCAAGTCGACCCACCTGCGCATCTACAACCGCATCTACGAGCTCCATCGCGGCCAGCGGGCGGAAGGCGAAGTGCTGCTCGACGGCCAGAACATCCTCGCGCCCGACGTCGACCGCCTCGACCTGCGGCGGCGCATCGGCATGATCTTCCAGAAGCCGACGCCCTTCCCGATGAGCGTCTTTGACAACGTCGCCTACCCGCTCAAGCTTCACTTCAAGATGAACCGCCGCGAAATCGCCCACCGCGTCGAGGAGGCCCTGCGCGGCGCGGCGCTCTGGGACGAGGTCAAGGACAAGCTCGACGAGCCCGGCACGGCCCTTTCGGGCGGACAGCAGCAGCGGCTCTGCATCGCCCGCGCCCTCGCCGCCGAGCCGGAAGTCCTGCTCATGGACGAGCCGACGAGCGCGATCGACCCCGTCGGCACACTGAAGATCGAAGAGCTGATGGCGCGCCTGCGCAACCGCTTCACGATCGTCATCGTCACGCACAACATGCAGCAGGCCTCGCGCATTTCGGACGTCACCGCCTTCTTCTACAAGGGCCGCATCGTCGAGGTCGGCCCGACCAAGGAAATCTTCACTAACCCCAAGAACAAGCAAACGGAAGACTACGTCTCCGGGAGATTCGGCTAACATGACCATGAAAGTACACTTCGAAGAGGCCCTCGCGGCCCTCAAGAACGACCTGCGGGAAAACGCGGAACGCGCCGAGGCCGCCGTCAAGGCGGCCCTCCGCGCCCTGGAGCGGGAGGACGCGGCCCTCGCCGACGCCGTCATCGACGGCGACACGGCCATCGACCTCGCCGAGAACGCCATTGAGGAAAAGTGCCTCGACATTCTCGCGCTCTACCAGCCTGTCGCGACCGACCTCCGGCGCGTCGTCACCATCCTCAAGACGAATGGGCAGATCGAGCGGCTCGGCGACCTCGCGACCAACATCGCCGAGGACGTCATCTACCTGAAGCGCGCCGAGATCGTGCGGCACGAGCTGCCGAAGGCTCCGCACACGCCCGCCTGACGGGCGCGTTGGCGCGCCGCTACAAGGTCGCGACGAAGCGCGCGACGGCGGCGGCCACGCCCGCCTCGTCCATCGCGTCGACGTCGCCGAGCCCGCCGAGAAACAGCGTGAACGACCGCCACGAGGCGTCAAGCCACGCGGTGATCTCGGCTTCGCACGTCTTGTCGGGATCGTAGCGCACGAGCAGGTTCCCCGTCACGAGGCAAAGCTCGGCATCCGTCACGCCCGGACGCTTCAGGACGCAGTCGCGGAAGATCCCCGCGAACTTCGCCGCGAGTTCGGGATACTGGCGCACGCCGCCGATCGCGACGCGGACGCGCCCCGGCAGCGAATGCACGATGCGGATGCCGCCGACGCACTTCAGGTAGGCCTGGATGAGCGGATTCATCATCGTTCAGTCTCCCGTGCGCGAAAGGGAGCGATGCAGCCACCAGAGCACCGCGAGCGGCGAGAACTTCGGGCCGCCGCGCCCCGTGATGCCGCGCACGAACGTGACGATCAGCAGCACCGTCATCAGCGCGGGGATGTCAAGGACGCCGCCCGAACGGCGCAGCACCGCCTGGTTGACCGCATAGTGGAGCGCGTTCAGCTCGCCGCCCACGAGCGAGCGGTGGTTGCGGAACGCCGTCTCGAAGTCGAAGCCGTGCGTCGCGGCCGCCACCACGAGCGACGGCGTGAGCTTCGCCGCGTCGTAGCGGACGAGCGCCGTGCCGAGGGTCGGGTTCACCGAGACCTCCGAAATGCCGTCGAGCCGCTTCAGGCTCGCGGCGAACTCCACCATCGCCCGCGCCCGCTGCGCGAGAGACGGAATCCTCAGCCTCAGCCGACCGGGCAGCGCATGCACGACCTCCAGCACGCCGACGAACGAAACCACCTGATTCGATAAATTCTTCATGGCGGGTAGTTTATCATGTCTGCCCCCGCCCCGTCAATGCGGCAACCTACCCGACGCGGTAGCCGACGCCGCGCACCGTCTCGATGTGGTCAGCCCACGGCCCCAGCTTCTGGCGGAGCTTCGCGACCTGCACATCGACCGTGCGCTCGGCGGCCGAACGCGCGAAGATGCGGCCGCGATGCGCGACAAGCTTGACGAGCAGGCCGAATTCGCCGGCCGTCAAGTCCAACGGCTTGCCGCGCAGCTTCGCGCGGCGCCCCGCCTCGTCGACCGTCAGCCCGTCGAAGTCAACGCCCTCCGTGACGGGAAGCCCGCGCCGGAGGACGGCACGGACGCGCGCCAGGAGAACCTGCCGGTCAAACGGCTTCGTGACATAGTCATCCGCACCGGCCTCAAGCCCGCAACAGATGTCCTCGGGCTCGGTTCGCGCGGTGAGCATGATGATGCGCGTCGCGGCCAGTTCGGGCGCCGCGCGAATCCGCCGCGCAACCGCGAAGCCGTCCAGCCCCGGCAGCATGACGTCCAGCAGCACGAGATCGGGGCGTTCGCGTTTCGCCGCCTCCAGCCCGTCGTCGCCACGCCCTGCCATCGAGACGTCTTGGTAGCCCACCCCCTGCAGCGCCATGCCGAGCAGCGTGCGGATGGTCGAATCGTCTTCGACAACGAGAATCTTCGCCGACATCATGTGCGCAAAAGCAATCGGCGGCGGGCTTGCCCGCCGCCGAGACCTTCTCGACCGAATCAGACCCCGCCGCGGCCGCGCAGCGTACCATGCGAGAGGAAGCCGTCGTACTTGCGCACGAGGAGGTGCGACTCCATGATGCGCAGGGTGTCGAGCGCGACGCCGACGATGATGAGCAGCGACGTGCCGCCGAAGAACGAGGCGATCGCCCACGGAATCGACATCCAGCCCATGAGGATCATCGGGATCAGGGCGACGATGAGGAGGCCCGAACCGCCAATCAGCGTGATCTTCGTCATCATGTCGTCGAGATACTCGGCCGTCGCGCGACCGGGGCGGATGCCGGGGATGTACGAGCCGTCCTTCTTCAGGTTCTCGGAAATGTCGATCGCGTTGAACTGCGTCGCCACCCAGAAGAACGCGAAGAAGAGGATCATCAGCGCGTAGACGACCATGTGCAGGGGCGTCGGGTTCGAGAGATCCTGCGCGAAGCGGTTCAGCGCGCCCGAAATGCCCGACGAGGTCGGGTCGGTCACCTTCATGAGGATTGCGCTCGGAATCTGGATGAGCGGCTGCGCGAAGATGATCGGCATGACGCCCGTGTAGTTCACGCGGAGCGGCATGAACGTCTGCTGCATGCCGTACGTGTTGCCGCCCGAGACGCTGCGGCGCGTCGTGTGGATCGCGACCTTGCGCACGCCCTGCGTGAGCATCACCGTGCCCATGACGACGAGGACGAAGAAGAGGATGACGATCGGCAGTTCGGCGATCGGGGCCGACGCCTGGACGCCCGCGAGGCCGAAGTAGCGCTCCCACGCGCTGATCAGCGCCTCCGGCAGACGCGAGGTGATGTTGATCATGATGATGAGCGACGCGCCGTTGCCGATGCCGAACGTCGTGATCTGGTCGGCGATCCACATCACGAAGAGCGCGGCGGACGTCATGCCGATCACGGTCATCAGCTGGAAGCCGAGGCCGGGGTTCGCCACGATCTCGACGCCGGCGAACGCGGGGCCGAGCGCGCCCGGATGGCTCAGCATCGTCGCAATGCCCCACGACTGCACGACGCAGAGGACGATCGTCAGGTAGCGCGTGATCTGCGCGAGCTGCTGGCGGCCCGACTCGCCCTCCTTCTTCATCTTCTCAAGCGAGGGGATGACGGACGAGAGGAGCTGAATCACGATCTGCGCCGAGATATAGGGCCAGATCGAGAGGAAGCCGATTGCGCACTGCCCGAGCGCGCCGCCCGTGAAGACGTCGAACCAGTCGAGCAGGCCACCGCCCGCCGCGCTCTGCTTCGCCGTCTCGATCACGGTCTGCAGCGTGCGCCAGTCGACGCCGGGCGTCGGAATCTGCGAAATGAGACGGCACACGAACACGAGCCCGAGCGTAATGAAAATTTTCTTGCGCAGTTCCGGGATGCGGAACACGTTCGAAAAACCCTTCGTCATCGACATAGCTGAATTTTCTCCTTTTCTGAAAAATAGTTTGTGAATTATACCAAATGCCGCCCGCCTGTGCAACCGCGCCGCCATCCAGACGGACTTGCTGACGCAAAAAAGCAACGGCCCCGGAGAGACCCCGGAGCCGCTGGCTTTGCTGGACGAGGCCGCTTAGGCCTTCGTCACCTTGCCGGTCTTCAGGCAGCGCGTGCAGACGCGCATGCGCTTCGTGTTGCCCTTGCCGTCCGTCGTGCGGACGGTCTGGAGGTTCGGCAGGAAGCGGCGCTTCGTGATGCCGGTCGTGTGGAGACCGATGCCGCCCTTGTACTTCGGCGAACCCTTGCGGACGACGACGTTGCCGACCGAGGGGCCCTTTCCGCAGATTTCACAAACTCTGGACATTTTCCTGTTCCTTTCGTTTGAATGTGATTAGTTGCCGGGCTGCCACTCGACGTTCGCGAAGGCGTTCTCGAACGCGGCGGACAGGCCTCCGAGGTTCTCGCTGCCCGCGCTCGTCGTGGAGACGGGCGTCTTCTCCTCGCCTGCGGCTTCCGCCTCAAGCGCCTTGATCTCGTCGTCCGTCATGCCCATCGCGCGGATCGACAGGCCGATGCGACGCTCGCCGCGATCAACCTTGACCACGCGGGCCTCGACCTCCTGGCCGACCTCAAGCGCATCCTTGACCTTCTCGACGCGCTGGTCAGAGATCTGGGAGATGTGCACGAGCCCGTCCACGCCGTCCTCGAGCTCGACGAACGCGCCGAACGAGGCGATCTTCGAGACCTTGCCCTTGACGATCGAGCCGACCGGGAACTTCTGCGCGATCTCGTCCCACGGATCCTGCATCGCCGCCTTGAGGCTGAGCGAAATGCGCTGCTCCTTGGCGTTGACGTCGAGGACGACCGCCTCGACCTCCTGGCCCTTCTGCAGGCACTCCGACGGGTGGTTGATCTTGCGCGTCCAGCTCATGTCGCTGACATGGATCATGCCGTCGATGCCCTCCTCGAGCTCGACGAACGCGCCATACGCCGTGAAGTTGCGCACCTTGCCCTTGACCTTCGAGCCGACCGGGAAGCGCTCCTGCACCGTGTCCCACGGGTTGGCCTGGGTCTGGCGGATGCCGAGGGCGATCTTCTGGTTCTCGACGTCGACCGAGAGGACGACGACCTGAACCTCGTCACCGACCGAAAGCATGTCGGACGCGCGCGCGACGCGCTTCGTCCAGCTGAACTCGGAGATGTGGACGAGACCTTCGATGCCGGGGGCGATCTCGACGAACGCGCCGTACGCGGCGAGGTTGACGACCTTGCCCGAAACGCGCGAGCCGACCGGGAACTGCTCCAGGATCGAGTCCCACGGATTCGGCGTCGTCTGCTTGAGGCCGAGCGAAATGCGCTCGCGCTCGCGGTCCACGTCGAGGACCATGACGTCGAGCTCCTGGCCGACCTTGAGGATTTCGCTCGGATGCTTGACGCGTCCCCAGCTCATGTCCGTGATGTGGAGGAGGCCGTCGATGCCGTCGAGGTCGATGAACGCGCCGAAGTCCGTGATGTTCTTCACGTGGCCCTTGCGGATCTCGCCCTTCTGGAGGCTCGCAAGCAGCTCGGCCTTCTTCTCGGCCATGGTGCCCTCGATGAGCTCGCGGCGCGAGACGATGAGGTTGCGGCGCTCGTTGGAAATCTTGATGACCTTGAACTCGTACGTCTGGCCGACGTAGGGCTCGAGATCGCGCACGGGCGTGACGTCGACCTGCGAGCCGGGCAGGAACGCCTCGACGTCGTCGATCTGGACGAGCAGGCCGCCGCGGACGGCCGACTTGACCGTGCCGGTCACGACGCAGCCCTCGACGTAGCGGTCGAGGATCTTCTCCCAGCGGATCTTGTCGTCCGCACGGCGCTTCGAGATCTCGACCATGCCGGTCTTGTCGTCTTCGAGCTTGACGAGCATGACGGTGACCTTGTCGCCGACCTTGACGTCGGCGCCCTCGCCGAACTCGTTGAGGCCGACCGTGCCGACCGACTTGTAGCCGATGTCGACGAACACGTCGTCACCCTTGATTGCGCTGACGGTGCCCTCGATGAGGCTGCCGCCCTTGAACTTCGACTCCTGCCCCGCCTGGGAGAGGATGTCGGCCATCGCCGCGGACTTCGCCGCAGGAGGCGTAGGCTTTCTAATCGCCATTAACTTCTTTTCTTTGATTCGTTTGAGATCGCGGTTTTCTGCCGCGTCCGCCCCGTTTTTGGGCACGGAAATGTGTATTATAGCAAATCTGAGCGTCCGCCCGCAACCCACCCGCCACCGCCTGTGGTTGAGGATGCCAGTGTCATTACGCCTCGTATCCGTTCTCGAACGCGCCCTCGTTTCAGCAAAATGCCGTCTCCAGCGGACGTCCGGCGCGGCCGAAGCAGTTGACCGGCGTGACGCGGACGACGCAGTCGCCCGCCGGCAGATCCGCCCGCGCGAGCACGCACGTCGTGGCCGCCGTCGCCTTTCGGTGACGCGCCGCATGGTTGAAGCCCTCCGCGAGCACACGCCGCGCAACCGGGGCGCCGACGCCGTCCTTCGCCGTCACCACGACCTCGAAGCGAAACGCCCGCGCGCCGTCCTTCGCCACGGCCGCCGGAATCGTGACGGCAAGGGCGTCCTTCTCGGCGGACGCGACCGCCTCGCCCGTCTGCCGTGACCGGCCGCCGCGATTCTTCGCGCGCACGGCCCGCACGGACAGCTGCGCGCCCGCCGGGAATTCCGGCGCGCCAATCGCCTTCGCCCGCGCCGCAAAGGCAAACGGCCGCGATTCCGCCGTCGGCAGCGGCAGCACCCAGTCCGCGCCGAGGTCGAGATCCGAGAGGAACTCGTGCCGCCGGACGACGAGGCAGTCGTCGTAGACGCGCCAGAGCATTCCCTGGCGGCAGTCGGTCGGATTGAACTTCGGCATCATCTTCTGCGCGTCGCGCAACCAGGCGCCCGGCCCCTCGCACGTCGAGTTCTCGTAGCCCTCGCCGGGAAACTCACCGTCCGGCAGACCCGTGTAGCGGAGCGAGCCGGCCCCGACCGACGTGAACGCGCCCTGCCAGACCGAGCGCTCGTCCGTGAGCGAGTAGTGCGAGTGGCCGGAGAGCGCGACCGCGTTGGGATAGGCCGACAGCAGCTTCGTCGGCCGGCCGCCGTCGCGCCCCCACGCCCACGGCCCGTAGCACGTGTCCCTCAGATGCGGATGCTGGAAGTAGAAGAACGGACGCGCTGGGTCGAGCGTGCCGCCCTTCGCCGCGAGGAACGCCTCCAGTTCGACACCGGACGGGCTCTTGCCGAAGCCGGTCTCCAGCCCCTTGCCGTCGTCCCAGTGCTGCCCCAGGAAGGTGTAGCCCTTGACTTCCTTGCGGTAGAGCCGCGCATAGTCCTCGTGGAAGATCCGCCGCCACCAGCCGCCCATGTCGGCCCGCAGCACATGGCGGCGCAGTTCCGCCGCGTCCGGATACAGCTGGGCGCCGTAGTTGCCGTACAGGTGTCCGTGGTAGTCGTGGTTGCCGTAGATGAAGAGCTTCTCCACATGACGCCCATCCGGCGCGCGGTCGTCGGGGAAGACGTCGTACCACGCCGCCGCAATATCTTCCAATTGCTCGACCAGTCCGTTGTTGGCCATGTCGCCGGCGACCATGACCGCGTCCACGCCCTGCGCGCGAAACCAAGCGAGCGCCTTTCGGAACGTCAGGTCGTTGCGGTTGTCGCGCAGGTCTTCGCCCAGCTTGGCCGCATGGCTGACGTGGATGTCGGAAAGGACGCCCAAGACGAGGTTCGGGCGTCCGCCCGCACAGAAGTCGCGGCTTTCGAAGAAACGGCAGCCGGAGAACGCGCCGAACGACGCGGCGCCTCCGATGAACCAGCGACGTGAGATGTCGTTCATGGTCAGGATCCTTTCGTGTTGTGTTGTGAGGTGGCATGGCCTTCCTTCAAGACAAATCCCGGCGAGTCGGGAAGGCCGACGACAGACGACGAGACGACGCGGCCGTCCCGCCAGTCGAACGCGACCGTGTAGCCGCCGCGCGCGCAGAGTCCGCGCACGGAACCCGATTCCGCCCACGCCGGCGGCAGGGCGGGCAGCAGACGGATCACAACCTGTCCGTCCGCCGTCGTCTCGTGGCTCTGCAGCAGCATCTCGACGATGCCCGCCGTCGCGCCGAGATTGCCGTCGATCTGGAACGGCGGATGCATGTCCCAGAGATTGGCGTTCGTGCGGTCGGCGAGGAGATTGCCGAGCAGCGCATACGCCCGCGCGCCCTCCCCGCAGCGCGCCCAGGCACAGAGGCGGTGGGCGAGCGCCCAGCCCGTGGAGCGGTCGCCGCGCAGATCCAGCGTCCGCCGCGCCGCCGCCAGCCACGCGGGCGTCGCCGCCGTGATCTGCGTACCGGGCATGAGGCCGCAGAGCTGGGAGATGTGCCGATGGTGCGGTTCGCCGATGTCGCCGTAGTTCGTCTCTTCCCGGAATTCCTTGATCTGCCCCGACGCGCCGAGGACGACGGGATCGTATTTCGACAGCTGCGCCTGGGCCGTCTGGACGACCGGATCGTCCGTGCGCCCCAGTTCGGCGGCGACGGCGATCAGGTCGCGCGCGTTTTCGTAGATCATCTGCTGGTCGAAGGCGCAGCCGAGGCCGTGGAAGTAGGCGCCGGGCACACCCCACCTCTCCTGTCCGCGCTGGACGCGCTGCTCCGGCGAGGCGGAGAACGCCGCGAGCCAAAGGCCGTTCGTCTCGACGACGCACCGCTGGAGAAACGCCGCCGCGCCGCGCAGGGTCGGCCAGATGTACGCCTCAAGGGCCGTGCGGTCGCGGGTGAACGCCCACCAGTCGCCGTAGAGCTTCGTCGTCAGGCCCAGCGTGCCCGGTCCCGAATGGCCGCCCGGCGCCCCCTCGACCGTGTAGGGATAGACGGCCGTCCCCACGCTCCAGAGCCCCGGCGCCTCGTCGGGCTTCGGCGCGTTCGCCGGCACATGCCGCCGGAGATAGTCGACCGCCGCCGCGCGCGTCGCCGGCTGCCAGGCCGCGTTGAAGGCGGCGAGCGCCTGAAAGCACTCGGCAAGATTGCAGCTGAACGCCGGCCAGTAGTTCATCTGGACGTTGATGTTGTACCAGTAGCCCGAACCCCACGGCGTTTCCTTCAGCGGCCCCGCCCAGACGCCCTGCAGCGACGCGGGGAGCGTGCCGGGACGCGACGCGCTCACGAGCAGGTACTTGCCGTAGCGCCAGTAGAGCTGATGGAGATACGCGCTCGTCCGCGCCTTCTGCGCGCGCAGGACGTCCGTCGGCAAGGCCGCGTCCGCCGGATCGTGCGCAAGGTGGATCTCCGAGCATCCCGCCAGCGCACGGTAGTCCGCGACATGCGCGGCCCGAAGCGCCGCATAGCCCTTGCGCGCCGCCGCATCAAGTCGCGCGACGATGGCGGCCTCGTCCAGCGTGCCGACCGCCCGCTCGGCCCGGAACGCCTCGGGACACAGCCGGTAGTTCGTCCCGACCGCGAAGAGGACGACGGCGGACGTCGCCCGCGTGACGGCCAGCGCGTTCGAGACGACCGCGACCGCGCCATCCGTCTCGACCCGGAACTGGGCGAAAAGCCGACAGCCGAACGCCTCCGCCTCTTCGCGCACGTCGATCCGGTTCCCGGCGGCCGTCACCGTGCCGCGTCGGCCGAACGGCCCGTCGCCGCCGTCCGCCGCGAACGGTTCGGGAAAGGGAATCTCGCCGCGCAGCGTGAACGCGAGCGCCCCCGCGCGATCGGACGACAGCCGCAGCGCGAAGACGCGGTCGGGGTAGGACGCGAAGCACTCGCGCGTGAAGCGGACGCCGCCCGCCGTGTAGGCGACGCCCGCGAGCGCGTTCTCCAGGTCAAGCCAACGGACATAGTTCGTCGGCGCGACGTGCGCCGTCTCAATCCAGGCGTCCAGCGTGTCGGGCAGGTTGCCGGGGAAACTGCCGCTGCGATGTGGCCGTCGCGTCAGGAACGTCGGCTCGGTGAACGTGAGCCGCTCGCGCGCGACACCGCCGAAGACACTCACGCCAAACCAGCCGTTGCCGAGCGGCAGGGACTCCTGTTCCCAACCGTGCGCGTCCAGCGGCGCGGGCCGGTCATACCAAAGCCGCCCGTCGACACCGACCGATGCGGCCGCTCGGCCCGATGTCACGGCGACCGTGAGCACCAAGGCGAAAAGAGCCCAGCCTCTCCCAATTTGGCGTTCCATCGCGTTCAGTAGAGCACCTCGAAATCCGCGACGCCACGTTCGGGCGTCACCGTCACGTCGACGTAGCGCGAGCCGAAGACGTCGGACAGCGCAAACGCCGTCGCGCGTCCGTTCACCCGCAGCGTCTGCGGCGTCCGCCCCGCCGGGACGAACAGGTGCGCGTCGACGGTCTCAGACGGACATTCGAGCCGATAGCGGAAGCCGTTCTCCTTGAAGATCCAGCGGACGTCCACCTTCTTCTTCGAGACCTCGTAGCCCGTGAGGTAACGTCCCTCCGTGTGTTCGGTCACGGCCCAGCGCGGCGCGAAGCGCATCGTGCGGTAAAGCTTGTCCGTGTCCTGGATGCCAGCGAGGCCCTGGTCAATCGCCGAGAGGATCGCCGCCGCGCCCCACGCGCTCGGGCCGCGCCCCTGCGGCTCCTGCGTCTGCGGGTGGTAGAGGAAGTAGAGCTTGCCGCCATCGCGCTTCACGAGCGCGGCCACGCGCATGAGGATGTCGTAGCCGTACGCCTCGTAGCCGTTCTCGAACGCGCCCTTGGCAAGCTCGCCCGCCGTGAACGGCGAGATCGCGCCGTTGACGTACTCGCCCGGCTTGTGGCAGGCGTTCGCGATGGGCGGGTCGATCGTGTACCATTCGGCGAACGTCTTGCCCGTCTCACGGCGCCGCCGATACTCCTCGATGCAGCGGCGGTTCTCCTCCGGCGACCAGATGCCCCGGTTGAGCGCATAGGCGTCGGAGAGCGTCAGCCGCTCGGCCTCGTGCCCGTCGACCGGCGGGCCGTTGAGCGGCAGCTGATGCACGAAGAAGCGTCCGTTGTAGAGGTGGCGCATCACGTTCGCCTTCAGCGTCGCCGCGCGCGCCTCCCATGCCTGCGCCTTCGCTACGTCGCCGAAGCGACGATTGACGAAGGCGAGCTGGCGCATCGCCTGGTAGACGCCCGTGTTGTCGCCGTGCATGACCGCCATCGGGCCGTCGAGGTCGATGCGGCGGTCGCCGCCGCCCGCGAGCGCGAGGAAGTCCCACGTGTCGATCGTGTACGGGCGCTTGCAGAGTCCGCGCGCCGCGTCCCAGCGCTTCGGGTCGCTCGTCTGGTAGTCGATGCCCTTTTCAAGACGCGGCAGCGCCCGCTTCAGCCAGGCGTCGTCACCCGTCGTCCGCCAGGCCTGAAGGCAGCCCTCGACCACCAGGTACTCGACGTCGGCCTCCAGTTCCAGCCGCACGAGCGTCTGCGCGTCGTCGGGATAGAGCCGCACGCAGTCGGGGTTCACCTTCGTCCAGTGGTAGTCGGTCCACTGCTTGATGAGCTCGAAGAACTGCCCATCCGCGCGCTGCGTGTCGAGGATGAAGTCGAGGAAGCTCGTCAGGTCATGCTCCCAGTGGCAGAAGGCCTTGGACTGGTGCACGTGGTCGCGGATCCAGTTGAGCTGGCACATGAGGACGCGGCCGTCGATGAAGACGAGCCGACGGTCGGCCCAGACGACCTGCCGCAGCTGGGCCATCATCTCGCCGAAGGCGCTCCCGGCAGTCGAGAGCAGCCCCGGATACGCGAGCTCGCCGTTGTTGTAGGTGCCGATGTGGCGGTTCTTCTCGCCGGGGCCCGCCTTCTCGCCCGCGCCGATGAGCCACTGGCGCGGCAGCGGATGGTCGAACGTCAGCGTCCGCCCCGCGTTCTGCGGCAGCGTCTTCGGGTCCGGCATCCACGGCTTCGGCAACGGCGGCAACTCCGCCGAGGCCATCGCGCCAGCCAACGCCGAAGCGACCGCAAGCGCACATTTCCGATTCATCTTGTCCATGTTTGTCGTCCTTTCCTTATTTTGTGCTTTTAAAATCCTTCAAACTCGTTTAGATCGACCTCGAAGCCCTTTCTGTGCCTTTACGTTTCCGATCACTCCGTGTTTAACGTCGGCGCATGTTGCTTTCGCTTAACACGGAGATGTCGGAGAGAGGGAGGCACGGAGTTTTCTTGACAGGATGGAAGCGTCGCAGACACCCCCTCTCCCCATCCGTGAAATCCGTGTTTTCATTCCCCTCCTTCTGCGCAGAGATCGTCGCGACGGCCGCAAAGCCACCACATGCGTCCATGTGCGCATTATATCAAAGTCTCATCCGCTTCGCCGCGTTCATTCGCCGCGTTCAGTAGAGAACCTCGAAATCCGCGAGGCCGTCCTTGGGCGCGACCGTCACGTCGACGTAGCGCGAGGCGTCGACCGTCGTCACCGCAAACGGCGTCTCGACGCCGTTCACGTAGAGCGCGGCGGCGTCTTTCCCCTCCGGAAGAAGGATGTGCGCGCGGATGCGCTTCGCGGGCGACTCCAGCCGATAGCGCAGCCCCTTCTCGGTGCGGACGTGCCGGCAGTCGACCGTCTTGCCGAACGCCTCGTAGCCGGTCAGGTAGCGGACGTTATCGTAGGGAGTGACCGTCCAGCGCGGCGCGAAGTCGATCACGTCATAGCCGAACCCGGCGTTCACGATGCCCGCGAGCCCCTCGTCGATGGCGTTCAGGAGCGCGGCCGCGCCCCACGCGCTCGGCCCGATCGATGCGCTGATGGACGCGCCATTCGTCGGATTGTAGAGGAAGTAGACGTTGCCGTCCGCCTTGACCTTCGCCTGAAAGCGCGCGAGGATGTCCCAGCCGTACGCCTCGCGTCCGCAGTCGAACGCGCCGCGCGCGAGCTCGCCCGCCGTGAACGGCGAAATTGCGCCGTTGACGTACGTGCCGGCGGCGTGCGGACCGAACGTCGGCGCGTAGGGCGGATCGATCGTGAACCATTCCGCGAACGCCGCCGTCGTCTGGCGCCGCGCCTGATACTCGTCGACGATCGACCGGCACTGCGTCGACGTCAGGATGCCGCGCGTGAGCGCATAGGCGTCGGACAGCGAAAGGCGCACGTCCTCCTTGTCGTCCAGCCCCTTCTCGCCATCGAGGAACTTCTGATGGACGAAGTAGCGTCCGTTCCAGAGGTGCGTCAGGATGCTCGCCTTCAGCGCCTCCGCCCGCCGCTCCCAGTCGTCCGCCGCCGTCGCGCGGCCGAGCCGGCGGTTCATCGCCGCAAGCTGGCGCATCGCCTGGTAGACGCCCGTGTTGTCGCCATGCATCGCCGGCATCGGCTCGCCCGGATGGATGCGCCGGTCGCCGCCCGTCCACTTCGTCGGCACGAAGTCCCACGTGTCGATCGTGAAGGGACGGATGCAGAGGCCGTATTTCGCGTTCCAGCGCTGCGGGTCGCTCGTCTGGTAGTTGATCGCCCGTTCGAGCACGGGCAGCCGCCGTGCCATCCAGGCGTCGTCGCCGCTCATCCGCCAGTAGCGGTGCGCGGCCTCGACGGCGAGATACTCGACATCCGCCTCCAAGTCCAGCCGCACGAGCGCCATGTGGTCTTCGGGAAAGAGGACGCGGCTCGTGTCCTCCACCATTCGCCAATGCCCGTCGTCCAGCTGCTTGATCATCTCGTAGAGCATGCCGTCGGCGCGCGGATGGTCGAGGATGAAGTCGAGGAAGCTCGTGTTGTCATGCTCCCAGTGGCACCAGCCCTTCATCTGGTGCGTGTGGTCGCGCACCCAGTTGTGGTTGCACGCGAGCGTCCGTCCGCCGATGCGGATGAGCCGCCGGTTCTCGGTCAGCGTGTCGCGCAGCGTCTTCATGAACAGGCCGAGATCTGCGTCCGTGCCGGTGAAGACGCCCGGCATCGCCCATTCGGGGTTGTTCCGCGCCGAACACACCGCCTTGCCGTTGCGCCACGCCGGGAGCGGACGCAGAAACGGGATCTTCGCGCCCGCGTTCATCTTCAGCGCGAGGGGGTCAAGCGTCGGCGGACGGCTCTTCCACGTGAGATCTGTCTTGTCGTAGATGTCCGCCGCCAGAGCCGACCCCATTGACACAACTGCCATCATCACTGTCATTCGTTTCATTTATTGGTTTTCCTTACTACGTTTCTATTTCTGTTGTTGATTTCGCTGAACACGGAGGAAGCGGAGACCCGGAGGCACGGAGTTCTAAAATAGCCTCCGTGTCTCCGAGACTCCATCTTCTCCGTGTTAAACGCCGTAGGCCTAGTTGATTCGCAATCATAGTTAGAAGGTCACATACGCTCCGACGACGAAGTAGGTGAAGTCCGGCTTGCCATTGGGCGAGTCCCACGCGCGCAGCTGCCGACGCACCTCGTGCGACACCGCCGAGATGTGGCGGACACCCGCATAGAGCCGCACGTTCGCGTTGATGCGCCAATGCGCGAGCAGATGGAAGTTGATCGCGTTCACGCCGTCCGAATAGCGCGACGGGCCGTCCGCCCATTCGCCGAAGCGGCGGCGGTTCCACCGTTCAGGCCCCAGGTCGAGGTAGACGTGCGGCTCGACGGAGAACGGCCCGCAGACCGGGATGTCCTTCAGGACGCCGACGCGGTAGGCCGGCGCCCGGTACGGATACGTGACGACCCACGCGAAGCCGTAGAGGTCGATCCACGGCGTCGCCAGCGTCTCCGTGCCGATCCACTGGCGGAAGACGTCCGACGTGTCGGCGTAGTGCATCTGCGAGTGCTGGAACTCCAGGCGCGTGTCGAGCGACCAGCCCTCCGCCCACGACCATGCGTAGCCGTAGCCGACGCGCGGGTCGATCTCGTTGAACGCCCGCCGCCGCGTCGCGTCATAGCGGCCCGTCAGCTCGGTCGCGTTCCAGACGCCGACGAGCCCATAGCCGAAGCGCTCCGTCCGCCAGACCGCGCCGACGTCAAGCACCCAGCGCGGATCGACCGTGATGATCTTGCCGAGCATGGTGTGCCCCGTCTCGATCTCGTTCTTGGCGAAGACGGAGACGGGCCCGCCCGCCGCGCCGCAGACGGACGACGCGGCGAGCGTCAGCAGGAGAAGCGCTGTCGCCCTGAGCCTCATTCGCCCGACACGAAGCTCCGCAGCTCGTATGGCGCCAGCGTCAACTTCGCCGTGCCGTCCGGAAAGGCGTAGCGCACCGTGCGCGGCACGTCGGACGTGTTCACGGCGTAGAGGTAGCGGCACCCCCGGAACGTGCACGCGCGAATCTTCACGGTCTCGTCCGCAAAGTCCGGCACGTCCGCCATCACGACGGCCGGCAGCTGCCGGAACGCGGCGGCGAACGACCGCAGCGGGCCCTCCATGCCATACGTCCCAATGAGGTAGCCGCCCTTCGTCACGCCAAGGACGTCCCCGAAGCGAAGCGGCAGGACGAGGTCGCGGAGCGCGTGGAAGCCGGACGGATTGAGCGTCGTCACGCGCCACCCCGTCTCGACGAAGCCGTCGACGTTGAGCGCGCTCCTGTTGCGTCCGACGGGATTCTCCCAGTAGAGGTCGAAGTTCTGGACAAGTGGGAATCGCGCGCCCTTCAGGAGGTCGAAGAAGCCCGACTTCGTCTGCAGGACTCGGTTGTAGGCGTAGGCCGCGTCGGACGGGAACAGGCGGCGTTCGCGCTTGCGGCAGAACGCCGGCAGCGTCGTCTGGCAGAAGATGACGTTCGGCACGTCGGCAAACGCCTCGCGTTCGAGCCCCGCCTCGCGCGCCTGGCGGCGCATGAAGCCGTCCTCCATGAAGTCCGGCCACCGCATGTCCGGCTGGATGAAGCTGTTCAGCCAAAGCTTGAGGTCGGGCCGCCGCGCGCGGAGCTTCGCCGCGAGACGCCGGTAGAGCCGCGCGACCTGGTCGCACCGCCACTGCACCCACCGGTCGCGGCAGTGCGCGAGAATCCACTCCGCGTGCGCCTTGCCGCGCAGCGGGCCATCGACGCGCGGCACGCGCACGCCCGTGTCCCGCTCGAAGGCGTCGATCACGTAGTCGTTGTAGCCGCTGCGGAGGTCGCCCCACCAGAGCAGGCAGTGCATCGTCAGGTGCAGGCAGACGCCCTTGAAGCTCGGGTGGCGGACGCCCTGCTCGACGAGCCCGTCGACGAAGCCCTCGATTGCCCGCTGGACATCGGGATGCAGGAAGCAGAAGTTCGGCGGCGAGTTGTGCCACCCGCCCCGGTTCGGCTTGCCGGTCGAATGGATCGCGATCGGCGTCGGATGGAGCGAGCCGTCGTCCATCGACGCGACCGTGACGAGCCCGTCCTTCACCGGGAGATTGTTGGGGTTCACGTTCGGCACGAAGAACAGCCCTTCGCGGTCGAACTTCTCATACCAGGCGTTCAGGAAGTCGGGCGCGTGCCGGCGCGGCTGATATTCGTCGTCGATGACGCCCTGATACCAGACGCCGGGATAGCAGAACAGGTTCTCGCCGCAGAACTTCATGTAGGCAACCGTGCGGTCGATCAGTTCGCCGATGTTCGCGAGGCCGTGCGCATCCTTCAGGCCGAAGTCAAAGCCGATGGCCGGGTCTTCCCAGTATTGCCCGACGACGCGCCGCCAGCCGTCCGCCAACGGCGGCTCGCGCACCGCGAGCGACGGCAGGCGGGCGTCCTTCACGCGGTAGACGCGCAGACGCGAGAGCGCCGCCGGCACGCCCGCGCGCGCCGTGAGGGCGACGACCGAAAGGCTGTCGCCGCCCGAGCGCGTCCAGTAGAGGCAGCGGTGCGTGAGCGTCTTGCCCGTGTTGCGGTATTCGTCGCCCGTGAAGTAGCCGACCTGCAGCGTGGAGTCGGAGGGGAATGCCACGCGCTCCTGCACGATCAGGTCGCACGTGCGCTTCGCGTCATCCGGGTAGTCGAAGTCGAAGACGTAGAGCGGATGCGACGAGTCGATCGCGAAGTCGAACGCGAACCGGTCGTCCCGGTTCGTCCCGGCCTCCAGGTACGGCACGCCGCCAAGTTCGCCGAACCGCAGCGCGCCCACGGCGCGGAATCCCTTCGCCGCACGCGCCCGCTCGATTGACGCGGCGTCGAAGGCGTATTCCGCCACAGGCTCCAGGTCGAGGTCGCCGTCGGCCTTCGCATACGGGTTCGGCTGCACCGGGCCAAAGAGCTGCGCATAGTCCGGCGGACGTGGCTTCGGCGCCGCGCGGTCGGCATGTTCGGCGAAGAGCGCACGCACCTCGTCCGCCGTGAGCCGGTCGTCGAAGAGTCGCACCTCGTCGATCAGCCCCTCGACCTGCTGGCCGCGGCCGAGGCAGCCGATGAAGAAACGGTCGAATGCCGTCTGCGGCGCGGCGGCGGACGCCGCCTCTGCACGCTTCTTCTCGTTCTGCGCCGCCTTGAGCGCGGCGGCCATCGGCCCCGTGCCGTCCGCCTTGCGCGACCGCCGCACGCCGTTGTAGTAGAGCTCGGCGGTCGCCGTCGCCGTGTCCCAGCAGAAGACGAGATGCTCCCAATGCCCGTCCGCGCGCGGCGTGCCGCTGAAGATGTTCCACGTGTGGGCGACATCCGTGAGGTCGACGCGCGCGACGCCCGCGTACCACCAGAGGGACAACGCCCCGCTGCCAAAGTTGCGGCACGGTTCGGGGAAGGAGAACATCCGCCGCCACGTGTCGGGCTCGTCCGCCTCGCGCTTCACCCAGAGCGAGACCGCACCACGCGTCGGCGACACGTTCCCCGCCAGCGCATACGCGAGCGTCGCCTTCGCCTGTGCCGTGAGCCGCACGGCCTGTCCGGCGACGCCCGCGTCGTATTCGAGCCTTTTCGCCTGCAGCGGCTCGGGATTGCCCTTTGCGACCGCCGCCGTGGGCGAGCCGTCGAACGGCAGGTAGAACGTCAGGTCAGCGCCGAGACACGCCCCGGACAAAAGCAGCGCGCCAATCATGAAACCGTGAAACTGGATGTTCTTCATAAACCTCTCTCTTGAACGGTGTTGTTGCTGTCGCTGAACACGGAGGTCATGGAGAACGGGAGACACGGAGTCTTCTCCATTCTCCGACTCTCCACGTCTCCGTGTTCAGCGCCGCAGGCCATTTTCAGATACTCCGTTACTCCTTTACCTACCGAAGGATGATGACTGCGCCGCGTCGCGGCACCTCCAGTGCGCCCGTCCCCGTGATGTAGTCGGGGAAGCGCTCCGCCGTGATGAGTCCGCTCCGGCGCCGCCCGCCGAGACGCACCTCTGCAACGGCGTTCGTCGTCGGCGCGTCGAGCGCCAACTGCGCGCCTTTCGCGACGCGAACCGTCAGGTCTTCGCGCAACGGCGTCGGCGCGGCAATCGCCACCGGCTCAATGACGAGCCCATCCAGAAGCCCGCCATGGCTCCAGACGTGCTGGCCGTCAAAGGACGCGTCGGACTCGCACAAGCCCCGGAAGCCGATCAGCCAGTCGCCGTCTTCCGGCACCGTGAAGAGGAACGTGTGCTGGCTCCAGCGCTCGGCATGACCGACGCCGAACTGCCCGATGACGTTCGTGACCGCACCGTCCGTCGTGCCGAACCACGCCTCAAAGCGGTTGTCGCTGTAACACTGAACCAGTTCCTCCGGCTGGTCGTTGTAGCGGAAGAACCGTCCGATGCTCGCGACCGACAGGCGATAGGTCCCGGCCGTCAGATGCTCCGTGCGGTGAATGGCGCCGCGATTGCGGATGCCGACGCGGTAGACGTCGTCGTAGCGCACCGAGCCCCACGCGACGTCATCCTTGTTCATCCAGAGGACGATGCCGCTGCCGTCATGGATGTCCGATGGCGGCTCGACCTTCGTCCAGCCGTCCGACGCAAAGCTGTTGACGATGCGCGTCGTGCCGCCCGCCGCCGTCCGCACGAGACGCAGGTCATCGAGAAACGCGATGGCACCCGCCGTCTGCCCCGCGATCTCCAGCGTCTGCGCCTTGTTCAAGTCGCCTTCCGAAACGGTGATTGACCCCAGCGTCACGGTCGTCGGGTAGCGCGACGTCAACGGAACCGTCGCCGTCGCGTCCAGCAGCGCCCCAAGCTTCACGCCGAGCGTCGGCAACGTCGTCACCTTCTCCTTCTCCCACCAGCCGCCGAGGGAGAACGTGAGGTTGTAGGTTCCGGCTTGCGTGAAGATCGCCGTGCCCGTGAGCTTCGGCGTGCCGGAAAGGACGAGCGTGCGACCGCCCTCGGGAATTTCGGGCGCCTTGACCTCCGTGCTCGCGCCCAGCGCCAGCTTGGGACTGTCCGCCGAGACAAGATACGCCGCGCTCGCGTCGCCCGTCTCCGAAACCGTCCAGCTCTCGACCGCATTCGTCGCGACGAGCGCCCGGTACTGGAAGCCGTTCAGCTCGAACCCGCCGTTCACGACCGCCGCGCCCGGATCGTCCGTCGCGAGCCAGTCCACCTGCACGTCATCGAACATGCAGACGAGGTTTAAGCCCAGTCCACTGTTCTCCTTGTTGTTCTTGCTGTCGGACTGGAAGACGAGCGTATGTTCGCCCGCCGCGAGATACGGCAGACGAAACGCATACTTTCGATAGACATCCGTCGTCGTCTGAACCTGCGCAACGCCAATCCCGTCCACCGAGACGCGGAACTCACCGTGGAAATAGCGGTTTCCACCCGCATTCGGACGCGCCGCCGCCCAGAAGGACAGCCGATAGACGCCCGCCGTCGGCAGCGTCACCGTCGTCTGGCAGCCAGCGTCGATGTGCAGAACAATCGCATAGTCACCGTCCGGGAACGGCACATCCACTCGGTTGAAATTGCCGCCGACTTCATTCCACTTGACGACATAGGGCTTCTGAGACCCGACGCCCGTCCCCTGCCAGCCATGAATTGCGGACGTCGCGTCCAGCTGCCGACCCGACGAGGCGGCCGGGTCGATGCCCTGATCGGCAAACGCCTCGAAGGACGGGTCTTCGATCACGCCCGCAAGCGAGCTCGGCAGGTCATCCACGGCCGACCGCGCGACGGCGGCGAGGCGCAGAACGCCCGACCGGACGTCAAGCGTCTGCACATCCTCCGCAAGCGTCGCGACGCGCAGCTCCTCCTCGCCCGTCTTCGTGAGCGTCGCGTCCGCCGTCGCCGCCGTGCGCACGATCCGGCCCGTCGTCGCCGCATAGTCACCCGCCGAGGCCTGAGCCAGCACGACCGCGCGCGGCGAATCCACCGCACCGGCCTCCAGCCGCACGCGCCACGGCTCCGTCGGTTCCCGCCCGTCGAGCGCCGCACTCGCGAGCGTGCCCGCGCCCGTCTTCGTGAGCGTGCCGGCGACCGACAGCCGCACGGTGGGCGTGTCGTCCAGACGGACGGTCGCCGCAGGGCCGACCGCCAGGTTGACCTCCGGCGTCGGATCCACCCACTTGCGGTAGAGGTAGTGCTCGACCGCCACACGCTCCGCCTCGGAAAGGTCGACGGAGAAGAGCACGACCTCGCAGAGCCGTCCACCGCCCTGACGGCCTTTGTTGCCCAAGTTGTCGAACACGCCCCGGACGTGGAAATCGCCCGCCGGAATCGGGAAGTCGACAAGGTGAAAGCCCGCCGTCAGCCGCGTCGCGGTCGGGTCGATGATTTCCCGGTCACAGCGGAACCGCCCCGTCTGGAGGCGTTTCGTGTTGTCCGTGTCCTTCAGATGCGCAAAGTAGACTGTCTGGCTGAACCGGCCGTCGCTGTAAGCGTCCGGCACGAGGGAACTGCCCGACTCGCTGAACAGGAAGCCCCACTTGTAGTCCTCCGTGCCGTAGACGGCAAAGGCCCATCGGACACGCCCGACCATCGTCTCCGTGCCGTTCCTGTCATGACACCGCAGGTTCTGCCCGCTGCCGTATCCGCCGAAGTCGAGGTAGGCGTTCGCGCCGTCCGCCGCCGCGACATACGTCGGAAACCACGTCGCGACGTCTTCGGAGGCGTGCTGCGACACGTTCGTGAACGCGACGAGCCGCGTGTAGGCGTAGGCGCCCGACGCGCCCGTGACCGTCATGTCCGGCTCGCGGCAGTCAAGCCACTGCTGCACCTGCACCGTCGAGCCCTCCACGAGCTGCACGGAGTCGGCGACCGAGGCATCCATCCAGAGCGCGGCCTTCGTCAGCACGTTGCTCGGGATTAGAT
>CAKURH010000023.1 GCA_934675625.1 uncultured Kiritimatiellota bacterium
GAGGGCGATATGCGCCAACCCCGCGTCGCCACTGGGTGAAAACGACTTTTTCAGAAATCAAACTGGCAAACTCGGGATGGCGTCGGGAATCATGGTGAGGGACAGTATACCATAACCTCCGGCGCATTTGTTCAGGAATCTTTTTTGGAGATTTCTGTTCGATGTGCGGACGGCGATATGCTATAATGCCGCCATCCCCGCTCGCCGGGGCTGCAAACGAAACGAAAGGAACGCAACATGAATGTGAAGAAGAGTTTGTTTCTCGGTGCGCTGGCGCTGGGCGCCTGCCTGAACGGGCGGGCCGCCGCCGACGGGGCGCTTCCGCCCGGCGGGCCCAAGGCGCTCCTCAAGGCGCCGCCGAAGGTGCAGGCGCACGCCGAGATCGCGTGGGCGCGTCCGATCTGCGTCGAGACGAACCGCTACATCGGCTGGCCGTCGGTGGCGTGCCTGAAGAACGGCGACGTCGTGGCCGTGTTCTCCGGCGACCGCGACGCGCACGTCGATCCCTACGGCAAGGTGCAGCTGGTACGCTCGACGGACGGCGGCGAGACGTGGAGCGCGCCACGGACGATCGCGAACGGCCTGATGGACGACCGCGACGCGGGCATCGTGCAGATGCCGGACGGCGAAATTCTCGTGACCTACTTCACGTCCTCTTGCTGGACGGCGCCGAATATCCTGAAGAAGCATCCCGACTACCGGCGGCACCTGGAGAAGATCGACCGCACGCTGCCGCAGGCGGCGATCGGCGACTACCTGATCCGCTCGCGCGACAACGGTCGGACGTGGAGCAAGCCGGAGCGGATGGACGCGAACTACACGCAGACGCCGCACGGGCCGATCCTGCTGCGGGACGGCGGGCTGCTGGAGATCGGGCGCACGCACGTGAACGGTCGCGCCACGATTCGCGTCTCGCGCTCGGACGACCGCGGCCGCTCGTGGCAGATGCTCTGCGCCGACATCCCCGACCAGAACGGCGAGAACACGGGCGAGCCGCACATCTTCTGCGAGCCGCACGTCGTCGAGCGCGCGAACGGCGACCTGGTGGCGCTCATGCGCTACCACGGCCCGGACAACTGCCTGCGCGTCTCGCGTTCGGCGGACGGCGGGCGCCGCGCGAGCTGCCGTGCCTCATGGCCACGAAGTGGCGCGTGACCCGCTAGCGAAAGGAGGCGCCGGATGAAGAAGGCCTGTCTGTGTGCGCTGGGTGTCGCGATGGGGGCGGCGGTGCGCGCCGCCCTGCCCGAGCCCATTGCCTACTTCGCGTTCGACGAGATCCGGGAGGGCGTCGTCGCCGACCTGTCGGGAAACGGACGCCACCTGACGGTCGGCGCGGGCTGCGCGCTGACGAACGATGCGGCGGCGGGTTCGGCGCTGTGGCTGGCGGGCGAGACGACGACGTTTGCGCAGTTCGCCGTGCCGTCGCTGCCGAAGCGGACGATTTCCTTCTGGTACAAGCGCAGTTCTCAGCCCAGTCCCAACTTTGAGGAAAAGAGCGTGGCCGGAGACAAGAACTGCCTGATGCCGACGCTGATCGCGAACCTCAGCAAGTTCACTCTGCGATTCAACAACAGCTGGGCGGACGCGAACGACCACACGCTCGGCCTCGGGAACTACGACCTCGTCGCCTACTACGGGGACGGCGGCGCGCTCGGCGGCTCCTACGTCTCCTATGGGAAGTATCCGCAGATCTATCCGGAGAAGTGGACGCACCTTGCCTATACAATCGACGTCACGGATTCGCAGCCGCTGGAAGGTTCAGACCACCTCGACACCTTCAACCTGCGCTTCTACGTGAACGGCGAGCTGTGGTTCGCGCAGGACGGCGGCACGACGACGAACGCCTACCCCGCCCAGACGGCGACGCTGGGCAACAGAACGAAAGACGGGCCGCGTCCCTGTCGCGGCGCGCTGGACGAGTTCAAGGTCTTCGACCAGTGCTTGAGCGCGGAGCAGGTGCGCGCGGAGTATGACCGCTGCAAGGACACGGCGAACCGCTTTCGCCTCGTCGCGTGGTATCCGTTCCAGGAATTTTCCGAGCCGGACGGCGACGGGAACTTCACGACGCCGGATCAGTCGCCGGAAGGCATCGTGAACGGGCGGGTCATGACGTGTTCCGCCGAGACGTCGGTCACGTCCGGTCCGCAGGGAGCGGACAAGGCGATTCACTTTCAGGGCACGGCGCTGACGCATGCGTTCGCCACGATTCCGTCCAAGGTCGAGGACTTCACGATGGCGGCGTGGGTCAACGTCTCCACGAACACGTCCATCGTGCGCTGCGAGGGGCAGACGTCGAACTATCCCCGCCTCATCACGTATGGAAACTTCTCGTCCTACTATGTTCATTCGCTGACGTCGCTCAAGAACCAGTACACGATGCCGGGGGATGCGTCCGTGGCGAGCTGGCCAACACGAGCCCCGAAGTCGCCGGCGGAACGCTTGCCGCGCAGACGACGCTGATTCTCGGCAATTACTCCACGGCGAAGGGCACGCGCCCCTTCGAGGGCGACGTGAGTGACTTCCGCCTTTACGCGGGTGCGATGGACGCGGACGAGGTGGTGGCTCTCTATCGCGGCGCGGCGACGGTGGACGCGGGGGCGGACGCCGTCGTTTCAGGTGCGCGCGCCGTGCTGAAGGGCGCGGTGGGCGCGAATCGCGGCGGGCCCGGCGCGTGCGGCTATGCGGGTGCGGTTGCGTGGTCGCTCGTCTCGGCGCCGGAGGGCGGTGCGGCGGTCGAGTTTCTGCGTCCGAACAACCCCGTGACGGAAGTCACGTTGCCGGTCGAGGGCGCCTACGTCTTTCGCCTGACGACGACGGGCTTTCAGGGCGCGACGCAGACGGACACCGTGACAATCACGCGCGATGACGCGACGGGAACGGCGAGCGAAGCGCCGTCGGTGGATGTCGCGGCCGTCACGGCGGAAGTGGCGCTGCGCGCGTCGGTCGTCGACGGGCTCATTCGCCACTGGACGGCGAACGGCCTTGCGCGACGCGAGGAAGTCTCGGGGAGACTGACGATGCATACGGTCGACTGGTCGTTGGTGGGCCTTACGGACGGCGTGACGGGAAGTGCGTTCCAGTCGCGTCCGAACGTGGCCTTCGGCGGTGTGTTGCCCACAGACCTCACGTCCGGTGAGGAGCAGGGTGTTTATGGCTCCGGCTACGCGCCTGCGAACGAGTGGCTGACGATCTCGGCGTGGATTCGCCCGGAGGCGGACTACCCGGATGACTGGTTCGCCGGCGTGGTGGCGCACCTGCCGTCGACGTTGAGCGTCTGCTACGGACAGTGGTGGTCGCCGAGCACCGCGACGGACGTGCTGCCGGGCTTCTGCATCCAGCAGACGGGCATCCTCGGCCATCAGGCCTACCTCAACTACGATCTCCCGTCCGGCACGGCCATGGCATCCCTCTGCGGGAAATGGTCGCATGTCGTGGCGCTCGTCAACCGCCATGACACGTCCCAGTCGTCGTTCTACCTCAACGGCGAGAATCTGACGGAAAACACGGCGCGCCGCAGCTGCGGGAACTATCCAACCTATACGGCGGACAAGGGCGCCGCCGTCAACTTCAGCGGACAGCCCTGCGGCGGACGCTGGAACGCAAAGACCGTCACGCTGCTCAACACGGAAAGCGAGAACAGCGGAACCAACAACACCATCTACGGTGTCCAGCATGCGGAGACGGGCGTTCGGCGCTCGCGTCACTTCCCGGGCGCGGTGGACGAGATTCGTTTCTACAACCGCAAGCTGACGGAGGCGGAAATCGCCTTTCTGCATGATCACCCTGACGTGTCCGCGAACGCCGCGCCCGTGGTCGGCAAGGCGCAGATGGCGACGACGCTGGTGAAGAAGCGGGCGACGGCCTGTGCGGCGGTGGCGGCGGACGACGGGAACGGCACGGCGGCGCTTACCTACGCGTGGCGGGTCGTGCGGGGAGACGCGACACAGGCCGTCTTCGCCGATCCGCAGGCCGCCGAGACGACGGTGACGGTGAACGCGAAGGGACGCTATGCGTTTCTGCTGCGCGTGTCGGACGGCGAGCGCACGACGGACGGCGAACCGATCTAGGTCGAGGTGCGGAATCCGGGAATCGCGATCATCCTGCGCTGACGGACGATGAAGCGTGTTCTGCTAGCGGCCCTCGTGGCGATGGGCCTCGTGCGCTTGACGGAGGCGACGACGGAACTCCAGTGGTGCGCCGCGCCGACGCTGCCGGGCCTCGGCGTGCTGAAGCCCTATGCTGGGCTGTCGCACGGGCAGGTCCTGCTCGCGGGCGGCAGCAACTTCCCCGACACGCCGCTGGCGGCAGGCGGCACGAAGCGGTTCTACGACGAGATCTACGCGCTCGATGCCGCCGCGCCCGAAACGGGCTGGCGGCTCGTCGGGCGGCTCGACGCGCCGAGCGGCGAGGGCGGCTCGGCCACGGTGCCGGACGGTGTCGTCTGCGTCGGCGGGATGCGCGGCGGCGCGCCGACGGCGGCGGCGTTCCTCCTGACGTGGGATGGCGCGCGCGCGGCGGTGCGGCCGCTGCCGGATCTGCCGGTCGCGGTGCGGGCCCCGGGCGTCGCCGCGCACGGCGCGACGGCGTTCGCGGTGGCGGGCGACCGCGTCTGGCGTCTGGCGAGGCGCGCTGGCAGGAACTCGACCGCCTGCCGGCGTCCGCGAAAGCCCCGTTGGCCGTCGTGCAGAACGTGCCGTTCCAGCGCACGGCCCTCTTCGTCTTCGGGGACGGCGGCACGGCGTGGTCGCGCGTCGTTGCGCCGACGGACGAGCCGGGCTGGCGGCGCGTCGATTTGCCGCTCCGAAACCCCGGCTCGACGCCGCTCGCGGTCGGCGACCAGCACATCCTCTTCTTCGGCGGCTTCCCGTTCACGAACGCGGTCACCTGCTACCACACGGTGACGGAGCGGATGTTCGGCTACGGCACGGCGCCCGACGCGCCCAAGCTCGGACAGCCCGTCCTCCGTCTGCCCGACGGACGCCTCCTCTCGGCGACGGGCGAGGTTGCCGCCGGCGTCCGCACGCCCGACTGCTTCCTTGCGACGTTCGTGCGCACGCGGACATGGCATTGGACGAACTACGCGATCGTCATCCTCTACTTCGCCGCGATGGCGTTCATGGGCTTCTGGTTCATGCGCCGCAACCGCAGCGCCGACGACTACTTCAAGGGCGGCGGCCGTCTCCCGTGGTGGGTCGTCTCGCTTTCGATCTACGCGACGATGTTCTCGTCCATCACCTTTCTCTCGATTCCCGCGCTCACCTACGTCTCGGACTGCCGCTACTTCGGCATCTGCTTTGGCGTGCTCGCGCTCGCGCCGGTCGTCGTGAAGTGGTATCTGCCGTTCTTCCGCAAGCTGAACCTGACGAGCGCCTACGAGTTCCTGGAGGTGCGGTTCAACCTGTCCTGCCGGCTTTTCGCGTCCGCCGCGTTCATCCTCTTCATGATTGCGCGCACGGCCATCGTCACGTACCTGCCGGCGGTCGCGCTCTCGGCGGTCATCGGCCTCGACGTGAACGTCGCCATCGTCGCCGTCACGCTCGTCACGATCCTCTACTGCACGCTCGGCGGCGTCGAGGCCGTCATCTGGAGCGACTTCGTGCAGTCGGTGATCCTGATCCTCGGCACGGCCGCCATCTACGTCTTCCTCGTCTGCGGTACGGACGGCGGCTGGGGCGGCTTCCTCTCGCTCGGCGCGGCGGCGGGCAAGTTCCGCGTCTTCGACTTCGCGCTCGACTGGACGAAGCCGGTCTTCTGGGTCACGCTTGTCGGCGGGCTCGTCGCGAACCTCGCGAGCTACACGAGCGACCAGTGCGTCGTGCAGCGGTACATGACGACGCCGGACGAGAAGGGCGCGGCGAAGTCGATCCTGTTCAACGGCGTGCTCTCGTTCGCGAACTGCATCGTCTTCTTCACGCTCGGGGTCGCGCTCTGGACGTTCTACCGCTCGCACCCGCAGCTGCTGGACGTCACGATGGCGCAGAACGACGCGGTCTTTCCGCTCTTCATCGGCAATGACCTGCCGACCGGCGTTTCGGGCGTCATCCTCGCGGCCGTCGCGGCGGCGAGCGCGTTCACGACCGACTTCTACAAGCGGCTGATGGTAACGCCTTCCCCTGTCCCGTGCGAACAGCGCGCGCTGCTCGTCTGCGGCAAGGTCTCGACGGTCGTCGTCGGGCTCTTGGGCGGCGGGTTCGCGCTTGTCTTGGCGAACGGCGAGGTCTACTCGATTTACGACCAGTTCCAGCGGTTCCTCGGCGTGCTGACGGGCGGGCTCGGCTGCCTCTTCTTCATGGGCATCTTTTGTCGGCGCGTCAACGCGGTGGGCGCGACGGCGGGGCTTGTCGCGAACTACGCCGTCTGCCTCGCGCTCGACCAGCTTTCGTTCGCGGGCAAGCCGCACCTTCTCCTCTATGGCGCGTTCGGCATGGTCGCGTGCCTCGTCGTCGCGCCCCTCGTCAGTTTCCTCACGCGGTCTCTTGAGAAAAAAGGCAAGACAGGACATGAAGACACAATTTGAAGACAAGTGTTTCGCGGGCATGGCCGGGGCGCATGCCGCGCTGTTCACGCCGTTTGACGCGAAAGGCCGCGTCAACGGCGAAGCGATTGACGCGATGATTGAGCGCGGCCTCGCGCACGGCCTCAGGGGCTTCTACCTGACGGGCTCGACGGGCGAGGGGATGCTGCTCACGCCAGAGGAGCGCGTCTACGTCTACGACCGCGCGGTGCGGGCGGCGAAGGGGCGGGCGAAGCTGATCGCGCAGGTCGGCTGCGTCCGCACCGAGGATGCGGTCGCGCTCGCGAAGGCGGCGGCGAAGGCCGGCGTGGACAGGATCTCGTCCGTCGCCCCCGTCTACTTCGGACAGAGCTTCCCCTCGACCCTGCGCCACTACAAGGCGATCAGCGAGGCGACGGATCTGCCGTTCTTCGTTTACGCCTTCAACGCGACGCTCGTGCCGGAGCGTGACGTGCGGCTCTTCGACTTGCCGAACGTCCGGGGCATCAAGTACACGGGCTCGAACTTCTACGCCTGCGAACGGGTGACGCGGATGCTCGACAAGGAGACGATTTGGTTCAACGGCTGCGACGAGCTGCTCATCTCCGCGCTGGCGATGGGCGACGTCTTCGCCGGCGGCATTGGCCTCAACTATAACATCATCCCGGGGCACTTCGCGAAGATCTGCGCCCTTTGCGCGGCGAACGACTTCTGCGCGGCGATGCCGTGGCAGCTGGAGGTGAACCGCCTCGTCGATCTCGTCCTCGAAAGCCTCGCGGACAACTGGAGCGGCTGCAAGGCGCTGATGAAGGCGGTCGGCATCGACTGCGGCCCCTGCCGTGCGCCCTACGCGCCGCTCACGGACGCGGAGGAACGCGCCATCCGCGCGAAGTTCGCGGCCCTGAACTTGACTTTCTGAGAGGAAGGGACTGCGCGGATGACGTGGCGTGCGTTTTGTCTTCTGACGGTTGGCGAGTCCTTCTGCCTGCGGGGCGAAACGGTGTCGCCGCCGCCCGATCGCTGGAGCCGCGCCGAGGCGGCGGCACGTTCTTCACGCCCATCGCTGGACTGCTGTGCCGCGAATGGAGCTTCCCCGCAACGTCCGCGATTACGATGCCGTGAGGCGAATCGTAAAAAAAATCAAATACCCCCTTGCGTCGTGCCCAGAGTTTTTGATATACTACGCACTGTTTTCGCGATGCGAGGATAACTCAGTTGGTAGAGTGCCACCTTGCCAAGGTGGTTGTCGCGGGTTCGAGTCCCGTTCCTCGCTCCAGTGAAAGCCAAGGTGAGATGGGGGCGTAGCTCAGCTGGTAGAGCAAGTGACTCTTAATCACTGGGTCCAGGGTTCGAATCCCTGCGCCCCTACCATTTCAACCCTTGACTGCTTCTGTGGCTAGGTAGCTCAGTTGGTAGAGCAACGGACTGAAAATCCGTGTGTCGCCGGTTCGATCCCGGCCTTGGCCACCAATCCTACTATCGAACTCTGAGACATCCGAGTTTTTTACGCGGGTCTCGTCATCCGCCCCAATTTACAAGGGCTTCCGCGAGATGGGGGAGTCTCTGCCGTGTCACTTCGGGGGCGCGTGACGAGGGGTGTCGTGAGGGGGTTTCTCGGCCTGACTGCTCTCCGTTGCGTGTCACCGGTGACACGGACGGTTGTATGGTTTTCCTCAATGAAATCGCGGTTTTTCCGTGTGACGTCGGCGTTTGTATGATTCGGGCGCATTCGCCTCGTCACAAACTCATTTCGGCCCGTAGAGCAGTTTTCCCAGCAGCCGGAGCCGGGGCGTGTGTTTCATGCACACTCTCGGCTGTGATCGTGCTGGCTGGTGCGAGCGGCGAGAACTTCGTAAAATAATTTCTAATAGAATAGTAATATCTTACTATCGACACGGCGAACGCAATCGTGATATAATATGCGCCATCTAACGGAGAATAGTCTACATGAAGTGTTCTATCAAGGCAAAGGTGGTGCAACCGCTGATGGAAGTAGCGCGGCGATACTCGATGAAACCCGAGTTCGTCACGCTGGCTGCTGCCTATGTCGTTTTGCTGGCTACAAGGCGCGCAGAGGCGTTCCCGCTGCCGGGGTTGAAGGATGTGCTGGATCGCGAGACGGCGCTTCCTGCCTACGTTAAGGAGTTTCTGGAGTCGAGCCTTTCGGAGCATTGGGCGGAGTTCCAGCAGGTCGCAGGACCGGTTGACGCGGATTCGCTGGTCGATTTCTTCAGCAACGAGGCGACGCTGATGCTGATGGAGAGCCGCCACGACTTTTCGACGCACCCGGTCATTGACCAGCTCTGCGTGGGGTTGCTGGAGATTTCCAAGGGAAACAGCGTCGTGGATCTGAACTGCGGGATCGGGAAATTCGTCAGCAAGGCCTGGTTCTCTCTGTGGGACGCCTCCGGAAGCGACGAGGGGCTGTCGGTGTCGGCTTATTCGCGGAATGTCGAATTTGCGGCCATCACCTTCATCGTGTGCGACGTGACGGAGGTTCGGGCGAAGATTCATGCCCAGAGCATGTTCATTTCCCATGAGGAGCGCTACGATCGCGTGCTTCTCATCCCGCCGTTCGGCATGGAGACGCGGGCGATCAACATTCCGATGACGCAGGCGGTCCTGTCGGAGAGCTTCAAGGGATTCCCGGAGTTGCGCCTGTCGTCCGCCGATTGGGTGTTTGCGGCCCGGGCGGCAGGTCTGATGGCTCCAGGGGGCCGGGCGGTTGTGGCCGTCCCGATGCAGGCCCTGAACGGAACGCAGAGTCAGGCCTACCGTGAGTTCCTGGTGCGGAATCAGCTGATCGAGGCCGTGGTTTCCATCCCGAAGGGCTTCCTGAATGGAGCCCAGGTCGGTTTTGCGCTCGTGGTGATGCGCGAGGGGGCTCGCGAGATCAAGTTCGTCAATGGCGAGGACTATGTCCGGACGACTGACAGCGGGCCTCTGCTGGATGTGGCGACGCTTTTGAAGGACTATCGTGACCTGAACGATTACGAGGCGGTGACCACTCAGGCGATCGACAAGGTCTTCGCCCGCGACTGCAATCTGACGCCGGACTTCTATCTCGGCGAGGAGCTGGTATACAACAACTCCCATCCGTTCGGAAAGATCGTGAAGGAGATTCGCCGCGGAGCCAAGCTGCCGATGTCGGCCTGGAAGGCAGTGGAAGGTGATTCGGACTCCACGGTCAAGAAGGTTGCTTTCAAGCATCTGGCCGACGGACTCGTCAATGAAGAGCTTCCTGGTTTGACGGAGGTCCCTCCGGGGGCCGAGGACGCGGTGCTGGAGTCCGGCGATCTCCTGATTTCCCGGATGGGGTTTCCGTTCAAGGTCGCGGTCGTCGATCTTCGTGAGGAGAAGCTGGTCGCGGACGAGAACGTGTGGATCGTCCGGATGGGCGGGAATCGGACGCTGGCCTATTATCTGCGGGCGTACCTGGAGAGCGAGCGTGGAACCCGGTGGCTCTCGCGGTTGAGCGCAGGGGCGACGCTCCGGACGATTTCGGCGAAGAACATCGAGAAGATTCCGGTCCCGGATGCGGACGAGAAGACCCGAGCGGCGATTGCCGGGGAGCTGGAGAGGACGACGATCCTCGTGCGGGAGAACCGGAAGCGGCTGGAAGAGTCGCTGGCCTCGATGAAGAACGTCTTTGATGATTTGAACAAGAACGGAGGTCTGTAAGATGGCGATCAAGAAGTCTCAGCTGTACACCAAGCTCTGGCAGGCGTGCGATGAACTGCGCGGCGGCATGGATGCGAGCCAGTACAAGGACTATGTGCTGGTGGTGCTGTTCATCAAGTACATCAGCGACCGTGCCAAGAACGGCGATGCCGATCTCTACATCGATCTTCCGGAGGGCTGCACCTTCGACGATCTCGTGGCGCTCAAGGGCAAGCCGGACATCGGTGAGAAGATGAATGTCATCCTCGCCAGGATCGGCGAGGCGAACGAACAGCTGGCGGACACGATCACGAACGCCGACTTCGCGGACGAACAGAAGCTCGGCAAGGGCAAGGATCTCGTCGAGACCGTCTCGAACCTGATCGGCGTCTTCCAGGACAAGGATCTCGACCTCTCTAACAACCGGGCGGCGGACGATGATCTCATCGGTGATGCCTACGAGTACCTGATGAAGAACTTCGCCACGCAGTCCGGCAAGTCCAAGGGGCAGTTCTACACCCCTGGCGAGGTGAGCCGCGTGATGGCGCGGGTCGTGAACATCGCCGAGGACAAGCGTCCGATGATCTCCATCTACGACATGACCTGCGGATCGGGTTCGCTGCTGATCCGCGCGGCGGCCGAGTCGGAGCGGAAGATGGACTCGATCGCCATTGAGGGTCAGGAGAAGGATCTTGCGACGATCGGCATGGCCAAGATGTCGATGGTCATCCACGGCATCGACGACGCGGAGCTGAAGCACGGCAACACGATCTCCGATCCGCAGCACAAAGTCGACGACACGCACTTGAAGACCTTCGACTACGGTTTCGCCAATCCGCCGTTCTCGGTGAAGGGCTGGATGAAGGGGGCTCAGGCGAACGATCCGTTCGGCCGTTGGGGCGTCGGCGACAATGTCGCGCCAGTTCCGCCGCCGAAGTGCGGTGACTATGCGTTTCTCCTGCACATGATCACCTCGCTCAAGTCGGGCGGCAAGGGCGCGATCATTCTTCCGCACGGCGTCCTCTTCCGCGGCAACGCCGAGGGCGAGATCCGGAAGTTCATCGTCGGGAAGCACATCATCGCGGGCATCATCGGGCTCCCGGCGAACCTGTTCTTCGGCACGGGCATCCCGGCGTGCATCATCATCCTCGACAAGGGCGGCGCATTGACGTCGAAGGGCATCTTCATGATCGACGCCAAGGAGGGATTTGCCAAGGACGGCGCGAAGAACCGTCTGCGCGAGTGCGACATCCGCCGCATCGTCGACACCTGGGAGGCGCAGGCGGATGTCCCGCACTACGCACGGATGGTTCCGTATGCGGAGATCGAGAAGAACGACTTCAACCTGAACATCCCGCGTTACATCGCGCCGGTGGACAGGGAAGTACATCAGGATATCGTCGCACACCTCAAGGGCGGCATTCCCGAAGAGGACGCGGCGGTCTACCCGCAAGCCCTCTTCAAACGGCTCCGCAAGGGCTATGTTGAAGTGCGGAGTGCTGAGTGCGGAGTGCAGAGTGATGGAATTGCAGCGTTGTTGGCGCAAGATCCGGCGACGACGAAGGCGGGCAATGCGTATCTGGCAGCCATGGAAAGGTGGCTCGGATATTTTGTCGGCCAGGGGCGCGACCACCTCAAGCAGGGGGACAATCCCAAGGAGTTGATTCGCGCGTGGGGTGACATGCTGTTGCATAAGGTGCAGAAGCTCAAAGGATCTCCCGTGGACTGCTACTCCTCGTATGAACACCTGATGAACTACTGGGCCGAGACGATGCAGGACGACTGCTACCTCATCTCGCGTGACGGATGGAAGGTCGAGCTGCTGCCGCCTGCCAAGAAGAACGCGAGCTGGGAGGATTACGTGTGCGACCTCCTGCCGGTCCAGGTTGTCGTGAACGAGTCGTATGTCAACGAACGCGACAAGATCAGCTCTCTCAAGGTGGAGCTGGAGGAGAATGCCGCGGCGCTGGCCGAGATCGACGAGAAGCTCGACGAGGAGAATCCAGAAGAGGATATCGACGAAGAGTCGCTCGCAGAGGAGCGGAAGGATCTCGACAAGAAGGCCAAGACACTTCGGAAGCAGATTAAGGCGGCGAACGACGATCTTGTTCAGAAGCTGGTGAAAGCCTATGCCACGATGAACAAGCAGGCCATCCGGCATTACGTCGTCGAGTCGAAATGGGCGGATGCGCTGCGCGCGCGGTTCCAGGGCGAACTTGCCCACGTAAAGACGCAGATCGTGACGGACGTGAAGTCCCTCGCGGACCGTTACGCGGAAACTCTGCCAGACGCCGAGGCGAAGGTGCGCAAGCTGGAGAAAAAAGTCGCCGGGCATCTCGCGGCAATGGGAATTGAACTCTGAGGGGGTAAACGATGGCAAAGAAGAAAAAGAGCAATTGGGACAACATGGAGCCGCAGAAGTCGAGCGCGGCCCAGTTCATCACTTACATCGCCTCGACTGGCGCGGGCGGCGAGAAATATGAAATTCGCTACGAGGACGAGAACATCTGGATGAGCCAGAAGATGCTTGCCGAGGTGTATGGGGTAGAAATTCCTAACATAGCCTATCATCTTCGAAAGATATTCGAGGATGCAGAATTAGAGGAGGGTAGATGTATTAAAGAATTTTTAATAGATCTACCTGACGGCCGAAAATTCAAGGTGAAACACTACAATCTACAGGTTATCATCGCCCTCGGATTCAAGATAGACAATGGACGCGCGGTGCAGTTCCGCAAATGGGCGAATCGGATTGTCGGGGAATATACGATTCGCGGCTATGTGATGGACAAGGAGCGGTTCAAGAAGGGCTCTCCGCTTTCAAGCGAGTATTTTGAGCATTTGCTTGAAGATATCCGCGAAATCCGCCTGAGCGAACGAAAGTTCTACCAGAAGATTACAGACATTTACGCCACTGCCGTTGACTATGATGGAACGGCTCTTCGTACGCGCCGTTTCTTTGCAACCGTCCAAAACAAAATGCATCGGGCGGTAAACGGTCTTTCTGCCGCGCAAATCATTTATTCACGGGCCGATGCGGAGAAAGAACACATGGGGCTGATGACTTGGGAACAGGCGCCTCTCGGCAAGATTCGGAAGAGCGATGTCGTGATTGCGAAGAATTATCTCAAGGATGATGAGCTTGAAATCCTCGAACGCTTGGTCAGCGCTTATTTGGAATTTGCCGAGAGCCGCGCAAGGCTCCAGATCCCGATGACCATGGAGGATTGGGAGAAGCGTCTCGATAAATTCATTTCCATTTGGGACGGGCCAATTACAGTAGAACAGGTCGAGAATGTCACGGCGGCAATCGCGCAAAGTCATGCCGAAACGGAATTCGAGAAATACCGCGTCGTGCAAGACAGGCTCTTCATGAGCGACTACGACCGCTACCTCCTCGCGCTCGAAGAAGAAATCAAGAAGGAGAAGGGCGAACGCGGTGATAGTTAATACGATTTAATGAATAGCCATCCGAACATTAAATCGAAATGGTCTAAAGATGAGATAGGAAGAATGTCATGGAAAACCGAAGGATTTCAATTTTCATAAGTCATGCCACTCCAGATGACAATGATTTTGCCATTTGGTTAGCGATGCGATTGAAAGCATGCGGCTATTCTGTGTGGTGTGATGTATTTCATTTGACCAAAGGTGGCGATTTTTGGAAAAAGATAGAGAAACAAATTCGTGAATGTACATGCAGGTTTTTGCCTGTCATGACAAAGATTTCAAATGGCCGAGAGGGCGTCATGCAGGAGATCGCTGTAGCGAAGAGTGTGGGGAAAAGCCTAAATGACAAAGATTTTATCATTCCGCTTCGGGTTGATCCAGATCTGCCATTTAGCGAATTTGATCCACGATTAATAACTTGTAATGGGATAGACTTTAGTGCTTCTTGGGCTGATGGTTTTGCGGAGCTGATTAAGAACTTACATAATTTAAGTTGCCCGAAGGAAAGTAATCAAGATGATAGTGCGCTAATTTACGAACACATGTTGTTGGCGAAATGCAGAATTGTTAACAGAGAAGAAATGTTTGATTCTAATTGGTTCCTATTGAAAAATATTCCGCTTACAATCAATTTCTACCCGCTCAACACAGACAAAAAGATTGATAAGATAGACTTTCCTGTTCTTTATCATAAGAACCATGTAGTCACATTTGTTGATGGAAATGAATTGCCGTCTGAAATGCGTCAATTCTTAGTTGAAAACATAGAACCAATTCGGTTCTGTATTAAGGAGTTCTTGCTTGCGAGGAAAGACTGTGAATTTATTAAGTATAACTCATTAAAATGGTTAGTGATTGGCCTTCTTGCTAAAGTCTTTGATTTTAGCATGAGAAAACAATTCAGATTATCTATAAAGCAAGTGTCAAATAGGCAAACGGCTTTTTACTATCCTACAGGGATTTTAGAAAACGATAAGAAGGATCGCGTATTGTTAATAGGAAAGCATAAAAAACTTAAATGGCATTTTGCAATCTCTGGAAATGTAAAACTGTTTCCTGTTCCTATGATTCAATTTAAGACGCATGTATTATTTTCGAGGAATGGAGTAAATGTCAATATAGATGATCGTATTTCACATGTTGCTAGACGTTCGCTTGGTAAACGATGGTGGAACAAGGAGTGGCATTCTAGGCTGATGGCATTTGTCTCTACTTTGATAAATACGGCTGACGGGATGATTTTGCTAAAACATGGGGTCCCAAAGCCAATTGCTTTGAATTCAAAGTCTATTCAATTTAAATCTAAGGTGGCGTATGAAGAACCAGCTTCCGAGGACGGACTAGAGGATGTCCTCAATGAGGATCTTGATGACGAACTTTCTATGATGAACCTTGAAGGGGATGTGCAATATGCAGATATCGATTGAATATATAGAAGAGCCTAAGATTTTCTTTGGACATGGTCAGCGGATGTGTGATCCGCGTGACGGACTGTCATTTTTTGGCCCACTTGAGAATGGCCCGCTTGAGATTAGAAGTGGAGTTGTTGGGTCAAAGAATGCCTTGCAAATGTTTAAATCATACATTGAAAGGATTCGTAAGCCAGTTTATAATAAGAATTCCGTAACGCGACCATTCTTTCCGGGTTTTGAGGCAGTATTCAATTGTAAATGGAATGCAAGTGCTATTATGTTCAAAGAGGTGCCCAAAGAAAAGGTCATGGGCGTATTGGCTCAACAGAGCAGGAACATACGGACGTATGATGCGGTTACTCTTTTCATTGATCCAATTCTCAGGGCAGGAGATGAAGACGCGAGTGTTAATATGTGGTTTGTCATTGTCCCAGATGAAGTGTATCAATATTGTCGTCCTAAATCAGTTGCACCGCATAATGAGTTGGAGTTGCGTAAACCTTTATTAACAAAGAAGGGGGCTCGGAAATTTGTATCAGAGGCATGGCTTTTCCCTGACATGCAAAAAGAGGATGAATTGAAGAAGATTGAACAGAAGAAGTATTTGTACGATGCTCAATTTCATGATCAGTTCAAGGCTAGATTATTGGAACGGCAGATACCGACGCAAATTATACGAGAGAGCACATTGGACTGGCGTAATTATGTTAACTCACAGGGGAAATGCATAAGGGATTATTCAGCGATCGAGGGGCATTTGGCATGGACGTTATCCACTACGGTGTATTATAAAGTGGGTGGTAAGCCTTGGCAACTCTCGGATGTGCGTCGTGGGGTTTGTTATCTTGGTCTTGTCTACAAGAAATATGAGTATTCGGCTAACGAGCAAAATGCCTGTTGTGCGGCGCAGATGTTTCTAAACAATGGTGACGGCACGATCTTTAAAGGAGAACTGGGACCTTGGTATAATCCAACATCAAAAGAGTTTCATCTTAAAACCAAGGCGGCAAGGTCGCTTTTACAAAAAGCTGTTGAGTCGTATCGTGACGCTATGCATGAATACCCCAGAGAATTATTTATCCATGCAAGAACACACTTTAATGATGAAGAGTGGTCTGCCTTCTTGGATGTTGTCCCGCCTGGAACAAAAATCGTAGGGGTTACAATTGACCCTAAACCGTTGTTGAAGCTTTATAGATTAGATAGCAGATATCCTATTATGCGAGGAATGGTACTCAAGCATGATGACCGTCGTGCATTGCTGTGGACAAAAGGTTTTGTTCCGCGAATTCAAACCGCATTGTGTATGGAGACGCCATCGCCATTAGATATTCGCATTGATAAGGGAGAGTCTGATATTAATGTTGTTGTCAGAGACATTCTCGCGTTAACAAAATTAAATTATAATGCTTGTCTATATGGAGATGGGTTGCCCGTAACTCTACGCTTTGCTGATAAGATAGGAAATATCTTAACTGCAACTGCTGAGCAAACTCATTGCCCACCATTGTCGTTTAAATTCTATATCTGAGGGATGTTATGGTGAAGTGTGCGTACAAAATGACGGAACTTGGCCCCATCCCTGTGGATTGGAAGGCGAAGCGGTTTGATGAGTGTTTTATGCTTATGCGAAATAATACTTATGCCCGTGAATGCCTAACCGATCATTATGGTTCGGTTGCGAATGTTCATTATGGCGATATTCTGGTTAAGTATGGTGCTGTTTTGGATTTCGTGAAGGACTCCATAACCTACCTAAAACCTGGAGTTAAGCCAAACAAGGATTTGCTGAAAGATGGGGATATCATCTTTGCTGATACAGCTGAAGATGAAACGACTGGGAAAGCCGTTGAAGTGCAAGGGATTGGGGATGGGAAGGCTGTCGCGGGGCTGCACACGGTCGCCTGTCGTCCGCACGATGGGATCTTCGCGCCGCGCTATCTCGGGTACTACATCAACTCCGCGGCCTACCACAACCAGCTGCTCCCGCTGATGACTGGCACGAAGGTGACGTCCATTTCCAGGGCGGGTTTTGTGTCTACTCATGTTGCGATACCTCCGAAATCCGCGCAGGAGAAGATCGCCGAGGCGTTGTCGGATGTGGATGGGCTCCTGGCGGCGATGACGAAGCTGATTGAGAAGAAACACGCGATCAAGCAGGGTGCAATGCAGCAGCTCCTCACCGGCAAGAAACGCCTCGCCGGTTTCACTGGGAAGTGGGTGGAGAAACGTATTGGAGACATGGCTGAAGTTGCCACAGGGGCTACGCCAAGTACTCTATGCCCTGAGTTTTGGGGTGGAGATATTCGCTGGATGAGTTCGGGTGAACTCAATGATAAAATTGTGTCGGAGGTCGTGGGTAGAATTACCAAGGCTGGATTCGATGCGTGCAGTACACATATGGTACCTGTTGGGTGTGTGCTCATTGGCTTGGCAGGACAGGGGAAAACAAGGGGAACGGCGGCATACAATCTCGTTGAGTTGTGTACTAACCAGTCAATAGCGGCCATCCTTCCCAACGCAAGTTTCGATTCCAGATTCCTCTATTATTATATGGACCGGCAATACGAAGAGCTGCGACTTCTGTCTGCAGGGGACGGGGGGCGAGGCGGATTGACTAAGGGGCAAATAGAGAATTTTTTCGTAACGATACCACCTACTAATGTAGAGCAGCACGCCATTTCTATTGTGTTGTCGGATATGGATACTGAAATCATGGCGCTGGAGGCAAAGCGGTCGAAGTTCGAGCAGATTAAGCAGGGCATGATGCAAGAACTGCTGACAGGGAATACAAGGTTTTCGTAATATTGTACAAGCATCAAATGACCACGGAAACATTCCAGATACTCAATCGGATTGCGAAGGCTGAGAAGCGCATGCAGAAGAATGCGACAGAATGCCTGTGCCCTTCGTGCAAGAGGAAAGCGATCAGAAGTCATGCGTTACAGAAGAATGGATGGCTGTCCGGTATTGCAGAAGAGGGTCATGTGATGGGCGTCCAACGGCAGATTGCTGCACCCCTGTTTAAGGCATCGCCTGAATCTCCGCCAGTGCCAGGGATTGAAAGACTTGGATTGAATGAGGCGTCGACTTTTTGGGGATATTGTAACCAACATGACACACAGTTGTTTGATTGCATAGAACGCCAGCCTCTTTGTAGGGGCGATGTCAAGCAGGTGATGGCTTTCCATTTGCGGGCGATGTCGTTTGAAAGAGTAGCAAAGCAGATGCAACAGGATGTGTCTCGCTGCCTCGCAACTACTGAAATAGAGATGCAGCGCCACGAATTTCTCGAAAATGAGATACGCATTAAAGACAGGTTGCTTGAGGCCGATTCTCGGTATCGGTGGAATTTGTTTTGGATGGATAGTAAAATTGCTAATTTCGAAGATGAGTACAGATTCAGATGGCTTGTTATTCCGAAGAACATCGGTGTCGCTGCCGTTACGATGGTGCCGCCGATGTCTGCGATTATGGAAGATCGGTACATGACTGCCCATAAACACAGAGACGGTTCATACGACGTGGGGAGACCATCCTTTTCGTTATCGGTAATCCCATATGGCCAAGAAACTCATGTTGTTATGTGCTGGCATGAAGAAGATAATGATTTCGTCGCATCCTGGGAACGTGAATTGTGCTCTGGCGATACTCACAGGATGACTCATTTTCTGAATCTATGTATATTTGGGAAGTCGGAAGATTATTATATTCGACCTTCGCTGTGGTATGCCCTCCCTGGTGTGATAAGAGATAGAGTGTGCTGTTCATTGTTGCTAAGTTGCGAAGTTGATGAACCGCCAGCTGTTATATCAATTTGAGAACGGAAGCTTAAAATGACAATAGAAATCGAACGCGCTGTTCAGAATCGGGTGATTGCGCTGCTGCGCACGAAACTCGGCTATGGGTATTGGGGGAATCTCAAGGACCAGGACAACGGCAACATCAATGCCGCGGTGCTGGAGGAGTTCCTGTCCAATGTGCAGAAGCTGACGAAGGCGCAGATCTCGGGCGTTGTCGCCAAGCTCAAGCAGGCGGCGCACTGCACTTCCAAGACGGCGCTCTACAATGCCAACAAGGACGTGTATCGCATGTTGCGTTTCCCCGTGCCCGTTCCGACCGAGCCGGGCAAGCCGATGAAGCAGGCGTGGCTCGTGGACTGGAAGAATCCGCTCAACAATATCTTTTCGATCGCTGAGGAGGTCAGCGTTCCAACGACCGGCGGTGAGGCCACGCATCGACGTCCTGACGTGTGTCTTTATGTGAACGGCATCCTGTTCGGCGTCGTCGAACTCAAGAAAGCGACGGTGTCCATCGAGGAGGGTGTCCGCCAGAACTGGCGCAACCAACAGGACGGCGAGATCCCCGGCTTCTTCTCGACGACGCAGCTGCTGGTCTCCGGAAGCGAATCCGAGGGCATCAAGTACGGGACGACGCTGACGCCGCCGAAGTACTGGCTCAAGTGGAAGGAACCGTGCGGGAAACCATGTGCGGAAAGCGTGTCCACGCCTGCGGAGGTGAAGAACGCGATGGACCGTTCGATCCTTCAGATGTTCGAGCCGAAGCGGTTCCTGGGGCTCGTCCACGATTCCATCGTCTTCGACGCGGGCGTGAAGAAGGTGATGCGTCCGAACCAGATCTTCGCGCTCGATGCCGCCAAGCCGCGAATCGAGAAGAAGGAAAGCGGCATCATCTGGCACACGCAGGGATCGGGCAAGTCGCTGATGATGGTGTGGCTCGCACAGTGGATCCGCGAGAACCAGGAGGATGCCCGCGTTGTCATCATCACCGACCGCGACGAACTCGACAAGCAGATCACCAACGGGTTCCGCGAAGCGGGTGAGAAGCCGCATCAGGCGACCAGCGGAGACGACCTCATCGCGACGCTCAACACGAGCACGGACTGGCTGGTGACGTCGCTCGTCCACAAGTTCGGCATCGCGCGAAATCCGACGGCGGAGAAGCTCTCGGCCATCGACAAGAAGCTGCGCGGCAAGCCGACGGTCTCGCAGTACATGGAGCAGATCGCCGAGCATCTTCCCGCCGGGTTCAAGGCCAAGGGGAACATCTACGTGTTCGTCGACGAGTGCCATCGCACGCAGGGCGGCATGCTCAACAAGGCCATGAAGAAGATCATGGGCGAGGGCGTGATGCTGATCGGCTTCACGGGTACGCCGCTCCTGCGCGTCGACAAGGGCGAGTTGACGTCCGCGGCGAACTTCGGCACGTACATCCACACCTACAAGTTCGACGAGGCGGTGAAGGACGGCGTGATCCTCGACCTTCGCTACGAGGCGCGGGACGTCGAGCAGCAGCTCAAGGAGGACGTCACGTTCGACACCCTCTTCGACGAGTCGACGAAGTCGCTGACGCCGCGGGCCAAGGAGGATCTCAAGACGCGGTGGGCGAACATGCAGAACCTGTTCTCGTCAAAGGAACGGATCACCCGTATCGTCGCCGACATCTGCAAGGACATGATGCTCAAGCCCGCGCTCAAGAACGGTTGGGGCAACGCGATGCTCGTGTGCGAGAACGTCTATCAGGCGTTTCGGTACTATGACATGTTCGAGTATGGTGGAACGCCCCTGAAGGGCCGCTGCGCCGTCGTGACAAGCTATGACGGAAAGGCCCCGGATCTTTCGGAGGGGTATACCGGCGATGCGGCGACCGAGGCCGAGTACAAGCACAAGATGGCCAAGTACATGTTTGGCGACCGCACGCCCGAGGAGTTCGAGGAGTGGGCGAAGGACTGGTTTATCAACCATCCGGGCGCGATGAAGCTGCTGATCGTCGTGGACAAGCTGCTGACGGGTTTTGACGCGCCGTCCTGCACCTATCTCTACATCGACAAGAAGATGGTCGACCACACGCTCTTCCAGGCGATCTGCCGCGTGAACCGGCTCAACGGCGAGAACAAGGATTTCGGGCACATCGTCGACTACAAGCATCTCTTCGAGAACATCCAGGGCGCGATCGAGGATTATACGAACGGAGCGTTCTCCGGCTACGACAAGGAGGATGTCGCCGGGCTCCTGACGAACGACATCGAGGCCGGGAAGCGTGATCTCGAAGAGGCGCTCGAAAAGTGCCGTGCGCTCGCCGAGCCGGTGAAAGCGCCGAAGACGATCGACGAGTATTTCGACTGGTTCTGCTACGATCAGGTGGCGGCACCGGCGGAAGACCACGCGGATGAACTGCAGAAGAACGCCCAGAAGCGCGAGGACTTCTATCAGGCGTGTTTCGCGGCGGTCCGTGCGTTTGCCGCGATCGCGGTTGAGATCCGCAAGGTGTACACGGACGAGGAGGCGTTGGCGCTCAAGAACGAGGTGAAGGACTTCGATCAGATCCGGGGTGCGATCATGAAACGCTGCGGCGACTTCGCGGACCTGAAGCAGTTCGATGCGGAGATGCGGGCGTTGCTGGACGACTACGTGACGGCCTCCCATGCGACGAAGCTGGGGGATCTCGACAACTTCTCCTTCCTCGACGTCATCAAGAAGGATGAAGACGGGAAGCCGGAATCCACGGATACAGAGGAGACCGAGGCGGCGGGTGGCGAGCGCGGGGTTGCCGAGACGATGGCCGCGAACGTGCGCCGGTATGTCTTCCGCAAGCGCGAGACGAATCCGGCAGAGTTCCGGAAGTTCTCCGAGCGAATCAATCGTCTGCTGGCCGACTATCTCCAGGAGAAGATCGAATACAAGAAATTCCTCGAGGACATGGTGAAGCTCTGCGAGGAGCTCAAGGCCGAAAAGGAGAGCCGTGATCCGCGAATCGATACGGAGGCCAAGAAGAATCTGCTGGACAACCTGGGCGGGGATGTCGAGCTCGCCCTCAGGGTCTACGATGCGGTCGTGGCGTCCGTGAAGCCGGGATTCAGGACGAACACGGTGCGTCGCAAGAAGGTCGAGCATGCGCTCGCGATTGCGCTGGCTGGGACGGATTACAAGTCCGCGGAGATCTACCGGATCGTCGAACGGCAGGTTGAATTTGACGGCGAATCGATGGATGTTGGAGCGGAGCTGATGTAAATGACGGTATCGGGCATAGAAGTCGCGGTCGAGCGCAAGGCGATCAAGCACACGCACCTTTCGGTCTTCCCGCCGGACGCGCGTGTGCATGTGAGTGCGCCGCTCGACTTGTCCGAGGCCGATTTGCGGAGCTTCCTCGTCTCCAAGACACCGTGGCTGCGCAAGCAGATCGCCGCGGTCCTGGCACAACCGCGGCAGGCCCGACGCGAATACGTGAGCGGAGAGAATGTGTATCTTCTCGGCAAGCGCTACCGATTGGTGGTGAAGAAGGACGAGGCGGCCGTTTCTGTTCGCGTCGAAGGCAAGAACGTCATCCTCGCAGGACGCGGCTTGGAGGCCCGTACGGCGCGTGAGGCCCGGATCGTCGAATGGTACCGGGATGAGCTGAAGCGCGCCCTGACGCGGCTTGTGGCGCGTTGTGCGGCGAGCGCTGGGGAAGAGGGCGAGATCTCCTTCGAGGTTCGGCGAATGCGGAACCTATGGGGCTCGTGCAATGCCCGGAAGCGGCGGATCTGGTTCAACCTGGCGCTCGCCCGCGTACCGATCCGCTGCATCGAATATGTCGTGACGCACGAAATCGTCCACTTGTCCGTTCCGAATCATTCCGTCCTCTTCGAGCGGAAGATGGACAAGCGCCTGCCGCGGTGGCGCGAGGCGCGTAAGGAACTCAATGATTTCATCGCCCTGCCGTTGGGTGAGGAGTAAGAAGGTTAGACATGAGCCTGGTACACGAGTTCTGCAAAGAGTATCTGAACGGAGATCTATCGAAGCTCCGTTGGTTCAGCTTTGGACAACTCGCGAGGATCCCACGGCAGTTTGATTATGCCAAGTACGGGGCGTCGATCAGCGGCCGCTTCGATTGCGATGACTGTAAGTTGATGCGGGATGTTTACGAACAGATTTGGGGCGTGGAGTCACCTGATTGCCGCGGCGACACGATCTGCTCGTTCAGGACGGTCTTTGGCAGGGAGTATGGCGAGGGAAATAAGACAAAGCTGAGAGATGACCAAATCAAGGGGTTCGCCTCGTTTAAAGGACGAGACTTGCCGCGTACTCTGATCCGAAAGGCATGGGATTTCCATGACACCTATCATACCATCGGGAACTTCCTGCCCCTTCCGGACAAGAAGGTGGATGGAAAATCCCTGAACACATACCGATACCGGCAGTGTGTGTGGAATGATGATTTCGGTTCATTCCTTGAAGCAGTCCGGATGTATCTTTGCGGCGAGGGGATGGCGTGTGGCAGGGCCGAGTTGCCGGAACTGTTCATCCGTCTCATGGATGAGAACTCATTTTTCTGGGATCGGTATCGCGGGACCGATGGGTTTCGCCGGTACGTGGCCGATTTCTTCCTGGAGGATTTTGTCGGCCCAGATGGAAGGGGCTTTCCCCGGAAGATTGTTTCATGGAACGACAAACGAGTACCCGATGACGAATTCGTGAAGGCCGCGTTTGACTATGTGTCGAGTTCTTCCGAGATGATCTATCACCGTGCGACCAGGATGTTGGATGCGCTTTCCTGCGGGGAACGCGCAGGCTCGAAGGATGACACCCGGTTCAACGAAATGTGGGTGCGGAGGTTTGGCGCTAATCGTATTCCGACCAGGGCTGGAATGGAGCAAGCCTTCCGAGTCCAGAAGATGGCGGGAAGCCCAATGCTGGAGGCGTTGATTGCAGAAACGCGCCGTGCTTTGGATGCCAAACTGTACCATGTGGCCATTCTGTCCGCATTGACACTTCCGGACGTCTGTTCGTGTGTTGAATCGCCCGAGCTTCGCGATAACATTGCCGAACGTTATATCCGTTGGTGCGATGACAATCTTGATTGCTGCCGGGATCGGCCGGGGAGAGAGAATGGCGTTCCGAATGTCAGCGGTGAGGCGATCTACAATCTACGGAACAATCTTCTGCATAGGGGGAGTGCTGCCGTTGATCAGACGAAATTCAAACGGGATGACACCAATTACCTGGATCATCTTGTTTTGACGGCAGGCGTTTATGAAGGTTTGCAGGTCGCCGCGAACATCGACTTTCCTGAAGGCCTGGGGATCAAGGCGCGGAAGGCCGTCATCACGACGGTGGAGGCGCTCGTGCATTCGATCTGCGATGCGGCGGAGATTTGCTATCGGGAGTACAAGTCTGAATTTGACGGTAGCATGTCGCCGATACTCGACTTCTCGAAGATTGATTGGGCGAAGGAAGTTCCGAATGGCTGAGCGAGATGTTCAGGAATTCCCACCGAATGAAGTCGTGTTCACACTAAAGACTGAAGCGTGTGGGCCGATTGATCCGTCGAACCCGGATCAGTGCGATTGGAAAATATCGCTGAAGAACACTTACAAGGGTGCGTATTTGCTCGGAAGCGAGGCTGGGTGTCGCTCTGGCGAGAAGCGACGTCATTTCAGGTTCATGGTTCCTTGGGATTGGGCCGAGTCGGTCAGAAACGAACTGGAAAACTTATCGGTTCCTGTCTCCCCACGGTTTGAGATCGGTTGCGATGGAGGATTCACGGAACTGATCTGTGACGGATATGCCGGGAGGTCAAGCTACCGTTGGTGGAGTTCGCCTCCGCAGGGCTGGGAACCGTTGGATCGTTTCGCGGTGAAGATGTTTCGGCTTTTTCGTGAATTGCGTCAGATGTCCGACCCGCGATTCGATGCAAAAGTGCCGCGCCTTCTGATGGAGAGTTCCGTCGTGGGGATGAGTCATGTCGAGAGAATCGAGGAACTGACGCGGAATCTCGATTGTGGATCGGAATTGGAACTCGTGCGAGAACCGAAAAACCGGTACGATTCAAATGCTGTCGCCGTTCCCTTCCGCGACGGGCGCACGATCTCGTCCCCGAGGATCTGCGTGGCCTTGGAGTCCGCGTTGAATTCGACAGGGCCCTGAAGCGATTCCAGCACCTCCATCACGAGGAGAAGTTCTGCGAACGGGACAGGTGGAGTAGAAACATGAGGTGAACCAATGGCGATGCCGCAGAGAGACAGCAACATCGAGCAGATTCATCGGCTTGAGGGCTTGATCGCCTACGCCGAGGAGCAGAAGGACTGGGATGAGGTGGAGCGGCTCAAGGAGCAGCTCCGTCGGCTGCTGGAGCGAGTGTAGGACAGATGATCATCTGGAATCCGTGGCATGGCTGCCATAAGGTGAGTGAGGGATGCCAACATTGCTATATGTACTTCCTCGACCGGATGCGCGGCATCGACACCTCAAAGGTGTCCCGCAACGCCAACTTCGACATGCCGTTGAAGCGTGGGCGTGACGGGCGCTTCAAGGTCGCGCCCGGCATGGAGCTGCTGGTCGGGCTATCCACGGACTTCTTTGTTGAGGAGTCGGACGCCTGGCGCGACGAGGCATGGGCTGTGATCCGAAAGCGCCCCGATGTCGTGTTCCGCATCCTCACCAAGAGAGCGGGGCGCATCCTTGGCCATCTGCCGTCCGATTGGGGCGACGGGTACGAGAACGTCATGCTTCAGGTCACGACCGAGAACCAGACGCGGGCAGACGAGCGGCTGTCCGTTCTTCTCGACGTCCCCGCCAAGCACAAGGGCTTCATGGCGGCACCGCTCATCGGTCCGGTCGATGCCGAACGCTACCTCGCCACCGGGCAGTTCGAGCAAGTCCTCTGCGGCGGGGAGAACTACGACGGGGCGCGGCCTTGCCATTACGTATGGGCGAAGGGACTGAGCGACCAATGCCGCCGACACAACGTCACGTTTGACTTCATCGAGACCGGCACGGTGTTCGTCAAGGACGGAAAGGAGTACCGCATACCCGACAAGCGGGTGCAGAGCCGACAGGCGTACCTTTCGGGCTTGAGCTTCCAGGGCAGGATTCCGCAGTACAAACTTCGCCCTGCGGAAGGGTCTCTTTTTGACGAACCGATTGCCTTGCGGACGGGCGAGTTCCGCGAAACCTGCGCCACATGCGGCTCGCGTCTCACCTGCAACGGGTGCAGCAACTGCGGAGCCTGCGAAAGTTGAATCTGATGGGAGTCCAGCCTTGCCAAAATTGCGACATTTCTCTACTACACACGACGGCCTTTTTTTGATAACGTATGAAATGTCGTCGACAAGCGGCGGATTGGCTATGTATGGAAAAGAGAACAGTCAATGAAAACCCGGTGTCTGCGCCACCCCTTCAGATTTCAATCAACGCCAATAAAACAAGGGGTTTCGGCCATTTTCAGCAAAATGCAAATCGACTCGGGTTTTGATATAATATTCGTCGTTTATTACCCTTAAAAGGTTATAAAATGGCATGAGGCAATATGATGAGCTTTGCGATGTGGCGGTTGCCAACTACGGATTGGTGACGGCCAAGTCGATTGACGCGCTCGGCATCCATCTGAAGGATGTGCTGGAGTGGGTCAAGAGCGGGCGTTTGGAAAAGCGCGGCCGTGGCGTTTACCGTTTGGCTCACTATCTGCCAACGGAATATGACACCTACGCCGAGGCCGTTGCACTGGTGGGCGACACGGCGATGATCTGCGGCGAGAGCGTACTTGCGATGCACAACCTCGCGTTGGTCAATCCGGCACGTGTGCATGTGGCCGTCCGTCGGCGGCTTCGGAAGAAACTGCCGGAGTGGATCGAGACGGAAAAGGCGACGGCGGACATGACCGAGGACAACTTCAACGGCATCCCCTGCCAAAAGCTGGCGGAGGTCATCCGTCAGTCGCGAGGCAAGGTGCTGACGGAGCGTCTTGCCACGGCGGTACGCGAGGCCGGAACACGTGGTCTGCTGGATGTCTTTGAATATGAGGATTTGAAGAAGGAGTTTTGCGAATGAAGCGACCGATTACGTGTGTCAATCTGATCAAGGCCATCGGGACGCTGTTCGCCGGACATGATCCCGTGCGTCTCTCGCGGGCGATGGCCAACGTCATCGTTGGACAGATGCTGCCGGACGGCGTGGTGAAAGGCGGCAGTTCGCTCCTGTTCCGCTACGGACGGTACGGTTCGCGCTACACCCGCGACATCGACACGGCGCGGGTGATGGAACTCGATTCGTATCTCCAGCAACTCAACGCCGCGCTGTCGCGGGGTTGGAACGGCTTCACCGGCAAGCTTGTCGTCGTCGAGCCGCCTCAACCGCCGGGCGTGCCGGGCGCGTATGTGATGATGCCCTACGACATCAAGCTCAACTACTGTGGGCGTCCGTGGCAGACGATCCGCATCGAGATCGGCCACAACGAGATCGGAGACGCGGACGAGTTTGAGACCTCGTTGCCGTCCGATCTCGCGGAAGTGTTCGAGCAACTCTCGTTCCCGCCGCCGAAGCCGCTCCCGGTTATGAAGCTCTCGTACCAAATCGCGCAGAAGTTGCACGCCGTCTCTGAGCCGGGCAGCGAACGGGCGCACGACCTCATCGACCTTCAACTCATCTGCAACAAGTCCGAGGTCGATTACGCCGAGGTGAAATCCGTCTGCCAGCGGCTCTTTGACTACCGCCGCCGCCAGCCCTGGCCGACCGAGATCGCGGCGGGGCCGGCGTGGGGCGAACTCTACGCGCAGGCGCGAAACAATCTGCTCGACCAAAGCGGCGTCCTGCAAACCGCCGCCGAAGCCGTCATTTGGGCGAACGAGCTTATAAAGCGGATCGATGCGGGGGCATGAATCTTTTGCGTGTCCAATAATCGAAAAGAGGGGAAAAATGAAATCCATCAAATTCATGCCTATGATGCTTGGGGTATTGCTTCTTGTGATTGGTCTTATTTTCATGTATTTTCCGCCGAAGAAAATGAATGCTGTCTATGGCTATCGGACGCCTCGGTCTTATGGCAGTCAGGAGTGCTGGGACTTTGCGCAAAAGTATTCGGCAAAAGTCATGGTGATTTCAAGCGTGTGTCTTTTGATCATCTGCGGCGCAGTGTGTTACATTGAGTACCGGTTTTGTGTACATGATTTGAGTGCCGTGATTGTCAATGGCATTCTTATCACAATATTGTCATTCATTGAGATTGCAATGGTTCTCCATCTAACCGAACGAGCATTAGCCAAACTGTAAGAAGAACATCGTGGGATGACTGTCGGCGGGGTGTGCGAACGAGAGGCCGCAAAAATGCTATAATGTCCGCCATGTTCAGTTCTCGCTATCGTCTCTGTGACCTTTTCGACATACCGATCTACATCAGCACGTCGTTCATCGTGCTGCTTGTCCTGTTCGTGCTGGACTTCGGCTCGTTCAGCTACGGGCTCTCGATGGCGCTCGTCCTCGCGATCTCCGTGACGGCGCACGAGCTTGCCCATGCGCTCACGGCGCGCGTCTTCGGCTACCGCACGACCGACATCACGCTCTCGCTGCTCGGCGGGTGCGCGTCGATGATCTCCCTGCCGCGCAAGGCGTCCCAGGAGTTCCTGACGGCGCTCGCGGGCCCGCTCATGAGCTTCGCGCTTGCGCTGGCGGCGCTGTTCCTCGATTTCTTCGGCTTCCACCTGGGCAACCGCTGGCTGGGGTTCGTGCTGTCCTATGCCTTCTGGATCAACGTCATGCTCGGCGCCTTCAACCTGCTGCCCGGTTTCCCGATGGACGGCGGGCGCATCTTCCGCTCGGTGATGCGGCTCTTCCTGACGCGCGCGAAGGCGACGCTCGTGGCGATGTGGGTCGGGCGCGGCTTCGCGATTCTCCTCGGGCTCAAGGGTCTCTATGCCGTCTTCAACGGCGGTTCCTTCGGCTTCATCACGCTGCTCATCGCGTGGATGATCTGGAAGGAGGGCTACCGCGAATACCGTCTCGCGCTCGCCGAAGAGGACTTCCGCCGCTGGACGCAGGACGACTTCAACGCCCGTGTCTCCCCGCCGCCCTACGCGCGCTGAAAAGGATGTCCGCCGCAATGAGCCGTGACCCTTTTGGCGAACTGACCCCGAAAAAGGGGCTTCCGCCCGGATTGAAGCAGCGATTCCCGGATCGTGTGCTCTTGATGACGACCGACCGCTGCTTCGGGGCCTGTCCCCACTGCACCCGCACGTTCATCCTCGGCAAGACGCCCATTGTGTCGTCCGAGGCCGATCTTCAGCGGTGTGTCGATTACGTGAAGCGGCATCCGAAGGTGCGGGACGTGCTCCTGTCGGGCGGAGACGTGCTGACGCTTGCCGATGAGGCGGTGATGCGGCTTGTCGATGCCTTCGCCGCGCTGCGGCAGGTGGAGGTCGTCCGCATTTGCACGCGTGCGCTCGTCTCGCGTCCCGCGCGCGTGACTGACCGTCTCGCACGACTTCTCGCGCGGTCGGGCAAGGTCTGGGCGAACGTGCACATCAACACGGCGGACGAGGCCCGCGTGGCGGCGCCGCCGGCGGCGAAGCTCGTGACGCTCGGCGTTCCCGTCTCGTCCCAGACGGTGCTGCTGCGCGGCGTCAACGACACGCCGCAGAAGATGCTCGCGCTCCTGCGGACGCTGTCCGCCGCGCGGATTCGCCCCTACTACGTCTTCCAGTGCGATCCGGTCGAGGGGCTGGTCGAACGTTTTGGCGTGCCGCTCGCGAAGGCGAAGGCGATTGAGGCCTACTGCGCCGAGCACATCGGTGGCCTCGCCCTGCCGCGGTTCGTCGCCGACCTGCCGGGGTCGCATCGCAAGACGCCGCTAGACCTCCTGTAAATATGGTATAATCCACACTCAACTGATGAATGCGAAAGGCTTTCAGTTCCGGCTTGCGCTCTTCGCGGCATCGTTCCTGTCGATGCTGTGGGGCTACCGCCTTTTGCTGACGAGCCATGCGCCGGGCGTCTTCCTCAGCCCGGAGGAAGACCTCTCCTACGGCTGGTACGTGCCGCTCTTTTCGCTCTACGTCCTCTGGCGCGAGCGAAAGGAGATCGTCGCCTCGTTCGGTGCGCCGTCCGCGTGGGGGCTGGCGCTCGCCGTGCCGTCGCTCCTCGTGGGCTACATCGGCGCGCGCGGGCTTCAGGTGCGCTTCGAGATCGTCGGCTTCGTCGGGCTGCTCATCGCGCTGACGCTCGCGATCTTCGGCGCGAAGACGGCGAAGCGCACGCTGTTCCCGTTCCTCTTTCTCCTCTTCTGCATTCCGCTCCACTCGTTCCTCGACGTCATCACGATTCACCTGCGGCTGTTCGCGGTGTCGGTCGCGTACGGAACGCTGCATGGGCTGGGCGTCGACATCCTGCGGCAGGGCACGATGCTCGCGTCCTCGACGGGCTCGTTCGCGATTGACGTCGCAGCGCCGTGCAGCGGCATGCGCTCGCTGTTCGCGATGATGGCGCTCACGGCGGGCTACGCCTACTTCACGCAGCCGACGTGGCTGCGGCGGGGGATTCTCTTCGCGCTCTCGATTCCGCTCGCGATCCTCGGAAACGTGCTGCGCATCTTCACCATCGTCGGCGTCGCGGCGACGTGTTCGGCCGATTTCGCGACGGGCTTCTACCACGACTATTCGGGGTATGTCGTCTTCCTGTCCGCGCTCTTCCTCATGGTCGCCTGCGGCGGCCTCATCACGAAAGGAGCCGAGCGATGCGCGCGGTCGTGATCCCCGTTCTCGCGACGCTGCTTGTCGTCGCCGCGATGGCGTGGCAGGGGATGGGCGTCGATCCCGTCCTCTGCGACGCGCCGACCGCCCGGCTTGCGGAAATCCCCGGCTACACGTCCGAGCCGCTGGAGCCGACCGAGGCCGAGCGCGAGACGCTGCCGGGCGACACGCAGTTCGACAAGCGGCTCTACACGGCGGCGGACGGCACATGGTTTCAGGTCTCGCTCGTGATCGGCGGCAAGTCCAAGAGCTCCATCCACCGTCCCGAACTCTGTCTGCCGACGCAGGGGTTCCAGATGATGAACCCGCGCAATCTTGACGCGGCTGGCGTCGACTGGCACGCCGTCACGCTCGCGCGCGGCGGGCTGCCGCCGCTTGGCTTCGCCTACACGTTCTTCAACCAGGACGGCTTCCGCACGTCGTCGCACGTCCGGCGCATCCTCTGCGACGTCCTTGATCGGAGCTTCCGTGCGCGCATCGACCGCTGGGCGATGGTGACGGTGAACGGCTCGCGGGCGGACGACGCCGCGCTCGCGGCGTTCCTCGCGCACCTGCGGGAGGTCGTGCGGTGATTGCGGACGTGCTGCCGTATCTCGTGGCCTTCCTTGCGCCGCTCGCCGTGACGCTCCTCGCGACGCCGGTCGTGCGGGAGGTGAACCGCCGCCTCGGCATGGTCGACAAGCCCGACCCGCGACGGATCAACAAGGTGCCGATTCCGCGCGGCGGCGGCGTCGCGCTCGTCTTCGGCGTCCTCGTGCCCTATCTCGCGTTCCACCTCGTCACGGGGCGTCCGTGGATCCAGGGCCTCGCCGACACGCAGGCCTACGCCTTGTCGGTCCTGGCGGTCGCGATCACGCTCGTCGGGTTTGCGGACGACCGGTTCTCCCTGCCGCCGAAGGCGAAGCTGCTGGGGCAGGTCGTCGTCGCCGTTCTCGTCTGGGCGTGGGCGGGGCTCGGCTTCCGCGTCCTCTGGCCGGCGCTGCCGGCGGGGGTCGACTGCCTGCTCACGGTCTTCTGGGTCGTCGGCGCGGTCAATGCGTTCAACCTCATCGACGGGCTGGACGGCCTCGCGTCGGGCCTCGCGCTCATCGCGGTCGTCGGCATGGCGGGGTCGCTCTTCTTCTCGCGCAACCCGCAGGCGACGCTCTTCTACTTCGCGCTCGCGGGCGGGCTCGTCGGCTTCCTGCGCTACAACTACAATCCGGCGTCCGTCTTCCTCGGCGACGCGGGCTCGATGTTCCTCGGCTTCACGGTCTCGACGCTGCCGCTCGCCTCGCAGGTGCCGAACTCCTTTCTCGTCTCGGTCGGCGTGCCGCTTCTCGCGATGGGCGTGCCGATCTTCGACACGGCGCTCGCGATCCTGCGCCGGTCGGTGCGGCACCTGCTCGCGCGGCGGCTGAAGGGCGTGGACGCGAAGGCGGGCGAGGTCATGACGGCCGATTCGGATCACCTGCACCACCGCATCCTGCGCGCGGCGGGGCTGAACCAGCGCAAGGCGGCGTGGATCCTCTACGGTCTCGCCGCCTCGCTCGTCGTGACGGGGCTCGTCGCGATGTCGCTCGAATCCCATGCGGCGGGGCTCTGGCTCGCCGCGCTGGCGGTCGCCTCTGTCGTCATCTTCAAGGACGCGAAGATCGAGCTTTTCGACGCGGGCAGCCTCCTGAACGCCGTGGCGCACGCGAGCGACCGCCCGTCGCGCAAGCGGTTCGCCGTCCTCGCCGTGCCGTTCTACGTCTTCTTCGACCTCTTCGCCCTCACGGCCGTCTTCTTCCTCTGCGCGTGGGCGCTGCGGATGCCGATTGACCTCCACGCGATCCGCGCGAACCTGCCCGTGCGCGTCGTCTCGACGTTCGCGTGCCTCATCTTCTTCCGCACGTACCGCACGGCGTGGTCGCGGGCGCTCGGCTCGAACTACGTGCGGCTCTTCCTCGCGTGCGCGTTCGGTTCGGTCGTCGGCTCCGTCTTCGTCTACTACTGGCCGTCGCTCTCGATCTTCCAGCTGAAGGCGATGACGCTCGCCTACGCGGTCGCCGCGTTCACGGCGCTGCTGGGGCTGCGCGTCTCGCGCGCGCTCGTGCGCGACCTGTTCTACGCGATTGACTGCTCGCGCCTCCGCAACCGCAAGGACGTCTCGCGCGTCCTCGTCTACGGCGCGGGGCTGCGCTACCGGGCGTTCCGCCGTGAGCTGGTGCGGACGACGGCGGCGAATGACCGCATGATCGTCGGGCTCCTCGACGACAACGTCTACCTGAAGGGCCGCTACATCGGGGGGCTGCGCGTCTGCGGCACGATCAACGACGCGCCGGAGGTCATCAACGCGCTCAACGCCGACGCCGTCGTGATCGCCTGCCAGGTCTCGGACGAATGGCTGAAGGTCGTCCGCGAGATCCTGAAGCCGACGGGCGTTAAGCTGACGATGTTCACGTTTGCGGAAAAGACGCTTGACGGGTGCGGCAAGGACGTTCGCGCCGTGTGACGCGGCTTCGTCTTACGCCTTCAGGAGCTGGCGACGCAGGGCGATGGCGACGGCTTCTGAACGGTTGGCCGCGCCGAGCTTGGCGAAGACGAGCCGGAGGTGCTTCTTGACGCCGACTTCGGTAATGCCGAACAGCCGGGCGATGTCCTTGTTCGTGTAGCCGCGCGCGACGGATTCCAGAATGTCGGACTGCTTCTGCGTGAGCGGGGGCAGGTCCGTCTCGCACTGGCCCAGGAATTCGGGCGTGACGGCCGTCCCGCCGGACAGGACGTCGCGGATGGCGGCCAGCAGCCGCTCGATCGGGGCGTCTTTCATCTGGACGCCGGCGGCGCCATTGAGGATTGCGCGGCTGAGGTCGGCGGCATCGCCATAGGACGTCAGCAGGATGACGTTCGTCTCGGGTCTCGCCTCGCAGATGGCCTTGGTCGCCTCGGCGCCGCCGACTTTCGGCATCATGAGATCCATGATGACGACGTCAGGCTTGAGCGCGGCGGCCTGGGCGATGGCGGCCTGCCCGTCCTCGGCCTCGCCGACGACCTCCATGTCGTGCTGGATGCCGATGACGGACTTGAGTCCGAGGCGCATGAGCGCATGGTCGTCGGCGATGAGGATGCGGATCTTCTTCTTCATGTTCATGTCGTGCCGGTGCCGGCCTTGGCGGCCGGATGCAAGTGAAAGGTGACGCGGGCCGTCGTGCCGTCCGCGTCGGAAGCGAGCGCGAACGTCCCGTCCAGCCGCCTGACGCGCTCGCGGATGCCGGTGAGGCCGAAGTGGCCGTCCTCAAGGCCGGGGCATCTGTCGACCTCAAAGCCGCCGCCGTTGTCCTGCACCGTGAACGTGACCTGTCGATCGCGGCATTCGCCGACGATGCGAATTGACGTGGCGTGTCCGTGGCGCACGGCGTTGGCGGCCAGTTCGCGGACGATGCACAGGATGGAATGGGCGGTCGAGTCGACCAGCCGCCGACGCGGCACGTCGAAGCGGACGGAAAGCGCGGCCTTGCCGACCACGGGCCTGACGGTCTTCGTGACGGCTTCCGCCATGTCGGCGAGATCCAGCGCGTCGCCACGCAGGTCCAGGAGGCAGCGGCGAAGTTCCGTGCGGCTGGACAGGAGCATCTTCTCGGCCGTGTCGAGATGTCGCGCCGTTTCGGACGGGCTGATGGCGACGGCGCCTTTCGCGGCGGAAACCTGGCAGGCGAGCCCGGCGAGGTTCTGCGAAAGCGAGTCGTGGAGCTCGACGGCCAGCCGCGTCCGCTCGCCGATCTTGAGGGCGGCGCTGGCATGGGCGACCTGCTCCCGAAAGAGCTGCTGGCTGCGGCGCAGGATGCGTCGCGTGAGAATCCGGTTCCAGCCGAAGATGGCGACGAGCGCGACGAGCAGCGAGCAGATGACGGCGCAAAGCCGTCGGGGCGTCCACCAGGAGGGGCGGGAGAGGACGCGCATGTCGGCGGCTGGCCGCGGCACGAGCGTAAAGCCGCCGAAGACGGGGAAGAGGTTCGTCGGGCTCCACTTGTCCGTTTCCATGATGCAGACGCCGGTCACCTCGATTCGGCAGCCGATGGAAAGGCCGCTCGTCGCGTCCGGCACGGCCGTCGCGTCGACGGGGACGAGAAAGCCGTCGCAGTCGAGATTCAGCCGGAGGTCGCCGCTTCCGGGCGACGGAAGGTGGCGGATCGTGCCGCGCAGGCGAACGACCTGCCCGTGAAAGGACTGCCGCAGCAGGCGGTGGCCGTGCGTGCCGTTGACGATCTGGTCGGCGGAGACTTCCTGCGGCGGCGGCTCGCGTCCGTCGGATGGGGGCGCGGGAAGCGTGCGGCACAGGGCACGGGAGAGGCTGAGCCGGAAGAGGTCCGTGCCGGGGAAGCCGACCGCCTCGATGCGCGCGCCGGCCCGGGGCTGCCGCTGCCCGTCCGCCAAGCCGACCTCGATCAGCCGCCCGGTGTCCTCGCGCGCCAGAAACCGGTTCGTGCGCCAGGCGGCGAGGACGCGGCCGACGATGCGGTGCCGCCGCAGGCGGACGAGCCCCTGGGGGCTCGCATGGTGGATGTCGGACAGGTAGGGCGCATCAAACGGGTCGGCGGGGCTGGCGACCGTGACGCGGATGCAGTCCCGGCTCCAGGTTTCGAGGTGCGGCCCGATGAACAGGCGTTCGGCGGCATAGTCCGGGAGGCCGACGCCGGTGACCGCGACCTCCGCATCGACGAGGCTGGCGAGGGTGAGGTTCGTGGTGCCGGCGTTCGGCACGGACACGTAGACGAAATTCCCCGTGCGGTCACGCAGGACCATCCAGTTCCAGTCGCCGTGGTTCTCGTCCTTGACGACCTCGGAAACGAACCCCGCCACCGTGACGAGATTGAAGTTCTCCGCGCCGGAGGCGATGCGGGCGTCGATGGACGCGCGGGGCGTCGATGGACGCGCAGATCCTGCGCGACCTCTTCGGCGCGGTCGCCGCCGCCGCGAAGGAGCTCGGCAGGGAGGACGAGGACGCGCCTGTCCTCGCGGAGATCGCCGCGTGCCGCGCGCGCCTCGCGCCGCTGCAGGTCGGCAAGTGGGGCCAGCTCATGGAGTGGACGGAGGGCCTCGACGACCCGGCGGACACGCACCGCCACGTCTCGCACCTCTACGCGCTCTACCCCTCGGCCCAGGTCACGCCGGAGACGCCAGAGCTCTTCGCCGCCGCGCGGAGGACGCTCGTCCACCGGGGCGACGTCTCGACGGGCTGGGGCATGGCGTGGCGCATCGCGTGGTGGGCGCGGCTCCTCGACGGCGACCACGCCCACAAGATATTGGAAAGCCAGCTCACGCCGACGTTCGCGACGCTGGGTGGAACCTACAAGGGCGGGACGTACCCGAACCTCATGGACGCGCACCCGCCGTTCCAGATCGAGCGGTTCTCGACTTAAGTTCAGCGGCTCGCGCGACGGGCACAGGACAATCGACTCGTGCGACGGGCACAGACACGTCCGACCTGCGGCTCGCCTCGCGCTACTTTGTGCCGGAGCGGTTGCCGGAAGGCGGCTCGTTCATCCCGCTGCTGACGGGGCGGACAGAGGACGGACGCGAAGTGACGGGCGCCGTTGCCGTGAAGCTTGGCGCAGGGAAGGGGACTCTTCTCCTCTGTGGCATTCGTGCGAAAGGCTGCCCCGTGGCGATTACCGAAGAGACGCAGGCGAAGTGGACGACGCGCGGCCTCGCGCTCGCGTTTGCCGAGGGCATCGAGGCGTTCTTCGCCTATGAGCTGCGCGCGGACGAAACGGAGCCGTTTTACAGCGAATGCCATTTCGGGCTGATGCACGCTGATCTCACGCCGAAGCCCGCGTATTCGGCCTACGCGGCGTTTACGAAGTTGCGTCCGGCGGGTTCTGTGCAAACGCCCGGTGCCTGGCATGACGCCGCGCGACGCCTCTACTGGCCGAGCTGGACACGCCCGGACGGCACGCGGGCGGGGCTTGTCTGGACGACCGACGACGCGGCGTGGACGACGCTCCGTTTCACGGGCGGAAAGCCGGAACTGCGCACGCACCTCGGCCGTCGGCTGGCGCCGGTCGAGATTGAACCGGGCGTTTACCGGGTGAAGCTGTCGGACGCGCCCCTTGCTTGGCAGGGGGCCCAACTCGTCGTCCTCGGGGACAAGCGACTCAACTGAAAATTTGGCACGAACGATAAATAACGAAAAAGTGAATGCTATGAAAAAAAAACAAATATTAGCAATTCTCGCCCTCGCCGGGCAGGGTGCGTTCGCGGCGATTCCGCTCGCGACCAATTCGTGGAACGTGGCGTTCTGGCCGCTGACGGACAAGGCGGTGGGTGACACGTTTAAAAGTCCGCACCCGGCAGACGGGCAAATTGAATCGTTCGCCACGGCGTCCGTTCCGACGGCAATTCAGACGGACTTCGTGGCGAGCAAGCGGGCGCTCGGATGCCGCGTCTACGGGGACGGCACGTGCACGGTTTCGGACGATGTGCCGGGACGTTACCTGTACGCGCATGCGGCGGCAGACGTGCCGATGGCGGGGCCGGGCGACTTTTTCAGCCTTCTGTCCACGCCGACGAACGCCTACTGGGGAAAGGGTCAGCCGAGCGTCTGGATCCACAATCTCGGCTCCGAGTTCACGAAGGAAGGGCGGACGGAATGGACGTTCGAGTATTTCGTCAAGGGCGTCAGCTTCACGTCCGGCAACCCAATCCTGTTCTTCGACATCAGCAGGTATACGACGGCGGATGGCAAGGAGGTGTCGGCGCGCGTCGAACTCGTTTGGGGTAAAACGGTTAGCCTCTACTGCCAGGACGCGCATCTCGGCTACACGTGGCAGAACAACAACAGCGCGGTCACGCTGGACGCGAATCCGGCGACGGACGGACGCTGGCACCACATCGCCCTCGTCTGCGCACAGGAGACGGACGCCGACGCGGGCACGACGCGGGGAACGCTGACGCTCTACGTCGACTACCAGAAAGGCGTCTCGACGGCGGCGGGCGGCGACGGGAAGGCTCGCTTCGCGCTTCCCTACAACGCGAATTTGGAATTCCGCCTCTTGACCGGTTTTGGCGAATGCCTGATGGCGGCGCCGCGCTTCTCCGACAAGGCGCTTGCGGCGACGGACATGATGCGCGCGGCGGACGAGCCGATGCGGTCTGACGCCGAATGCGTCGCCTATTATCCGCTCGACGAACAGCCGGTCGGTGTCGTGTTCGCCGCGACGGGTACGGGCTTTCAGTCGGTCGGCGACCGCTACACGAACCAGGTGGCCTCCGCCTACGCCGTGAACGGGCGCAAGGTCGAGATCTATGGCGCGAGTCAGGCGGCGGACGGCGAGACGCACACCGTCGCGGAGGCGACGGATGATGTGCCGGCGAAGTTCATCTATCCGAACCTCGCCGCGACTTTGCCGCTGCGCGAGCCGAAGACGGCGCTGCGGCTGTCCGAGGCGTCGGATGAAACGGGGCTCAAGACGTCGACCCTCAACCTCGCCTACCTTTCTCAGACGCTGAACGCCGAACTGGAGACGTGGACGCTCGAATGGTTCGAGAAGCCGCAGTCCGAAAGAAATTACATGTACGTCGATCTGTACGACAACGGTACCGGTACTGGCGAATCTTCGCGCGTCATTGTCGAGTCGCTGTCGTCAGATGCCAAGCGCCCGCATGCGTACGCCTATTTCGCCACGCAGACGAACGGGGTGTCGATGGCTTCGACGAGCGTCATCTTCACGGGCGATGCAAACCTGGCGGACGGGAAGTGGCATCACCGCGCGCTCGTCCTGTCGAAGGTTGACGGCGAGGACAGCCTGACGCTCTACTGCGACTATGTGCGCATCGGCGGGCCGATCCCCGTGCGGCGGAACAAGGATGGAAAGACAAACCACATCTGCCGGTTTGGACAGGGCGCGGGACGCGCGGTCTATTCGAGCATCCGCCTGACGAAGGGCGCACTCGCGCCGCAGGCGTTCATGTACGCGTCCGATCATGTGGGCGGTGTCCTCGGCGCGAGCGGCTGGCTTTGGACGCTCGACGGCAAGGTCGGCGAAGCGGTCGCGTCCGTCTCGGCGTCGCGTGTCACGGTGCCGACGGACGAGGCTCAGTGGCTTTTCGCGGCGCCCGAACGGGGGCTTGTCGCCTCGGTCGAAGGCGAAGGGTCGGCGACGTATGCGACGCCCGTCATCCGGGGGCGTCGTCTGTTCGACGAGACGGACGGCGGACGCAACAGGGCTTCGGCGGCCCTCGACGGGGCGTTTGTGTCGGTGGGCCTGTCGGCGCCGCTGGCGCGGCTAGGGCTGACATTCACGGTCGAGGCCTGCGTGTCGGCGGAAGCGCCGACAGCTGGCTCGGCGACGGTCGTCGGGGCCGAGACGTCGGCGGGAGACCTCGCGTGGCGCGTCGCGCTTGAGCCGACGGGCGCATTGGTCTTGGAGGCTGCGTGTGCGGACGGTCGCGTGGTCGCGTGTCCGATCTGGGCGGCGGATGCCGGCTTTGCCAGTGCGCCCCGACAGGTGGCCGTTGCGTGTGACGTGCTGATGCGTCGCGTGAACGTTTACGTGGATCGTGCGTTGGCCGTGGCGCTGGACGCGACGACGCTCGATATGCCGTTGGCTGTTGGCGAGGCACTGCGGGTTGGCGGCGGCTGTGGCGGTGCGACGCTGACGGGGCGTGTCGACGAGATCCGCGTCTGCCGAGAGGCGTTGGCGCCGGAGGCGTTCGAGCGTTTCATCCAGCGCGGCTTCGGCCTTGTCATCCGCTAGACGCCTCCCGTTTATGTGGGGACGGGGCATTTTGCCTATTCGGCGAGACCAATTTACGGTGCTTCCGCCTCTTTCGAGAATCCCCTCAAGACCTCCGCGCCTCCGCCACTCCGTCATCTCCGTGTTCAGCGAAAGCAATCTTCTCAGGCTGAAGCCCCATGGTATCCGTCTGGAAACCTGTTCAGGCGGCGCATTTTCGGCTATACTATCAGGCACAATCACGAAAGTGCCGACACGACACGGAAAAGCAAAGGAGAACGACACCATGACCAGCAAAACCATGCCTTGCATCCTGCGAATTGCGCTCGCCGCCTTTATGGGGGGGGGGGGGGGGGGGGGG
>CAKURH010000024.1 GCA_934675625.1 uncultured Kiritimatiellota bacterium
GCGGCATGAGCCTTGCGTCCTTTGCGTTCTCTGCGGCTAAACCCCTTTGACTCTGCATAAATATCTCGTTGCACCCCCTGACGCGCGAGCCGCTTCACCCCCGTCAGAACGAGACGACGGCGCCGACGCCGACGCACCAGCCGTCCAGGTTCAGCTCGCCGATCCGGTCGCCGTCCACGTCGAACGTCGCGTTTCCGCCGCAGCGGTAGTCGACGTTCGCGTAGAGGCCGAAGCCGTCCGTCAGCATATAGGTCGTCTCAAGGCCGAGAATCGCCTGCGCGACGAAGTCGGTCACGCGGTCGGTTTCGTTGTAGGGGCCGTAGGGAAGCGTGATGCCCGACAGGTGATCGTTCATGACGCCCCATTCCGACAGCTTGAACGTGGCCCGCACCCAGTCGAACGCCACGCCCACGCGCGCACCGACTGTCCAGCGCTCCGTCAGCGCATACTCCGGCACGAGCAGCAGCCGGAACTCCCCGACCGCAGCCTCCATCTTCCCGGTTCCATAGTCCTCGAGCGTGATGGCCGGATCCGAATTGTCGATTTCGGCAAACGCCCACGACCCCATCTTCTGCTTCGGCACATACGTGCCGCCAAGGCCCGTCCACAGGCTGAAGTCGCCCGCCTGGAAGGCGCGATACTGGAAGTCGAGCTCGGCGCCGTACGCCTCGCACCGCTTCGAGCCCAAGTCGCCGACCTGCGCCTTCATCGAGCCGCGCGCGAGTCCGCCGACCGTGAGCCGCCAGTTCCGCGCCGTCGCCATTCCCTGTCCGCCGTCCTCCGCCGCGCATGCCGCGCCGAGTCCCGTCGCCGCCGCAGCGGCCATGATGATGAGTCTGTTCATTCCTCTTCTCCTTCTTGTTTGGTGGTTGTTTCTGCCTTGACCTTGATGAACGTGCACGAGCCGAGCGCGACCGTCAGGCCGACCTCGCCCCGTGTCGCGTCCCGGAGGTACGGCGTCAGATCGAACGCCGTGCCCGAAAGGTAGCGCATCTTCTGCGAGAGGTCGCGCGTGCCGTAGACGTGGACGCAGCCCGTCGCGAGCGGCGCGCGGATCGCGTTCCCCGCGCCCGGCGTCACCCGGATGCGCACGCGCCCCGTCTGCGGCTCGAACGCGACGATGCGCAACGTCGGCGTCGCGTAGGCCGCCGTCGCGGACGTCCCCAGGACGTCGAGCCGCGGCGCGATGCCGAGGTCGGCGGCGACGGGCACGAGGCTCGCGTCGCCCGTCACCGTCACGCGCGTCACGTCCGGGTGCGCGGCCAGCGCGTCCGCGAGCAGCGCCCTGACCTGCGCGCGCGTCGCCGCCGGGAGCGTCCCCGTCTCCGCGACGATCTCGACCGAACCCGCGACCGTGACGTCGGCGCAGTAGGTCACGAGGCCGTTCGCCGTCTCGGCGCGCACCGTCGCGTCGGGCGCGTCCGCGAGCGCGAACGACAGCCCCGCCGTCGGCGTCTGGAGAAGCGCGTAAGTCCCCGTCTGCCAGCCGCCCAACGGCGCGTCGACGGGGACAGGCCCCGCCGCCGTGACCGCGCCCGCCACGCGCACGGGCCGCCCGTCCGCGTCGGCGACGAGGCCGTCGCCCGCGCCGAGCGCGAGCGAGCCGAGCGCCGTCTGCGGCGCGACGCGGAACGCCTCCTCCAGCCGCGCGGCGGCGGCGTCCGCCGCGAGCGACCGCACCATGCCGTTCACGACCGTCAGCGGATCCGCCGCCGAGAGATCGGTGAGGCCGTCCTTCGCGGCGAGTTCGACGTCCAGCAGAGTGACGTCCGAGAAGAGCCCCGCCGTGCCGTCGCGCAATGAGAACCGCATGCGGAAAATCTCGCCGCCCTTCGCATTCTGCGCGAAACCCGCGAGGATCACGCAGACCTGGCCGCTTCCCGTGTCGGCGTACGTCATCTCCTGCGCGTCGACCGCCGCGCCCGCCTCGACGCCGAGGCAGACGACGACCGCCGGGTCGTAGCCGACCGTCACGACCGCCGCGCCGACGTCCGCGAGGCCGTCGACCGCGACCGGCACCGAGACCGTCGCCCCCGGATTCGCGACGAGCGTCCCGACAGAGGCCGTCCGCGCGACGGCCGCACTCGCGACAAGGCAGCCCATGAGACTCAGGACAACACGCTTCATTGCATTCCTCCTTCCGATTCCCTGATCAGCATCTGCAGCATAGAAAGGTCGCTCGACGTCACCGCGCCGTCGCAATTGACGTCTGCGGCACGTGCCGCCGCCCCCGTCAGGCGCACGTCCACGCCATACTGCTGCCGATAGCCGTCCGCGAACGCATTTGCGAAGACCGCGCCCTTCTTCAGGAACGTCAGATAGGAGATGTAGCCGCGCAGGATGATGTAGTCGGCGTTCGTGTAGGCGCCGTCGCCGTCCACGTCGCCGGGGTCGTACTTGCCGATCTCGCGCACGATCAGGACGGTTTCCGCATGCGGCAGCTCCGTCGTCACGACGGCCGGCAGCCCGTTCTTCCCGACGCCCGACGCGGCCACGAGCCGAATCCAGCCGTTCGTCCGGAGATTCGGAATCGCCGCCGCCGTGAAGTCGAGGTTGAAGAGGTTGTAGTTGCCCGTGCAGGCGAAGACGAGGCGACGCCGATTTTCGGACAGCGCCACCACGTCCTGCGCGGCGGAACAGCCGCTGAAGGACATGAGCGAAGCGTCCCAGTCGACCTCCACCGTCAGCTCCGCGAGGTCGCCGCTCGTCGCCGCCGCGACTCCAATCGCGAACGGCTGTCCGCTCTGCCCTTTCGCGCCGCCGACCCTGACCAGCATCTCCACGGGGACGGGCGCATTCGCGTCCGTGAGATGAACCGTGCCGTCCACCGTCGTGATTCTCGCGGCCAGCCCGTCAAGGCACCAGGCCGACGCCTCGGATAGCGTGACGGACGTCTCCGTGACCGTGTGCTGATCCTTCGCGTAGAAGGTCAGGTAGAGCGTGCCGGGCACCGTCCCCTTCGCGCCGACCTTCGCCGCCCCCGCCGAGGGTGTGCCGTCAAGGAACGCGCCGCCCGACACGCCGCGCAGCTCCAGCACGTTCGCGTCCCACCCGACCGTCACGGAGAGATTCGTCAGGACTTTCGTGCTGGTCACGGGAATCGGCACCGTAAACGCGCTGAGCGTATCCGCGTAGACGGTCGAGACGTTGAGCACCACCCCGGCCGACACGAGCGGATGCGCGTCGCGGATCAGCACCGTGCCCGCCGCGTCGGCGATCGCGTGCGCGGCAAGCCCGTGCGCATCGACCGCCGACAAGCCGGTGAGCCGAACCGCCGTCCGCGTGACGGTGTGCTGGTCCTTCGCGTAGAACGTCAGCGCGAAGTCGCTACCAGAGGTCTGGAGGGCATACGAATTTTTGACAGGATTCACAGGATTCACAGGATTCCCGTCCAATCCTGTCTGAACACCCTTCAGCTCCAATACGTCAGCGTCCCATTCGACCGTCGCCGTGAAGTTCGTCAGCCGCTCGCTGCTCGTGAGCGTGACGGGCATCTCGAACGTCGTGCGCGTCTCGACCGACACGCTCCCGACGCCGACGCTGACCGTCGCCGGCACCCACGGATTCGAGTCGACGAGCGCGACGACGCCCTCGACCCGTGTCGGCAGCTTCGCGACGCGCTCGTGGCAGTCGATGCCGTCGCGCGGCACGACCGCAATCACCGTCGAGGCGACGTCATGCTGCTCCTTCGCGTAGAACCGCAGCGTCACCTCGTCCGGCACCGAACCGACATACGCCAGCTGGGCCGACCTGAGATCCAACACCGCCTCGTCATAGTCGACCGCCAACGTCAGGTTCGTGAGCGTTTCCGTGGTCATGATCTGGAGCTTCACGTCGAACTCTTCCATCGTCCGCGCCGTCGGACAAGCCAGAGACATCGCCACCTCGGCCGGCTGTAGGCTGTAGAGATCCTGCAGGTACACTGTGCCGGACACCGGCACGGCAATCGGATGCGCCGTGAGCCCGTGGTTGTCCACGGCCTCCGCCGCAACGACGGAAACAACCGTGTTCGAGACCCAATATTGCTCCTTCGCGTAGAACGTCAGCGTGAAACCGCCGCCCGCCGTCGAAAGCGTCGCCGTGCCGTCGGACGGGGCGCGCACGGCGGTCGCGCCCGCAAGGTCCTTCAGCTCCAGCACGTCGGCGTCCCATTCGACCTTCGCCGCAAAGTTCGTCAGCGTCTCGGTCGCCGTGACGGTGACAGGCATCTCGAACGTCAGTCCCGTCTCGGTTGACACGTTCCCGACGCCGACGCTGACCATCGCCGGCACCCACGGGTTCGAATCCGTGAGCACGACCGTGCCCGTCACCTCGGTCGGCAGCACCGCCGCGAGTCCGTTGTGGTCAAAGCCGCGCTGCGGACGCACCGTGATGACTGTCGAAGCGACCGTGTGGTTCTCCTTCGCGTAGAACCGCAGCGTCACCGTTGACGGCACGCGAGGCGCGAAGTTCAGGACACCCGACCTTAGCTCCAGCAGTTCCGTGTCGTAGTCGAGCGCCAGCACGAGGTTCGTCAGGGCCTCGGTCGACGAGATCGCGAGCGTCATCTCGAATTCCGTCTCGGTCATCGCCCGCACATCGTCCAGCGTCATCGCCACCTGCGCCGGAATGAGCGGATGCGCATCATGGACGAGGATCGTCGCGACGACCGGCACGGACGGTGCAAGCGTGAACCCGTGCGCGTCTGTCACCGTCGCCGACGTGAGCCGAACCTGCGTCATCGTCACGTCATGCTGGTCGCGCGCCCGGAACGTCAGCGCGAAGTCTCCGCCCGCCGTCTGGACGACACACGAGTTTTTGACAGGATTGACAGGATTCACAAGATTCTCACCCAATCCTGTCAATCCTGTTAATCCTGTCTGAATACCCTTCAGTTCCAAAACAGCGTCGTCCCATTCGACCGTGAACGTGCCCTGCGTGAGCGCCACATCGCTCGTCACCTTGAACGGCACGACGACCTCTTCCAACGTGTCGACCTTCCGGTCTTCGGTCGTGACCGAGACGCGCGCCGGCACCCACGGATGCGCGTTCTTGATGAGAACCATCCCAGCCGCATCCGCCGCCGAGACGGCGAAGCCGTGGCAGTCGTTCGCCGCGACGCCCGTCAGGCTCACCCGCGCCGCGAAGTTCGTCGCCGCCGACGCTGGGTCCTTCGCGTAGAACTTCAGCGCGAAGTCACCGCCAGAGGTCTGGAAGGCATACGAATTTTTGACAGGATTCACAGGATTCACAAGATCCTCATCCAATCCTGTCAATCCTGTGAATCCTGTCTGAATACCCTTCAGTTCCAGCAGCGTCTCGTCCCACGAAACCGTCGCCGCGAAGTTCGTCAGCGTTTCCGTCGCCGTGACCGTGACGGGCAAATCGAACGTCGTCTCGCTGTCAACCGCCGCGTCCGCCACATGCACGGCGACAATCGCCGGCACAAGCGGATCGGAATCGGAGATCTCAACCGTGGCCGACTGCGGCAGGTCGAGCGTGACCGCCCGTCCGTCGAGGGCCTTCACCGTCGCGGCCGTGAGCGTGACCGTCGTCTCGGTGACGTCGTGGACGGGCAGGATCGTGAAGTCCAGCAGCAGGAACCGCCCCGCGCCCGTCGCGATCTCGCCGCCTTGCGCGGCGAAGCACCACGTGCCGGCAGACGGCACGGTGGCCGTCCCGCCCGCGACGAGCCCCGCCGTGAGGCCGGTCGTGCGGATGCCGCGCGGCGCCAGCACCGCCGGGTCGTAGGCGAACGTCAGCGACAGCCCCTCGGCAGAGATGCCCATCGAGTTGTTCATCGAGACGATCACCGTCACGTTCGACCCCGTGAAGCCGCTCGTGCCCGTCAGCCAGACGTGCGGACGGAACTGCACGTACACCGCGTCCGTCGGCAGGGACTCGCTCGTCGTGGGCGTCGAATTGCCGCTCGTGTAGAACCGGCTCACGCTCGTCACGCGGTAGTAGTAGTCCTGCACGACCTCCGGCACGTCGCGGTAGCGCGGCAGCGGCCACTGCGCCTCGATGCGGTCGTAGGCGTTCGTGTCCGCGCCCCGGTAGACGCCGTAGCCGCGCACGCGCGAGTTGCCGTTCGGGTCCCACGTCAGCACGACCGAGTCGACGCCCGCCGTCGCCTGCACGTTCGTCGGCCGCCCGACGCGCGGGTCGACGAGCAGCATGAGCTTCCCGTCCGCCGTGCCGCACACGCAGTCGAGGTCGCCGTCGCCGTCCCAGTCCACAAGCGCGATCGTCAGCCTCGGCGCGAAGCCCGCGTGCGAGCCGCCCCAGACCTTGTGCTGCAGGGCGAAGGCGTTTTCGCCCAGCCCCCGGTAGAACCAGATGCGCCCTTCCGCATCGCTCACAAGCAAATCGGCGATCCCGTCCTGGTCGACGTCGCCGAACGCGCAGCTCACCGCATCCGTCGGCGGCACATCGAGCGTCAAGCCGTCCAGCGCCGCGAGCGAGCCCTGCGCGAGGTCGAGCCCGTTCGTCGCGACCGTGTCGTCGCGCGTGAACGTCGGGTTGCCGAACGTGCCGCCGTTCAGGTAGACCGCGTAGCCGCCGTCGTAGAGGATGACGAGGTCGAAGAGTCCGTCGCCGTTCACGTCCGTGACGACCGGGCGCGCGTTCGGGCCGAACGTCCGGCTCGTCGCGGCGTTCCCCGCGAACGGCGAGGTGAACAGCTCCTCGAACGCCTCGCCGACGACCGCGCCCGTCGCCGGATCGAACGGCTGGAGGTTCGCCTCCAGCGTATCCGAATCGGCGTAGGCGATTCCGCCCGGCTCCGTCGTGTCGGGGAAGTGCGGATTCGTCCCGTTCGCGATTTCCTCAGAGAAGGTGAAGCCGTCGCCGTCGGTGTCGCTGTCCATCGCGACGTCCGGGCGCCCGTACCAGTAATAGGACAACCGCGCGGCCTCGTCAGCGACGTAGTGGGCGATGACGTCAAGGACGCGTCCGCTGTCGGGCGTGACCACCGCCTGATCGAGGGCGCGTCCGAACGCGTCGCGCTGTTCCACGCCGTCAACCGTCCAATAGGCGAATCCGTCCGCGATGGACGGCGCATCTGTCCTCTGAATGTCACCGGCCGTCACATAGTTCGTCGCCGTCGTGAACAGCGCGCCCGCTGGCTCGCTGCGCACGACGACGGGCGCGTAGTCGTGCGGATTGTAGAGGAACGTGCCCGATAACGCACGGCTCACGCCGCCTGATTCAGACGTGTCAGGAAAATGCGGATTCGTCCCGTTCGCCAACTCCTCGGCGAACGTGTAGCCGTCGCCGTCCGTGTCGCTGTCCATTGCGATGTCCGTACGCCCGTACCAGTAGAGCGACCACCGCACCGCCTTATCCGCGACATAATGGGCGACGGCCTCGGTGACGTGGGCGGCATCGGGATTGATGACAACCTGATCGAGGGCGCGTCCGAACGCATCGCGCTGCGCCACGCCGTCAACCGTCCAGTAGGCGAATCCGTTCGCGACGGAGAGGGTCGGGGTGCGCTGCAGGTCGCCCGTCGAGCAGTAGTTCGTCGTCGTGGTGCAAAGCCTCCCCTCCGGCTCGCTGCGCACGACGACGGGCGCGTAACGGTGCGGATTGTAGAGGAACGTGCCCGACAGCGCACGGCTCACGCCGCCTGACTCGGACGTGTCAGGAAAGAGCGGATTCGTCCCGTTCGCCAGTTCCTCTGCGAAGGTCGCCCCGTCGCCGTCCGTGTCGCTCGCGGCGTCCGGCGCGAGGTCGCCGTACCAATAGAGTTCCCAGCCGTCGGGAATGCCGTCGCCATCCGAGTCCCGCGAAGCGGGCAGATAGTGCGCCGTCAGCGTCGTGTCCTCGTAGAGCATGAAACTCGGCGCGTCATAGGCCCGTCCCCAGACGTCACGGGCAGCGAAGTCCTGCTTCGTCGAAATCGTCCAGTGGGTGAAGATGTAGCCGCTTTTCGTGGGCGCGGGAACGGTCGTGTAGGCGCATCCCGTCTCCAGCGCCGCCTCGGCGACAGTCGACACCGTTCCGCCCGTCGAGGTCTGGTACGTGATGTGCACGACATCGGCCCAAGCCGACGCAGCGCACAGGGAAACTGCGCACTGCGCAAACAGAATTCTGATTTTTCGTTTCATCTCAAGCCGCCTTTTCTAATCGGGTTCGTCCAACCACGGAATGCACTGAAACGCGCGTTCACGCGACACTGAATGGATTGGCGAAAGGAACGCTTCGCCCACTGAAACCGTTCTTCATCCCCGTTCAATATTCTATTCTCCGTGCCTCCGCACCTCCGTGTGAGGCCCTTCGCCGTTGCCCTTGCCGCGCCCGAACGATTCCTGTATAATAGCGGTGTATGAAACTCGAATTTCACCACAGCGGCCTTCAGTTCTTCTTCATCACGCTGACGCTCGAAGGCCGCCCCCAAATGCTCTCGCAGCTCGTCGAGGGCGAGGCGCGCCCCGTGCTGTTGCCGGCGGGCGAGGTGGTTCAGACCTTCTTGCGGGCGTTTCACGCCGTCTACCCCGCCGTGACGATTTCCAATCGCGTCATCATGCCCGACCATGTTCATTTTCTCATGATCGTGCACTATGACCAAGCGCCCGACTTCAACCCGCTTTGGGCCAGTTTCGCGCTCATGAAGGCGATTGAGGCGGCTTGGGCCCAATCGAACGGGGGCCCGGCCCCCGCACCCCACGAGGCGGCGGCGCGCTTCGCCGAAACCCTCGCGCGCGAGCGGGCGATCGCCGCCCAGATTCAGCGGCTGACGCGCCAAGGCCTCACACGCGCCGAAGCCCTCGCGCGGCTGAACGGGGCGACAGCCCCCTTTCCTTCGCCGGGGGTTCGGGGGGCACCGCCCCCCGTCCGTTCCGTCCATTCCGTGCTTCGCTTCGACCGCCGCGCCTATATCGAGCTTTCGTTCGACTCGCGCCAGCTCAAGGCCATTCGCCGCTATATCAAGCTCAACCCGGCGCGCGCCCTCTGGAAACGCCGCCACCCTGATCGTTTTTTGCGCTTTGCTTCCATTCGCCACGCAATTCTCGACCCCACGCGCGTCTGGTCGGCGATGGGCAACCTCACCTTGCTCGGCTCGCCCTTTCTCGTTCACGCCCGCCTGACGCTCAAGAAGTCGCTCGCCGAACACGAGCCCACCATCGCCGAACTCGTCGAAAAGGCCCGTCGAGGCGCGGTGATCGTCAGCGGCTTTATTTCGCCGGGCGAAACCGAACTGCTCAAGCGGCTCAAGGCGACACCGAAAGCCCGCTTCGTCAAGATGCTGCCCTGCACCCTGCCGCCACGCTACGACCCCTCGGCCGAAGACTCGCGCGAACTCGCCGCCGACCGATTGCTTATTCTCTCGGGCTTCACCAACACGACGCCCCACATCTCGGCCCTTGCCATGCGCCGCGACCCCGCCGCCGCCCATCTCTTTCGCGCCAACTGCCTCGCGATGAACGACCTCGCCGCCGCGCTCTGCGAAAAGGCGCGCAAAAGGCCCTAACCGACCGCCGCCGCGTAGGCGAGCGACTTCCGACTCGCCCTCTCCTCTGCCGAGGGTTCGGGGGGCGCAGTTCCCCGTCCGTTCTGTCGCTGAGTACCTCATGCCGCGCTCGTCATTTCTTGAGCATGGAACTCAGTTCGATCCTGGGCGGCAGAACAAACGGAACCCGCGGTTGCCCCAGACGCCAGACGGGTTACCGCCGCCGTTCCGACAGCCAAAGGCGCAGCTCGACGCATCGTGGTAGTACGAGCCGCCGCACAGCACCCGGCTGGAATTGCCGCTCGAATAACGATTCAGGCACCACTCCCACACGTTGCCATGCACGTCGTAAAGTCCCCACGCATTCGCCGCGCGCGTACCAACGGGATGCGTCGTTCCGTCACTGTTCTTGGAATACCACGCAAAATCATCCAACCCTTCCTCGCTGTCGCCGCACAGCCATTTGGTCGTCACGCCCGCACGCGCCGCGTATTCCCATTCGGCTTCACTCGGCAAGTCGAACGTCGGAATCCCCGTCAGCACCCGAAGCGCACCCATGAAACTGTTCGCGTCGACCTCATTTGAACTCGGCCAGTCATACACGTCCGCATCGCCACGAATGCCATAGTACGGAATGTAGGCTTTCGGCTTGGTGCTGGTGCTCGTTCCGCCCATCACCTTCGCCCATTGCGCCTCAGTAATCTGGAAGACGCCTGCGTAATATGTGCCGTTCGGGGTGTCGATGCGCCGCAAAACAATCTTGTTCGTCTTGTACTCGTCGCCCCACTTGGATGGCGCCGAATCCATGTAGGTGACGGGGAAGTGGAAGTCGTTGCCGTTCAGGTCGATGACCATGTACAGGCCGTTGCCCATCGTCTGCGCGGCGGGGGCGGTCAGGCCTTTGATCATGTAACGGTGGTTGCCCGAATACGGCATCGACACACGGCGAATGCGCTCCACGGCGGCGACGACCGCATGCGGCCATTGACAGCCCTTCCCCATCGCGTCACAGCCCATCTTGCCACGAATGAATTCGCCGACGTAACCGTCGCCCTGTAACACGTCGCCTTTGACAAGAATCCGCCCCTGCGCATCGCGCAGCCAACCGTCCTTCAACGTAAGATCGGCATCGCCGTCGGCATAAAGCCAGTAGAGCGCATCACGATACTCGGCATCCGAAACGACGTTCGTCGAACATGTGACGGCGCCATAGCTCCCATGCGCCGGGATCGTGACGAGATCGAGCGGCACCAGTCCCTCATCGACTTCCTTCGCCAACACCTCGACCGCCACTTGCGCGAGGTCGACCTTCCAGTCTGCCGACACCTTCCACGCAAACGAGTTGACCGTATTCGCGGACACGCTGTCGCCGACGACACTCCCTTCCAAGAACGTCGACGGACGCACGACGTTCGCGAAACTCCGCACACCGTTCTCAAAGGCGAGTGCGCGTACGTTCACTTTGTCGTTTGCGCTCGTCACTTTGTAGGATACATCCATCACCGTCGGATCAGTCGTACGCATTTGCGTAGATAGAATCTCAACTTTCGGTTTTGCAACCGCGCCAAACACCATCAGTGAACAGGCCATGAGGCCAATTTTCTTATGCATTTTTATTTCTTTCTTTCGTCTTAAAGGCTCGAACTCTTCGCCATTTTTGTTAGCATGACAAAAACGACAACAGAAATTGACAAGAACAGCGCAAGTGCAATGGGAATCCCATAGATTTCGACCATTTCCAAGGCCATCTGAGCCCCCACAACCAATGAAAGGATATGAAGGACACTTAATGCGCACCATCCGACAAGCGAAACGACACCAATGGAAACTGCAACCCGCGACACGGAATAGTGTCCGCCCACCGTGGAAAGCAAACTGTCATTGAAATCGAACAACTCCAATTTCTTTTCCGCCTCTGGCGAATAGACCGCACCAAAGGCGGCATTGGCACGGACTGAATCACTCGCAAAGGCCGAATCTGGCTGGCCTTCTTGAAAAGCCATCAACGCCGCTTCGTAGTTTTCATACCACATTTTCGAGCCCTTGAGCATCATGCACCACAAGGCGGAAAAAACCATCCCAAAGCAACACAGTCCAACGCCCAACAGGTTAAAGGGCGTCCAACGGCCCGTGCATCCATGCTCAAAGACACTCATGACAAGATAACCATACCCCGTATAGGTCACAGCCAAGAAGACACCAAGCAGGGCAGACCTTTGCCAAAGCGTCGTAAGTTCAAACTCACGGCACTTCCAAAGCGTCTTGTAGATGTCACGGCTTGTAATCGGATCATCCCTCATTTCAGCCCCTTCGTGCTTTGCAAGGCTTCAAGCGAATAAACGACATTTGAGCCAACGCTAAACCGCGTCGCCACGCGCTCTTCCTTGACCGATCTCTGCAACGCAAGCCAACCTAAAAGATGAAACAGGGTAAATATAATGCAAAGAAAAATGATTGTCCCACCGACTATCTTGAGAATATCAGCCCACCCTGCACAAAACGGCTTCTCAACCTCATGTTCGATTCCAACCTCAACATAGTTCAAATACTTTTCGTCGGTCCTATTCGTTACATTCCCCTGATCGGTCGTGATGCGTTCCGTCAGGATGTGCTTCATGCAACTCTGAATCCGCGTCGTCTTCTTTTTATTCTTCAGCACGAGGTTGAACGTGCAAGGTAGGTTTTGCAAATCGGTTGTTATGCCCTTTTGTTCAAGCAGTGCCTTGTCGAGAGTCGGCGTCTTGAATTGATTCAGACACTCGACAACCTCCTTCAGAACGTCTGAAAATGAAAGGCTCTTCTCATCACTCATCAACACACTCTCTTTTTCTCCCACGCCGCCATTGACAAGGCGCGGCCGCTCTCGGCGCAGGAAAATAGAACGGCGCACCCTCAAGATTCCTATCTCGCCGGAGGCACCGCTAAGAGCCTATGCTGAAACATGAATAGAGAGTGCGTCGTGTGTGAATGACACACGCACGCACAGCTCGTATTTCACTTCAGCAATAGAAATTAGCGGTTTCCGGCGAAGTTACTTTACGTACTGTTGCGTACGCTGCCCGCCGTCGCGCCTTGCGGCGTTTCGGCGGACAGGCCGGATCCTTTTGGGATTCCCGGCCCCTTGGTTCGGCTGTCCTTTGCGGCGACAGCCTCTTCCAAGGTTCTGCCCTCCGTTCCGACACGGCAGGTTGCCCTGCCACGCAAGAACTTCAGGCCGGTGGCCGACGTCAGGTGCCCGTCAGCCGTTGTCAAAGAGCCATCACGGTTTGACCCGTGTGTCAGGCGAAGCACCACTCGCCCAACAAAATCTGCGCAAATTATACCACTTTCCGTCCAACCCCGTCAAATCGGCAAGTTGCCTCCTTACCCTCTCTCCATGTTGGCGAGTTCCGTCTCAATCTCCTCAATGGTCGGTAACTGGCTCTTGAAGTCGTCCGGTACCTTGCACAGAAGTTCTGTAGTTTGATGATGTCCCCACGGAATCTGAAAAATCTTATTTGCAACAACTTGTTGCAAATTCATTTCATCTATCACACTCTGAAGGCGCAGATTATTCGATCCCCGTTCTGCCACACCTTGTGACGGATTTGGCCAAGTGGCATCCAATTTTGCAACAAGTTGTTGAAAAATTGGGTCAGGAGCATATAAGCAAAAGAAATCCTTGCAATATTTGCTATTTCGACGACGTCGCAACGACCGCACGCAACGCGCAGACGATCACGGCGACCGAGCCCAGCAGCGACAGGCAGCCGAGCCACGCCGCGATTGTCCACGGCGGCAGCGGTTCGTTTGACGGCTTGCGCGGCGTCAGCACCTCGACGAGGTAGAGGTCAGGGTTTCCAAGATAGTTCGCGAGCGAGACGACGGCTCCGCGCTTCACCATCTCCGCCACCTGCGGATTCGCAAAGTCCGTGCGCCGCAAGACGCTCATCTGCATGTCGCTGTTCGTCTGCCGCACACGCCGCAAATCGACGGGCGCGCAGTAGATTCGATCGTTGCGCGCGAGGTCAATCGCCCCGAACAGCACGACCGCACCGACGATCAGCCACCCGTGACGGCCCTTCAGCCACGCACGATTCAGCAGCCCCTCGATCCCGTACGCCGCCAAGACGCAGAGGCAGAGTTCCGTCAGGTGATGCCACTTGACGGGCGCGCGCAGGTAGTCGCCGAACGGCAGCGCATACACGAGGCGATAGACCGGCTCGCAAAAACGTCCGAGCGAAAACAGGTAGAAGACGACGGCGGCAAGGGAAAAGAAGAGGCAGTCCCGTCCCGTGCGGAAGCGCCAGCCGAACGCGACGCCCGCCAGCGCCAGCAGGCACGTCACCCAGCCGACATAAAGCGAATGCTGACGGTAGTTGCCCTGCGCGGCGTCTTTCGGACGCCCCAGCGCGCCCGTATAGGGCCGAACGCCCGTCCCGTACCGCGAGCCGATCGAAAGCGTCAGCGGACAGCTCGTGTCGCCATTGAGGCGCGGGATGACGAACTCCGCCGTCTCGTCTGGCGGTAGCGACCAGTTCGTCACGAAAACCCAACGCTTTTCCGCCTCGTCCTTCACCGACGCGGCGGCGACCGTCTCGCCCGACGCAATCTGCTTGTCGCGCCCCGCGAGGTCGTTCACGAGCGCAAAGCGGAAACTCGGCGCGCCCACAACGAAGAACACGCCCGCCGCGAGCAGCGTCCCCTTCCACGGGAACTTCCGTTCGCGCACACAGCACCAGACAAAATAAAGCCCCGTCAGCACCGTGAAAAGCAGCCAGAGGTCGGCCTGGTAGAAGCTTCCCCACGCCGTGCAGGCACCGAGCAAGAGCCAATGGCGCAGCTTCCCCTTGCGCACGGCGCGATCGGCCAATCCGAACGCGAAGACGCCGTAGGTCATCCAGACGAACCAGCCGCCGTGTCCGGCGGAGAAAAGCGTAGACCAGTAGCCGCAGAACGCAAGCAGCAGCCCCGCCCCGTAGGATGCCAATGGGGACAGGCCCCGTCCGCGCAGGAAGTACGCAAGCCCCAGCCCCGCACAATAAAGCGAAAAGGCGTACTTCAGCTCCTGGCAGAAGTAGGGCGAGAACAGGAGGCCGTCCCAGAGGATGTCGCTTGGAATGAACTTGCCGGACGTCAAGAACTTTCGCACGGACTTCGCCCAGTAGTCCGCATACGCCATCGGGTGGACGATCGTGTCGTCCGGCATGACCGGCGCGAAGTCGAGCGACCACGTGCCCCAAAAGACGAACGCCGCCAACCCCGCAAATACGGCGGTGAAGGCGGCGAACCACGCAAACTTCCGCGACAGCCGCATTTACCCGATCTTGCCGACCGCGATGAGCGTGAACACCATCGTGAAGATCGCGACCGTCTCGACGATGCCGAGCGCGGCGAGGTAGTTCGTGAAGCCCTGGTTCGTTTCGGCTTGCGCATCGCACGCCGCCGCGCCCGCGCGGCCCTGCAGGAGCGCCGAGGCGCCAATCGCGAAGCCCGAGAAGATGCCGAGCACGAGGCACGGGATGCCCGCGCCCTCGACGCTGAGCTTGCCGAACAGCGTGAACATGAGAATCATGCCGTAGAGCGTCTGCGTGATCGGCGCGCCGACGAACGACAGGAGCAGGAACGGCGCCGGCTTGCCCGCCGCGTAGCACTTCTTCCAGGCCCCCACCGCCGCGCTCGCGGCCAGACCCGTGCCCAGCGCCGAACCCGCGCCGGAAAGACCCAAGCAGGCGATCGCGCCCGCGACAATCATTGCTGCATCATTCATTTTTCTGTTCTCCTTTTTCTGTTTTTCGAGACGGTTGACTTAAGACTTGCGAAATGGACGGAACGCGAGGCCCGACCACGTGATGCCCTTGTGGTTCGAGAACTCCAGCGTGTTGAGGCGCACGGCGTGGACGAGAATCGAGAGCCCCGCCATCAGCAGGTTCAGGACATGCCCGAAGACAAGGATCGCGACCATCGCGACCGACAGCAAGGCCTTCGCCCAGACGGCATCCGCATCGGCCACGAGGCCGATTGCCATGTTGTTGAAGTTCTCCGCGACCTTCACGGACGCAAGACCGACCGCGAAGAGGCGCACGTAGGAAATGATGTCGCCGAGGGCCGACATGATGTTCAGCGGCAGCATCCCCAGTTCCGCGCCGCGCGTCTTCAGTTCCGACGGCTTCACGCTGAAGAGGAAGACCGCCGCAATCGAGACGCCGCCGAGCGCAAAGCCCCACGACGGGAAGCGCGGGAAGATGCCGACGATCGAATTCGTGACGAGATACATCAAGAGCAGGACGCCCGCCCAGCCGAACTCCGCGACCGCCGTCGAGTCGGGGAACTTGCAGACGCCGTTCCAGATGCGCGCGAGCATGAGGTGCGAGACGCCAATCGTGAAGCAGAGCAGCATCATGTGGTTGTAGCTCGGGTCGGCGAGCCACGTCACGGTCGGCAGGTTCGCGAGGAACGGCAGCCCCGCCCCGAACCACGTGTTGGAGAGGACGCCCCAGAGAACCGTCGCGGACGAGAAGACCGTCAGCAGGATGAACCAGCTGCGCGGCAGTTTCTTGCGGAAGGCGAGCGTCGCCGCGAGGAAAATCGCCCCGTACGCGCCGTCGCCGACGAGCATCGCGAAGAAGAGCGAGAAATAGCACATGAACGGCACGGACACGTCCGCCTCCTCGTAGGCCGGCGCGACGCCCAGCCCCGCGAACAGGGCCTTCACGGGCTTGAAGAAGCGCGGCGGCTCGACGAGCGTCGGCGGGGTCTCGCCCGGCTCCGGGTCGCGCAGCAGCACGGCCCAGCCAATCGCCTTCGAGCGCGCGAACAGGTCGTCGCCCGCCGTCTCGCCGCGCACCTCCTCCAGCAGCGCCGCCACGCGCGGCGCGGGAATCCAGCCCGACAGGACGGCAAGCGCGCCGTGATCCGCCAGCAGCTCCTTCGCCCGCGCGAACGCGATGCGGTCGCGAATCGCCGGATACGCCTTCAGGATCGCCTGCTCGTCGACGGACGCGATCTTCACGTCATCGATCGCGCGGCGGCTCTTCACGCGCGCGAGCTTCTCCTGCATCCGCGACAGCCGCATCTCCGGCAGCTTTGCCGGCAAGTCCACGACGTCCTCCAACCCCGCGACCGTTTCGCGCAGCTTCGCGGCCAGTTTCGGGTCGAAGTCGCCATACGGCGCGTAGGCACGAATCTCCTTCTCCAGGCGCTCCTCCGCCGCCACGAGCGTCGCCCGGTCGGCGTCGAGCGCCAGCACCTCCGCGACGGTGTGCGGACGAATCGCCAAGTCCGTCTGCTTGCCGCGCGCCTTGAGGATGAGCCGCACGGCCTTCTCGGCATCCGACAGAGCCTCTTCCGCCGTCGCGACGGCCGCGCCGTTCGCGGCGGACAGGTCCAGGTGCACCGCGCCGAGCGCGCGGAGGCGCTCCAGCGTCGCGTCCTTCTCGGACGCGAGGCAGACGAGATCGAGATGCTTCATCCGAACGATCACGACTTGTCCCTCCCCTTCGCGATCTTGCCGCGCGTGACGGCGGCGGTCTGCTCGTCGCCGAGCGCGATCTTGATGACGCGGATCGCCTCCTTGCAGGCGGGAATCCGCACCTTCTCGAACAGGTTCACGCGCTGCGACGTCTGCTGGAGCTCGGCCGCGATGAGGCGGCGCTGCTCCTCGTAGATCGCCCGCTCGCACTGGAGCGAGAGGATCTTCGTCGTCACGTCGACGGCCCCGTCGACCCACGCCGGCGTCGCCCAGGGATCGACCGGCTTCACGTCCGTCTCGATCGACTCGAACGTCGGAATCGCCACGCCCGCGATGTTGGCCGAGCCCGTCCGCACGTCCTTGACCTTCACAAGGCCCGCCAAAAGCGCAGGATCCGTCGCGAAGAGGCCGACCCAGCGGTCGAGGTCGGCCCGCACGGCGCGCTCGGCAGCGCGCGTCTCGTCGGCCTTGGCGGAGATCCCGGCGATTTCGCCCTGCAGCTGCTGCTTCTTGAGCTGAAGCATCGGCAGGAAGCGCTGAAACCGCTTCAGCGCGTCCGTCTGAGCCTTGAGCTCCGTCTTTGTCAGCTTGACCTTCGCCATATGGGCCGTATTATATCATTTTTTCCGCGCGGCGGACGCACGGAATCAGCCCGCTCTTCAGCCGAGCTTCAGGCCGCTGAACGCGCCAGCGAGCGAGCCGACGTGCGCGTTCTTCTCGGCATTCGCCTTCATCCATTCCGCGACTTCGGCGGCGGACTTGGCGGACGCCTCCTCTTCGGGCGAGTGGTGGAAGACGCGCGGCAGACATTCCTTGCGGGAGAGCGCGATCTTGCCCGCCTCGCGGTCAATATGCAGCACCTTGACGGTCACGGCGTCGCCCGACTTGAGGATCGCGTTCGGATCCTCGACGCGCTCCCACGCGATCTCGCGCACGGGGAGCAGCCCCTCGACGCCGCCGAGATCGACGAACGCGCCGAAGTCGAAGACGCGCGTGACGGTGCCGTTCAGCGTCTCGCCCTCGTGCAGCTCGTTGAGGACGGCCTCGCGCAGCGCCTCGGCCTGAACCTCCAAGAGCGCCCGACGCGAGACGACGACGCTCAGCCCCCGGTCGTCCTTCGCGTATTCCGTCACGACGAAGTCGAACTTGCGACCGAGATACTCGGACGGCTCCTTCTTGAACCGGTCGATCTGGGAAAAGGGACAGAACGCGCGCTGACCGGCGACGGTCACCTCGTAGCCGCCCTTCACCTCCTTCTCGACGAGACCCGAAACGGCCTCGCCCGCCTCGTAGGCGGCCTTGAGCGCCGCGTTGTCGTCCGACGCGACCTCCACGGCCGGCTTCGCCGGACGCACGAGCGACTTGTCGTCGTTGAACGCCTTGCCGAACTTGTAGCCCTTGCGAATGCCCTTGAACTGGTCGTTCAGGAGGGCCCCGAAATCAAAGTTTCCGTTTGCCATAGCCTTTTCCTCTTCCGCCCGTGCCTCACTTCGCGGCGACGAGCGCCTTCAGTTCCTTCACCTCGGCGCGCAGCTTCTCCACCAGACGCGGCAGGAGCAGGCGCGCGCCGAACTCCTTCTTCGACTCGGCCGGCGCGCCGAGCACGTACTTGACCGAGCCGTCCAGTGTCTTCGGCACACCCGCCTGGGGGCCAACCTGAACGCCGTCCGCAATCTTGATGTGGCCGGAAATGCCGGCCTGAGCCCAGATGAGACAGCCCTTGCCGATCTGCGTCGAGCCCGCGACACCCGCCTGGGCGATGATGCCCGAATAGCCCGCGACCTTGACGTTGTGGCCAATCTGCACGAGGTTGTCGATCTTCGTCTGCGGGCCGATGTAGGTGCGGCCGATGCGCGCGCGGTCGATCGTCGTGTTCGAGCCGACCTCAACGCCGTCGCCGAGCTCGACGATGCCGAGCTGGGGAATCTTCTCGATCTTGATGCCCGTGAGGCCAACCGACGTCGTGTAGCCGTAGCCGTCGCCGCCAATCCGCACGCCGCAATGGAGAATCACCTTCTTGCCAAGCACCGAGCCCTCGCGGAGCGTGACCTGCGGATAGAGGTGGCAGCCATCGCCGAGGCGGCAGTTCTCGCCGATGAAGACCTGCGCCTCGATGAGGCAGTCGTCGCCGATCTCCGCACCCTTCTCGATGACCGTGTAAGCCCCGACGTGGACGCGCTTGCCGAGCCGGACGGACGGGTCGATGACGGCGGTCGGGTGGACGCCCGGCGCGCGCACGGGCGGCGGCGGCGCCAACAGCGCGGCCGCCTTCATGCAGGCGTCGTTCGGATCTTTCACGCGAATGATTGCGCACGGCGCACCGTGTTCCCAGTCCTTCGTCAGCAGGACGGCCGAGGCCTTCGTCACCTGCACGAGCGCGACGTGCTTCGGATCCTTGCAGAAGCTGAGGTCGCCCTTGCGGGCCTCCTCCAGCCCGGCGCAGGCGAGGATGTCGACGTCAGAGCCCTCCAGCGTGCCGCCGAGGGTCTTCGCCAGTTCACTTGCCCTCATCGCGGCCCTTCGCGTTCTTCGGCTCGACGCCCAGCTCCTGCAGCATCTCGTCCGTCACGTCGTACTTCGCCTTCGCGAACGGCGCGGCGGTCTTGTCGAGGATGAGGTCGTAGTCCTTCTTCTCGGCGAACTTCGCGAGCCGCTTGCGCAGGTCGTCCGTCGTCGTCTTGAGGAGACGGCCCTCCAAGTCCTGCAGGTCCTGGCGGCAGCGCGCGACTTCGGCGCGGTAGCGCTGCTCGATGCCCATCAGCTTCTGCTGGATGTCCATGAGCTGCTTCTCGACGTCGGCCTTCGCCTTCGCCGCGAGCATCGGGTTGCGCAACTGCTCGGCGATCTTCTTGCCCTCCGCCTGAAGGCTCTCGCCCTCGGACTTGATCGCCTCAACCTTCTTCTGGTAATCCTTGTCCGTCGAGGTCAGGAGCTCCTTGTTGGCGTCGTAGTTCGGGTGGTTGCGGATGAGGAGCATCAGGTTGACCGAGCCGACCTTCATTTCCGCCGAGGCGACCATCGCCGAAGCGAGCGCCGCTGCAAACATCAGTTTCTTCATTTTTTGTTTTCCTTGTTGATCAATTCGCTGATTCGTTAAATTCGACCATTCGGCCATTCGACCATTCGTTAATTCGATCATTCGTTAATTCGATCATTCGATTATTTCTTAATTCGCTTATTTCTCAGAAATCATACCCGACCGTGAACGAGAAGACCTCCTCCTCGGCGTGTTCGGGCTTCTCGATCGGCGTCGCGAAGTCGAGGCGGATCGGGAACATCGGGATGTCGAGGCGGAAGCCGCAGCCGACCGTCCACGCGAACGTGTCCGAGAAGTCGAGATCCCACACGTCCGTGCTTACCGAACCGACGTCCGAGAAGACGGCGAAGCGCAGCATCTTGACGATCGGGATCGTGTACTCGAAGTTCATGCAGAAGAGCGTCTGGCCGCCCCACGGGGCCCAGTCGTCGTACCCGTCCACGCGCCGCGCCATCGGCGAGACGTTGCGGTACTCGATGCCGCGAATCGACTTCGGGCCGCCGAGGAACATGCGGTTGTAGATCGGCAGGTCGTCCGAGAAGGCGTCAACCGTCTCGGCGCGCAGCGCAATCATGAAGACATGGTCGACGTTCGCGCCGAGGAGCTGCCGCCAGACGTTGAAGTAGTTGCGGTGGTTGATGCCGAAGCGCCAGTACTGGTTGTCGCCCGCCGGCGCGACGTCGAGGAACACGCGCGTGCGGTAGCCGCGCGTCGGCGTGCGGAAGTTGTCGCGGCCGTCCTTCGACCAGAAGAGGTGCACGACCGGCTCGAAGGCGTCGCCGTAGGCGCGCTCCTCCATCTCGAAGAGGCGCCCGGTCGTGCCGCCGTAGGCATACTCCCCGTGGTCGACGTCATCGAACTCGATGTACTCGCCGGACACGCCGATGCCGAAGCGGCCGAACGGCTCCCACGTCGGCCAGAACTTCACGGGATACGCGAACGAGACCATCGCGCCCGTGCGGATGAGGTCGTACTCGTCATACCAGCGCAGGCGGCGGTAGAGGTCGACCGAGAGCTCCAGCATGCGGCCGAAGAGGTGCGGCTCGACGAAGCCAAGCTCCATGCTCTGGTAGCGCGGGCCCCACGCCACGTAGGCGCGGCCCTTCTGCCCCGCGCCCCGGAAGAGCTTCGACGGCGCGAAGAGGTCGAAGTTGTTCTGGTTCACCTCGGCGGAGATGTAGACGGAATCGACCGTCGACGCGCCGACGCCGACCATGAACGAGCCCGTGTTCTTCTCCTCGACCTCGTAGACGAGATCGCGGTATTCGGCGCCGTTCGCGTCCTTGCCGAGCCCCGTCGGCTCCAGGTAGTAGCGCACGCGCCCGAAGTAGTCGAGGTTCTCCAGACGCCGCTGCGAGCGCTCGGCGCGGTCGGCGAGCATGCGGTCGCCCGGCCCCAGCGCGATCTCGCGGCGGATGACCTTGTCCATCGTGTAGTCGTTGCCGCGAATCTTGACCTCGTTCAGCACGACCGGCACGCCCTCGCTCACCTTGAAGACGACGTTGACGACGGACGGGTCGTCCGTCGGGATGCGCCGGATGTCGACGCGCGAGTCGGCGAGCCCCGAATCGCCCGAGCCGACGGTGACCTCGATGCGGTGCGCCGCGTCCGCGAGCGCCTTCTCGCCGGCGACCGCCCCCGCCTCCGGCAGCGCGCTGCGCGACGCGACGTCCTCCGCCGAATAGCGCGTCACGCCCGTCACCTGCGTCGTGCCGACGCGGTACTGCACGCCCTCCGTGAACGTGAAGACGAGATTCACCTTGCCGTCGCCCGCCGGGACGCGGCGCGGCCCCTCGACCTTCACGTCGAGATAGCCGTGGTTGCGGTAGACCTCGGCGAGCTTGTCGCAGCACTGCGCGAGCTGATCCTTCGTCACGGGGCTGTCGGAGAACCAGCCCATCGGGTTCCACCACGGCAGGTCGTTGATCGCCTCGTGCAGCTCGGCCGCGTCGAACGTCGCCGCGTCCAGTTCGCCGGGGAGAAGCGACTGCCACACCGAGACGTCCACGGCGTGGGGCGTGCCCTCGAAGACGTAGTCCGCGACCTTCTGGCGCGCGCCCTCGTCAATCGTGAAGACGACCGTCACGTCGTTGCCGGAAATGAGCTTCGTGCGGAACGAGACCTTCGCGTCGGCGTAGTGCTTCTTCTGATAGGCGAGCCGGACGCGCGCCGCCGCCGCCGCCAGGTCGGACTCGCCGTAGAGGTAGCCGTCCTTCAGGCCCGCCTCGCTGGCGATCTTCGACTCGCTCAGCTCCTCGTTGCCCTCAATGACGAGCGGCCCCGCATAGCGCATCTTGCGCTTCACGTAGTACGTGACCTCCACGCCGTCCGCCACGCGCTGGGCGTCGGCCGTGATGTCCTCGAACTCGCCGGAGTCCTTGAGGGACGTGACGTCGCGCGTCACCGTCACGGGGTCATAGGGCTTGCCGGCCTTCACCTGACAGCGGCTCGACACAAACGACGTGTCGCCGCCAAAGCCGTCCAGGGCCTTGACCCGGACTTCCGTCACATCCGCCGCAAAGGCGGCCGCCGCCCCCACGAGGGCGGCAAACGCAATCAACCTTTTCATAAGTGCGCGTATTTTACCAAAAATCGGCTCCCAGCGGAATACGGCACGGTTCTGCCTGTTCGGCCGTCACCTTCTTTCGATGTCCGCACCGAGCGCGCCGAGGGCCTTCTCGACCGCGACATAGCCCCGGTCGATCGACTCGGCGTTCAGGATCGTCGTCTCGCCCTTCGCGCAGAGCGCGGCAATGACGAGCGCAATGCCCGCCCGGATGTCCGGCGACGTGACCGTGCCGCCCGTCAGGGCCGACGGCCCCGTGACGACGACGCGGTGCGGGTCGCACGGCACGATCTTCGCGCCCATCTGCCGCAGGTGGTCGACGAAGTAGAGCCGCGACTCGAACATCTTCTCGAAGAAGAGGCACGTGCCGCGCGCCTGCGAGGCGAGGACGATGAGAATCGACAGGAGGTCGGACGGAAACGCCGGCCACGTGCCGTCCGCAAGCGACGGGATCGCGTCGCCGAGGTCGTACTTCATCCGCAGCCGCTTGCGCGGCACATAGCGGAGCGTCCCCGCCGCCGCGTCGAGCGTCCACGTCACGCCGAAGCGCGCGAACGGCCCGGCCAGCACCTCGAACGGCGCGGGGTCGACGCCCGTCAGCGTCAACTCGCCGCCCGTCACGGCCGCCGCGACGAGGTAGCTGCCGGCCTCGATGTAGTCGCAGCCCACCGTCGCCGTGCACCCGTGCAGGGCCGCGACGCCCTCGACGACGAGCCGGTTCGTGCCCGCGCCCGCGACGTTTGCGCCCATCGCGTTCAGCATGTTCGCGAGGTCGACGATGTGCGGCTCGCACGCCGCATTGTAGATCTCCGTCCGCCCCTTCGCGAGGACGGACGCCATCAGGATGTTTTCCGTCGCCGTCACGGACGCCTCGTCGAGGAGGATGCGCGCGCCCTTCAGCGCGCCCTTCAGCGCGAGCGACTTCTTGCCGACGGACGCCTTGGCGCCGAGCGCCTTGAAGCCGGCGAAATGCGTGTCGAGGCGGCGGTGGCCGATCGCGTCCCCGCCGGGCGGCGGCAGCGAGGCGCGGCCGAGCCGCGCGAGAAGCGGACCCGCGAAGAGGAAGCTCGTGCGAATCTTCGCCGCGAGTTCGGGCGAGATCCGCGCCGACCGCAGCTTCGCCGCCGTGATCGTGACCGCGCCCGCCGCCGCGTCGCGCACGACCTGCGCGCCAAAGCTCCGCGCCACGTCGAGCATCCGCGCCACGTCGTCAATCGCGGGCAGGTTGCGGATCGTGACGGGCTCGGACGTCAGGAGCGCCGCCGCGACCATCGGCAGCGCCGCGTTCTTGTTGCCGGAGACGCGATGCGTCCCGGAAATCGTCTTGCGACCGCGAATGACCAGCCGGCTCATCGTCAGGACAACTCGTCGAGCTTCTTCGTCTCGCCGAAGACGATGAGGCGGTCGTCGGACGCCATCACGTCGCCCGCCTGCGGAAAAATGACCTTGCGCGGCTTCTTCGGGTCGGGATCCGCGCGGCGGATGCAGAGCACCGTCACGCCCGTCTTGCGGCGGAGGTCCGCCTCGGCGAGCGTCTGGCCGCGCACGCCATCGGGCACGTCGATCTCCGCAATCGAATAGCCCTCGGAGACCTCCAGGAAGTCGATGACGTCATGGTTCGCGATGGCGCGCGCAAGGCGGTGCGCCGAATCGCGGTCGGGGTAGACGACCGAGTCCGCGCCGATGCGGCGCAGGATCTTGCCGTGCAGCTCGCTCGTCGCCTTCGCGACGACGTTCGGCACGCCGAGCTCCTTGCAGTTCGCCGTCGCCATCATCGACGCCTCCATGTTCGAGCCGATCGCGACGACGACGACGTCGCACTCGCCGAAGCCCGCCTCCTCCAGGACGCGCGGCTGGGTCGCGTCGCCCTGCAGGGCCGTCGCGAACTCGTTCGCCAGCTGCATCGCGGGACGGTTCCGGTCGATGAGGATCACTTCCGCGCCCGCGTTCGAGAGCGATTCCGCGAGCGACATGCCGAAGCGCCCCGCGCCGATGATGCCAATTCTCTTCATGCGGACATTATACCATCTCTGCCGCCGTCCGGGGGATTCGCCGCCGTCCGCGCAAACTTCGGGTTGCAGCCCGCAATCACGAGCGCGACCTCGCCCTTCACCTTCGCATCCCTGAATTCCCGCGCCAAGTCGGACAGGTAGCCGCGCGACACGCGCTCGTGGAGCTTCGTCAACTCGATGCAGACGGCGGCCTCCCGGTCGCCGAGCGCGTCCAGCGCCGCCGTCAGCGTCGCGGCAATCCGGAACGGCGACTCGTAGCAGACGAGCGTATGTTCCTTGTCCGCGTCTTCCCGAAACCAGTTGCGGAGCGCGCCCGGCCCGCGCGGCGGGAAGCCCCGGAAGGTGAACGACGACGTCGAAAGCCCGCTCATCAGCAGGGCGACGTTGACCGCGCTCGCGCCGGGAATCACCTCGTAGGCGACGCCCTGCTGCGCGCAGGTGCGGATCAGGCGGTAGCCGGGGTCGGAGATGCCGGGGTAGCCGCCGTCCGAGCAGAGCGCGACCTCCTTGCCGGACGCGAGGTCGGCGAGCACCTTCTCCGTGATGCGGTCTTCGTTCCCCTGACGGTAGGAGAACATCTCGGATGGGCGCGGGATGCCGAAGTGCGTCAGCAGCTGCCAGGTGCGCCGCGTGTCCTCGCAGGCGATGACGGCGGCCGACCTGAACGCCTCGACAGCGCGCGGCGAGAGGTCGCCGAGGTTTCCGATGGGTGTGGCAATGACATGTAGCATAGGAAGTGGATGTTTCAATGGGAATGGCTGTTGAACAAACTCGAACGAACCTCCGTATTTACATAAATGCGGAGGCCTCTTGCTCGCGAAGGAATTTCAGGGCGAGAGACAGGCCCTCGACCGTCTCAGGGCTGCCAACGGCAGCGGCCAGTTCTGCACGGGAAACCGAATACGCCTTGCCGCCCCGACGGTGCGTGAAGACAAGATCGAAATCGCCGGGAAAATTGAACAGCATCGCCACCGCCGCCGCCATGTCCCCCATGGGCGGCACGGCTCGGCTGCGCGCATCAAGACGGTAGGCGAGCGTCGTCCCGACGCCCGGCTCGGAGTCGAGCGAACAGGTGCCACCGCAGGTCTCGCACAGCCGTTTCAGGAGCGGAAGCCCCAAGCCGACCTTGCGCGCGGCGTGCTTGCCGGCCTCGGTGCAGGAGGGCTCGAACGCCCGCTGCCGCGTCGCGGCATCCATCCCCTTGCCGTTGTCGGTGATGGTCACCGCAATCGCCGCGCCCTCCTCGACAAGATCGACGGACACACGGCTCGCCCCGGCTTCAAGCGAGTTCTGCGCCGTATCGGCAATCACATCGGCTAGGGACGCATGCACAGAGAAATTCCTTTTTGGGTTTACATTATAGCAAATATCCCCCTTTCTCGGTTCGACGCCGCGCCACTGCCCCCGTCAAGCGGTGACGCGCCCCAGCGGACAGGGCGCGCAGTCGGGGTAAAGCGGCAGACAGCAGTCGCGGTGAATCTGGAGCAGCCCCTGAATGAGCAGACCGTTCGTCGAATAGAACGCCGCCGGATTGTGGTCGCGTCCGAACAGGCGAAACGCCGTGAGGCGGACAGGCTCCGACACGTCCTCCGGCGGCAGCCAGTCCGGAATCTCGGCCAACCGCTCCTCGGCAAGCGCAAACGGCGCGACGACGTTCGCGAGAATCGCCGCCGCACGTCCGCGCCCCATCCACTGTCCGCGCGCGCCGTCTGCCGTGAGCCGCCGCGAACCGCAGAGCGCGCGCACCATCGCGCGACAGGCGCTCTTCGAGAAGTCCCCGGCCGCGCACAGGTTCATGACGTCCGTCTCGGCAAAGATCGCCGCCGCCGTCGCCAGCCGCCGCTCCGGCGTGTTCCACGGACGGCTGCCCGCGCGATCCCAAGCCTCGAACCCGCCCGCCACGCGAAACGCCGTGCGCGCCGCGTCCGGCTCGCGCGGCAGGCTGTCCAGCGGCACGCGCTCGGCCACGCGCCGGAACGGCGTCGCGTTCTTCGCGTAGCCGAGCGCCGTCATCACCTCCTCGTAGAAGACCTGCCGCCGCGCCGCGTCGACATTCGTCCCCGAACCGCCGAAGCCGTCCCGCGCGGTGCGCGCCCGTGCGCAGAGCCGCCCCACGAGACGCCGCGCCTTCATCTTCAGGCGGTGGCGTCCGGCGGCGGCAAGCACGCGCCGCGCATGGTCGGGGTCATGCGCGAGCTCGCGTTCGCAGGGCCGTCCCGCGAGCGGCAAGCGCGCGAACGGATAGGCCGCGAGGTCAATCTGCTCCGGCGCGAACGAGCAATCAGCCGTCACGAACCGTCCGAGCCAGATCGACACCGCGCCCGACGGCAGCGTCGCCGGGGGCGGGCCGCCCCGCCACGTCACGTGCGCGATGACGTTTCGGTAGTTCGGGTCGGCGCCATGCCCGTGAAAGTCCCAGTCGCTCGGCGCGAGATGCACCTCGACGTCACCCACGATGCGACGGCGTTCCGGCCCCAGTTCGAGGACGGCCCGCCGGAAGTCCGGCCCCGGTCCTGCGTTCCATTCGCCCGGACTCACGACGGCGACGGCGCATCCGCGACGGGTGACGAGCCGTCGCGGACGCAACGCCGCGTCGTACCAGATGGCCTGAACGTGCCGTTCGGTCATGGCTACGCGGCCTTGCGGGGCTTGGCGAGCGCGGGGTTGACCGGCGTCTCGCGGACGCGCGCGACGATCTCGTCCGTCAGCGCCGGGTTCTCCTTCAGGTAGGCGATGGACGCCAGCGACCCCTGCGCGAGCTGACGGTCGCCGAAGGCCAGCCAGCTGCCGCGCTTCTCGACGAGGCCGCGCGCAAGCGCCGCGTCCAGAACCGACCCTTCGTAGGAGATGCCGCACGCATAGAGGATGTCGAACTCGGCTTCCGCGAACGGCGCGGCGACCTTGTTCTTCACGACCTTGACGCGCGTACGGTTGCCGACGACCTCGCCGGACGCGTTCTTGATCGCGCCGATGCGCTGAACCTGCAGGCGGCACGTCGCGTAGAACTTGAGCGCCTTGCCGCCCGGCGTCGTCTCGGGGTTGCCGAACATGACGCCGATCTTCTCGCGCACCTGGTTCGTGAAGATGCAGAGCGTCTTCGTCTGCGCAAGCGTCGAGGTGAGCTTGCGCATCGCCTGCGACATGAGCCGCGCCTGAAGGCCGACGTGGGCGTCGCCCATGTCGCCGTCGATCTCCGCCTGCGGCGTCAGGGCCGCGACCGAATCGACGACCACGACATCGACCGCGCCGGAGCGCACGAGCTGTTCGCAGATCGTGAGCGCCTCCTCGCCGGAGTTCGGCTGCGAGACGACCAGGCTCTCGAGATCGACGCCGATCCTCTTCGCGTAGGTCGGGTCGAGCGCGTGCTCCGCGTCGATGAACGCGGCCGTGCCGCCCGCCTTCTGGGCGTTCGCGACGACGTGCAGGGCGAGCGTCGTCTTGCCGGACGACTCGTGTCCGTAACATTCGACGATGCGTCCGCGCGGGAGGCCGCCCACGCCGAGCGCGAGGTCGAGCGAGAGCGCGCCCGTCGAGATCGCCTCGACCGAGCGGTCGGCCGCGTCGCCGAGCCGCAGGATCGACATCTCGCCGAATTCCTTGCGGATGGTCTTCATGACTTCTTCAAGTGCCGTTGTCAGTTTCATGGTCAGGTTCCTTTCTGTTGGGTTGAGAGTTGGGGGTTGAGAGTTGGGGGTTGAGAGTTGGGGGTTGAGAGTTGGGATAGGACGAATGGGACAGATAAGACGAGCAGGACGATAAACTCCTTCTGAATTCGCGCTATTCGATTTCGCGCTATCCCCACTTTACGAAGCGGTTGGGCTTCGCGAAGAGGTTGACCTTTTCGATGTGGTCGATGACGGGGCGGCCGCCCTCGGGCGTGCCGTAGATCTCGATCACGTCGAACCGGAAGCTGCCGCGCCACTTGTTGACGCGCCGCCAGGCGTTGCAGGCGCGGCGCAAGTTGACGCGCTTGCTTCGGTCCACGCTGCGCAGACGCCGCCCATAGGGCGTGAGCGTCGCGTGCTGCTTCACCTCGACGAAGACCATCGTGTCCGTCGCCTCGTCCCACGCGACAAGGTCGATCTCCAGCCGCCGGTCCTTCTCGACGGGACAGGCGTTGCTGTCGACGATCAGGTAGCCGCGCCGGCGCAGAAAGTCCGCCGCGACGTCCTCGCCCCACGCACCGCGCGTGACGCCGACGTTCGCCGCCTCACGCCGCGACCACATGGCGAGCCTCCCGGACGCTTTCCTGATAGGCCGAGGTGTCGTGCGCAATCACCATCGGGATGCCGAAGCAGATGACGGACATCGAGCCGGCAATCGCCTCGCAGAGCCCGTACGCCTCCGCCTCCGTCAGGAGGAGATGCGCACGCGACTCGCCCCCGCCGCCGACCGGCGTGCGGTAGAGCTCCAGCGAGTAGCCGGAGACCGGCTCGACGAGATGCCGCAGGACGATGCGCGTCGCCGCCTTGGGCGAGCGGTGGTAGAGGCCGCGCCCCTCGCCGACCGACTCGCAGACGCCGCGAAAGACCTGCAGGATCTGGCAGAGGTCGTTGAAGTCGAGCTTCACGCAGATCGCGCGCTCCCAGTCGAACCGCGCATAGGTCGGCCTCGGCCCACGGCTGTCGCCGACGGACGACTGGTTCGCGACCTTCATCATGATGCTGCCGTCCACGTCGTCGTGCGCGGGATGGAGGTTCATCGCGAGCGCACAGCCCGTGCCCTTGGCGTTCGGATGGTAGAACGTCAGGTTCGGGCGGTACGGGCCGCGCGCCGTCGCACGGGCGGCCGTGGCAGTGGATGTGTTCGGTGTGGTGTTCATGGTCTCTGTTCCTTTCCTTGGTTTCGTGTTGGGGTTTTTGCGTGTCCGCGCCCATCCGTCGGGCGGCGGCTAAATCCAGAACGAGTTCTCCTCGTTGTCCATGCGCCGGTAGACGAGCGCGTTGTGCAGATGCTCCGGCGTCACGGCCTCCGACCCCGCGAGGTCGGCGATCGTCCGCGCGACGCGCAAGACCTTGTCGTAGGCGCGCGCGGAGAGGTGCAGCCGCTCGATGAGCCGCACGAGGTCTTCGCAGTCCTTTTTCGTGAAGCGGCAGATGTCGGCGAGGTCGCGCCCCTTCGCCTCGGCGTTCGTGCGGACGCCCGGCATGCCCCGGTAGCGCGCGGCCTGGATCGCGCGCGCCGCGATCACCCGTTCGCGGATGGCCGCGCTCGGCTCGCCCGGCGCCGCCAGCGGCAGGTGCCGCGCCTCGACGGGCGGCACCTCGACCTGAATGTCGATGCGGTCGAGCAGCGGCCCCGAAATGCGGCTTTGGTACTTCATGATCGCGTTCTGCGAACAGCGGCAGGCGTGGGTCGGGTCGTTGTAGTAGCCGCAGGGACACGGGTTCATCGCCGCGATCAGCATGAACGTCGAGGGGTAGTCGTAGGCCGCCGCCGCACGCGAGACGCAGACGTGCCCGTCCTCCAGCGGCTGGCGCAGGACCTCCAGCGCCGAACGCGGGAACTCGGCGAACTCGTCGAGAAAGAGGACGCCGCGATGCGCGAGCGAGACCTCGCCGGGGACGGGGTGCGCGCCGCCGCCGAGGAGGCCGATCGACGAGACGGTGTGGTGCGGCGCGCGGAACGGCCGCCGCGTCACGAAGCGCCCGCCGCCCTTCGCCGCGCCCGCGACGGAATGGATGCGCGAGACCTCCAGCGCCTCCTCGACCGTGAGCGGCGGCAGGATGGACGGCACGCGCCGCGCGAGCATCGTCTTGCCGGAGCCGGGGCTGCCGATCATGAGGACGTTGTGGCCGCCCGCGACGGCGACCTCCAGCGCGGTGCGCACCCCGCCCTGGCCCTTCACGTCGGCGAAGTCCTCCCCCACGTCGCGATCCGCCGCAACGAGGCTCGCGAGATCCGTCACGCGCGGCTCGATCAGCCGCTCGCCGTTCAGGTACTGCACGGCGTCCTGCAGCACGCGCACGGGAATGACGTCGATGCCCTCGACGACGCTCGCCTCCTCGACGTTCCCGTACGGCACGAGGACGGCGCGCTTGCCGATGCGCTTCATCTCCAGCACCATCGGCAGGATGCCGCGCACGCGCCGCACCTCGCCGGAGAGCGCGAGCTCGCCGATGAGCGCGTAGTCGTCAAGCCGCTCGTTGCGGATGCGCCCCGTCGCCTTCAGGAGGCAGACGGCAATCGGCAGGTCGTAGATCGGCCCCTCCTTCCGCACGTCCGCCGGCGCGAGGTTGACCGTGACGTCGAACTCCTTCTTCGACGCGAGGCCCTGGTTCTTGAGCGCGGTCGGGATGCGGTCCTTCGCCTCCTTCACCGCCGTGTCGGGGAGCCCCACGATCGCGAACTGCGACGTGCCGACCGCCGAATAGACCTCGATCTCGACCGTTTGCGCGTCAACGCCGCTGACCGCGCCCGAATAGCATTTTGCCAACATCTTTTCCCTCTGCCTTTCCGCCTTCTTCGTGAAGACGCGGACATTATGGCAAAAAAAGGGAAAAGATACCTTAAGATTACCTTAAGATTTACCTTAAGATTTCTTAAGGTTCGCGCAGACGGATTTTCAACGCAAAGCTCGCAAAGGGTCTTGACGCAAAGAACGCAAAGGCTCTGCGCGCTTTGCGTTACCCTCTGCGTTCTTTGCGTTAAAAACGTCGTGATCTCGCGGCGACGCCCATCACGACCATTGCCTTCGTCACCGCATGCGCTGGACGCGGCGGACGTAGGCGGCGGGGACCGGCTTGGGCGGCGTCGTCCAGACGTGCTCCAGCGTCGCCGCGACGGTCGCCGTCGCCAGCGGCGCATCGGGCAGCGCGCCGCCGAGGCGCCAGAGCGCGCCGACGCCGCCGAGGCGCACGCCGCCGAACCAGCAGAGCCCCTTGCTCGTCACGAGAACCGGGTCGAGCGGATTGCCCTCCGTCCCGGCGACGCCGCGCGCAAGGGTCGCCGTCCGCGTCTTCAGCAGCTCGCGGACGGACGGCGGCAGCCAGTCCGCGCCCTGCGCCGCCTCCAGCCGCATCGGCTTGCCGGGCAGGTCGCCGAACGGCACGATGCTGATCTGCAGCGCGTCCAGCTGCCGCCCCTTCATCCGCTCCTGCTGCCATTTCCCGTCCGCGCCCTTGTAGACCGCGCAGTTGAACGGCGCGCCCGCCGTCTCGAACCAGTGTCCGCCCGCCCGGACGTAGGCGCGGACGGCCTCGACCGTCTCCAGCCCCCGTCCCGCGCCGACGCACGGGAAGTTCTCGCCATACGGGTTCACGACGGCGAGCCACTGCGTCGGCCCCGCCGCGAGCGCGGCCTTCAGCGCCTCCGCCGACGTGAGCCGCACCACCCGCACGCCCGTCGTCGCCGCGAACGGCGCGAGCGCCTTCAGCCACTCCGCCGGCTGCATCCGCGTGCCGCACAGCGGGGCGCCCGCGCCCAGGTCGAGAACGGCCACCTGCGCGCCGCGCGCCGTGCGGCAGGGCGCGTCCTTCGGCACCGCGACCGGCTTCTCGCCCGCCGCGAAGACCTTCGCGTAGACCCACTTGCCGTCCTTCGTCTCGACGAACGGGTCTTCGCCCTCCAGCCACGCCGCCGTCAGACCCGGCGCCTCGACGAAAAAGCCGTAGGGCGCAAGACGCCGTCCGCCGACCGTGCGCGGTACGTCGCCGAGGTTCGCCTGGACGGACACCTTCCCGTAGGTCGCCTCGATGACGCCGTCGTCCTCCAGCCGCGCGAGCGGCTTGCCGGACTTGATCAGCGGCTCCCGGTCGTGGCGGAACGCGACCAGCGGCTCGCCCGCGAGGCGCGAGACGACCTCTTTCTGGAGCAGGTGGACGTAGTCGTAGAGCGCGCGCTCGTTCCGGTCCGTGTTCAGGTGCGGATCGACGCCCAGAAACCGCTGGACATTCGTCCGATAGGACATCTGGAAGCCCAGCGCCAGCATCCAGACGGCCTCGCGCGGATGGCGCACGGAGAGGCCGAGGTTGTGCATGTAGAACAGGCACTTGTCGTGGAAGAGCCGCAGCGAGACCGGCTCGATCGTCCACGTGTCCGCCGGGAAATCCTCCTTGAACAGCGGCAGCTGCATCTGGTCGGGCGTCATCGGCACGAGCCGCCATGTGCAGCCCATCAGCGCCGTGTTGTATTCCGCGAGATGGTCCCAGCCGTCCTCCGCCGCGATCGGCAGGCTGCGCGCATGCTCCTGCACCATCGAGAGCATGCCCTCGCTGTGGGCCGTCGGGCTCGGCGACGCCGGGTTGAAGTCCCAGATCCAGTCGCGTCCGCCGGTCTGGTCCTCGAACAGCAGGTCGGCGGGGACCTCCTCGACGAACTGCCGCACGGTGCGCCGGTTCCCCTCGTGGGAGCCGGGGTGGAAATAGGTCTGCACGAAGCCCTTGTCCTTGTTGCGGTGGCCGTAGGCCTCGCGGCGCCACTTGCCGTCACGCTGAATCGCGAGCGCGCCGTCGCCCCACTTCCGGAACGTCGGCCCGCGCGGCTCGTCGCACCACCAGGTCGGGTTCGTGTAGGGGCAGAACACATGCCCGCGCGCGCGCAGCGCCTCCACGACCTCGCGGAAGCGCGCCTGCGTGCCGAACTTCGGGTTCGGCGGCAGCACGTCGGGATACTGCTTGTCAAACCCGCCGTGCAGGAACGACGACGTGTGGACGAGCGTTGGCACGGGCAGCGCCTCCTGAAGCGTCATCAGCGTCTCGGTCGTCACGTCGCCCGTCAGCACGAGCGGCGCGCGCTTGAGCCGTTCGAGCGTCGCCGCGTCCTTCACCTTGTCCGCGAGCGTGCGGCGGAAGCCGTTCGCCGCCGCGTAGTCCGCAAGCGCGGCCTCCAGCGTCAGCCCGGAGGAGATGCGCACCTTCGGCGACGTCCACGTGCCGCCGACCTTGGCCCAGAGCGCGAAGGAATGGTCGTACCAGCCGCCCTTCGCGTCGCCACCGACGCCCGTCGCGCCCGGGTTGAACGGCGTGCGGTTCTCCCACGGCTCGATCCCCGTGCGCGGCTGGAGACCGTAGACGGCGACGGTCGCGCCGTCCACCGTCTCCAGGAAGGCGAAGTCCGCAAACAGGGTCGGATACTGCACGCGGTAGGAGAGGTAGGGCCGACGCTTGTCGCCCGTCGGCCGGAAGAACTTCGCGTTGAACGCCATGCCAAGGCCGTAGTTGCCGCGCCCCGGATAGACGAACCGCTTCACCGACTCCGACGCGAACCGGCGGCGCGCGGGGAACTCGCAGGACGAGACCGCCTTCATGCCCCGGTTCACGAGCGAGATCCGGAAGTCGCGCCGCCCGTCGCCCGCCGGCTCAGCCGTCACCGTCACGTCGAGGTCGGGCGAGCGCCAGTCGCGCCGCGTCACGCCGCCCTGCACGGACTCGGACACCGTCCCCTTCCACGCGCTCGCGGCGAGGCGCGAGCCGTCCTCGAACTCCAGGCGCCACGCGCCGAATTCCCCGACGGCCATCGCCGCCGCCAACAGGCATCCAGCAATCATCCATTGTCCTCTTTACGGGATGGCGTCGGGCGTCACCGTCAACGCAACACGGAAGCCGAAGTGGAACTGCTCATCACCCGGTATCTTCGGGCCGCGCGTGGCCGAGCGGCACCAATTCGGAGATTCCTTGATCGAACCGCCGCGGAAGACGCGCCACGGATTTGCAACCTGAGACGGCCCGACGTTCGGATCAACGGTTCCGTCCAAGACCTCCTGATACCAGTCGAGCGTCGCCTCCCAGACGTTGCCGAGCATGTCGTAGAGGCCGAAGGCGTTCGGCGCGTAGCTGCCGACAATCGACGTGCCGCCGACATCCGGATCCGTCTCGGGCGGATAGGCGGAATCGCTCGCCGTCTGGTAGCCCCCCGAATACCTGTCACGCCCGAGGCGGTTCAAGTTGGTCGGATCCTGCGAGCCCAGAAGCTCCGTGCCGTCGTAGAGCGCCGCACCGCAGCCCGCGCGGCAGGCGAACTCCCACTGCGCCTCCAGCGGCAGATCGAAGAGGATGCCACCCGTGTGCGTACGCAGCGCGGCGAGGAAGGTGTCACCCGAGACGGCGTGGCCGTCGATCGGCCAGTCGTAGCCGTCAGCGGCCTTTCCGCGAATGCGGTCATAGCTCATGTTCTGGAGCGGACGCATCTCGCGGCGCGCCGTGTAGTAGCTCGGCCACGTGCCCATCAGGTTGAAGTACTGCTTCTGCGTGACGGGGTAGACGCCGATGTAGAAGTCGTTCGTCAGCGTGACGAGGCGCGGCGTCTCGCGCGGCATGATGATGCCGACCTCATTCGCGGGCGCACCCATGCGCCACGTGACATTCTCCGCCGGGCACTTGCGCAGGACGAGGAGGTCCGTCTTGTAGGCGTCGTTCGTCACGCCGCCGTAGGGTAGCTCCTCCGCGCGCGCGAAATAGCGGACGGCGTTCCCGCCCTTCACCGCGAGGTCAACGACCATGTAGGGCGGCGGCTCGTTCAGCGCCCACGCGGACACCTTCGCCGTCACGGAGCCATCGGCGACGACGTTGCCGCGCCACGCCTTGCAGGGCTGCCACGAAACCGCATGCGTACCGGCCTCGACGCGACGATTGACGTCGCCCGCCATGTGCGTCAGGTGCTCCGAACCGATTGACACGCCGTTCGTCAGGATGTCGACCGTCACGATGGCGGGCGCGCCCTCCAGCTCGTAGCCGATCGTCACGCGCTTCGACGTCGCGTCCTGCGCGAACGTCACGCTACCCTCCCTGACGACAGGGCCGGCGGCAAGGGCTACCCCCCCCCCCCCCCATCAAAATTGCGGCCGAAACGGCAAAAACCGTCACTTTTCCCTTGTTTCTCTTGTGCGTGTTCATCTTGTGTTCTCCTTCGTGTGTATTTTGTGTGTTGTGGTTTTCTTCGCAAGTCAGCGAATCAAAAAGACGATTCCGCGCGGCGAAGCGTCGATGCTCAGCCCGCGCAGCAGCGCAAACGAATAGACCCAGGCGTCCAGCTCGGACGCTGCGTCGGATTCGGCGACGGCGACGTTGCGCGCCACAAGCGACGGCACGGCCGCCGAGACGGCCGACTGCGGCACGGGTTCCGTGCGCTTGGACGTGTCATACGTCCACGGCACCTCGTCGGCAGACGCGCCGACGGCGGCGGCTGTTGCTAAAGCCAGTATCAGCGATTTCATCATCCTTTGTCCTTTCCTTTATTTCTGTTTGTTCTTGTTGGCCTCCGCGAAGTCCGCGTCGGCCTGCTTGTTGAAGCGGCGGATGAGGGCGATCTCCTTCGGGTCGTAGGGGCGGAGCGACGGACGCAGCAGGTCGTGAAACCACTTGGTCACGTCAATCGTATCCGCCAGCTTCGGGTCGCGCTCGATCGACCGCCACGTCATCTCCCATGGCTCGTGCGTCTGGTAGCGCCCGTTGACGAGACCCCAGTTCAGCGTCCCGATCCTCTCCAGGTAGAACAGCGGATAGTTGTCGAAGACGTCGCAGTGGAACGTCCGCGCCAGCCATTCCGTGTTGACGAGCGGACGCCCATAGTGCCGCTTCAGCTTGGCGATGAGGCGCACGTGCTTCTCGAAGTTCAGGTAGCAGTGGTAGGACACGATGTCCGACAGCTCGCCCGCGAGGAACTGCGCGGGGTTCTCGTCCGGCACCGTGCCGTAGTCGCCCTTCCAGAGGTCGGCCGCGAGCGGCTGGATCGGGTTGATTCGCCACGCCAGCTCGAACATTTCGCGCAGCGGCTCGACGCTCGCCTTCTCGCGGTAGGAATTGCCCGGTTCGTTCCAGAGGTTCCAGAAGAGGATACGGTCATCTGCGCGATACTTGACCATCAGCTCTTCGCACATCGCGTAGAACTTCGGCTTGAGGTCGGGGTCGTCCACGGGCGAGTGGCCCATCTCGCCGGGGAAGCTGCCGTGCTGGGACATCTTGCGCCCGCCGTGGTAGCCGATGTCGCAGGGCTGCGGGCCCGGCTTCGGCAGCTGCCAGATGCGCTTCGGGCGCATGCAGTCGTTGCCGAGGATGACGATGGCGCGCATCTTATGCTTCGCGAGAATCGCGAGGGCGCGCTCGAAGTTTGCCATGAAGCTGTCGTGCTCGGCGAGCCACACGCCGAAGCCCTGGAGCTCGACGGCGACGCGCATCGCGTTGAAGCCGATGTCCTCGGCGGCGGCGAGCTCGCGGTCCATCTCCTCGAAGCGCGCGTCCGCGCCGAGGGACTGCCACTGGTCGACGCGGTTGGCCGCGCTCGCGGGCATGTAGTTGCAGCCGCGAATCCACGGCTGGGCGTTATACCATTCCCACGCCTTCTCCTTCGTCCACGGCCCCTGCCGGGCCGCAAGCGCGTTCAGGGCCGACAGGGCCACCGCCCCGCCCAAAACCACCATTTTCTTCGTTTTCTGTCGCATTGGAATCTCCTTTCTAGTTGATGGCGCATATTGTATCATAAATTCGGCCAGAGAAGATACATCTTTTTACACACAAAAATGTGTCTTATTGGGCAGTCGAGACTTTCTCTGTCCGCTCGCGGCCATTCGTCTGCGTCCAGCGGCCCGCGAAGTCGACGTCCTCGACAGTCATCTTCTCGACCTTCCCCTTCGTCTCCAGGAACGGAATCGGCGCTTCCAGCGCGTTCGACATCTTGCAGTCGCGCACGGTCAGCTTGCGTACCGTCGCCGGCTCGTCGATCCGGAGCGTCGCGACGGGCACCGTCTTCTCGTCGCGGCTGAGGCCCTCGACCGTGAGCCGCCCGACGTCCACCGCGCCCTCGACCCAGATGAGCGGGAAGTTCGTGCGCGAGTGCGTTCCGATGTTCTCCGGCGAGAGCGTCTTCGCCGCGAAGGCGTCGCGGATCACGATGTCGTCAAAGACGCCGCGCGTCTTCCGCTCGCGGAAGAAATGCGTCAGCCCCACCATGTACGTGTAGAAGTTCCCGTGGACGTTCCGGATCGTGACGCGCTTCAGGTTCGCGCCCGTCGAGAGGAGCCGCACCGCGCTGTGGCAGTAGTCGGCGTAGAGCCCGTCGATGTCGACGTCGGTGATGTCGCCCTCCTCCTGCGCGCACTGCCCGTCGTTCGCGTTCAGGGCCACCATGTCGTCGAAGCACGTGCCGCGCAGGTTCGAGATCTTCCCGTGGTGGCACCAGCCGTCGAGATGCACGCCGTCCATGTTGAGGAAGATCGGGTTGCACGTCGTGTAGTCAAACGTGAGGTCGTCCACGAGGAAATAGGACGTGCGGCAGAAGGCGAGGCCGTAGGACGTCGGGTTTCGGATCGTGAGGCCCCTGACGGTCATCCCCTCCACGTTCGAGAAGCGCATCGCCATGCCGAAGAAAAAGCCGTTCTCGTGCTTCGGCGGCAGGCCGCCCGCGCGCGGCGGCGTGCAGTGCCGGAGCTGCTGGGGGTTCGGCGACTGGTCGAGGTTCGCCATGTCCCAGACGCCGCCCGTGAGCGCGATGCGGCGGTCGCTTCCGCCGACATAGCCCCTGTTCTCAACCATCGGGCAGTCCGACCCCGGCGCGAGGCGGACGACCGAGAAGCGGTCGAGCCGCAGTTCGGTGTCCGAGCCGATGCGGAGCGTCTTCGAGATGCGGTAGTGTTTCGCTGGCGGCGGCAGGTAGACGCAGGGCGTCCCGGAATCGAGCCGCGCCTGGATCGCCGCCGTGTCGTCCGCCACCCCGTCGCCGACGAGCGGCGGCAGGCCGTCGCAGACCGCACCTGCGCGCGCCTTAGGCGCAAACGCCGCCGCGCAGACCGCAACAGCGCCCATCATGACCATTGTCCTTGTCTTCATCATCTGTTTTCCTTTCGAGTTGTTTTCCTTATCTGGTTGACGGCGCACAGTATATCATAAATTCGGTCCGCGTATCGACATCTTTTTACATAAAAAATATGTCTTATCGGGCAGTCGAGATTTTTCCGCACTGAATTCTCATTTCAACCGCTCACAAAAGACAACACCCTGCGCCTACGGACTAGAAGCGTATGGGGCTTTCGTGTCGTAGCCCTTCAGCGCTTGATCCGCAGCGGAGCGTCGAGAACGTGCCGTCGGTGCGGACATCTCAAATTCCAGCGTGCCGCCCTTCACGATGTCGGCCTGTCGGATGCGGCGTTCCGCGAGCTCCACGCCGTTCAGCTTCACGGACGTCACGACGTAATTCGCCTTCGCCTGATTCCGCGCGATCACCGTGAACGTCGCCGGCTTGAACGGCGCGCCAATCCACCCGGACGTCAAAGCCGCGAAAGCCCTTCGACCAGGCTTCGGCCAGCAGCATCTCGGCGCAGCCGCCGACCATCTGGCCCGAATAGCCGGGATTCGGCCACTTCGGCAGCCACCCGCCCTCCCGATAGGCGTTGAGCAGCGCATTCATCATGCCGTCGACGCGCTGCGGGGCGATGAGCGTCAGCAGGGCGTGCTCGGCCCGGTAGGTGTCCCACATCGAGTAGTTGGTGTACATGTCGCCATCGTGCACGTTCCCGTCATACGGGGCGGCTCCTTCTGAGCGACGCCCTCCATTTCGTCACGTCTGACGGAAAAGGGACTCCGCCGGGACAAGGAAGTCGAAATAGCCGTTTTCCTCAATCTCTGGCGCAAGTTCCCCGTTTTCAACCGCCGGAAAGTATAGCAAAAATCGGGCGGCTAAATCAACTTTGCCATTTAGCCGCCCAACACAAAGCTTGTCAGCAGGGTCAAGGATGCCGAAAACGACGGCTTCCCGAGTTTGCCAGTTGGCTGACTGACTAATCTTCAAAATGTTGCGTACCCTATTGACTGAAGTGAACCTTCTATT
>CAKURH010000025.1 GCA_934675625.1 uncultured Kiritimatiellota bacterium
GAACACGGAAGTCAAGGGCCCCTTCGCCGAGGGTAGTGCGGGACTCGCCCGCGCGAGAGTAGGGCGCCGCCGGCTTTTCTTTTTCTCTTTCAGGTGGCTTGTGAAATGATGCACCCCAAGATGTCTCGTTTCCTGATTGGACTTTTTCTTGCGGCGCTGTCGATTGTCGGCTTCGCGTCCACGTTCATCGTCGGTTCGGCGCTGACGCGGTCGTGTGCCGTGTCGCCGGAGGTTCTCGCGTTTTTGCGGTTCGTGATTGCGGGTGCGGCGATGGCGGTGCCCGCCGCATGGCGTCCGCCCGCGCGCGCGCAGTTCGCGCGGTTGACGCGCGAAGATTGGCTGACCCTGCTTTGGCTCGGCCCGATTGGCACGACGGTGATGGCGTGGTGCGTCTTTCAGGGCTGTGCGCGCGTGAGCGCGGCGAATGCCTCGATGGCGGACGCCCTGACGCCAATCATGATCTTTCTCGTCGCGGTCTGCAAGACGCGCCGCGCACGGGCGTCCGAACTCTTCTCACTCGTCTGCGGCCTTGTCGGCGCGCTGCTCGTGATCCAGATCGTGACGGTGCGCGGCCTTGCGCTCGAAGCCTATTCGCTGGGCGACGTCTACGTGCTTCTGGCGGCGGCGACGTGGGGCGTCTACACCGTCTACGGACGCGAGCCGATCGCGCGCCTCGGCTCGTCGCTCTTCACGCTGCTGACGATGCTGATCGGCGCGGCGGCGCTTGGCATCTTCCTGCCGTTCCTTGACCTTGCGTGGCCGACGACGGGGACGGCGTGGCTGCTCGTGGCGACACTTGGCCTCGTCTCGACGCTCTTGCCGTTCTGGACGTGGAACGCCGCGCAGAAATATTTGCCGATGTCCGTTCTCGGCGTGAGCGCCTACTTTACGCCCGTCGTCGCCGTCGCATTGGCCGTGCTGTTCCTCGGCGAATCCGCGACGCCGCTCCAGTGGCTCGGCACGGCGTTCATCGTCCTGTCCGGCGTGCTTGAATCCCGGGCGGGCAGGGGACGTTCGGCGGGGCCCAACCGCCGCGCGCGCCTTTTTGGTATAATTCACGTCCAAAAAAGCTAGGCAGACATGGCGAAGATTCACGGCATCGCAGGCGAATGGGCGCGCGTCAAGGGCATGGTCGCGGGCCTGTGGCCGCTGTTTCTCGGCGTTTTCGCGTCGGGCTTCTCGCTTGCGCTCTTTCTCGTCTCGCCGCTCGTTGCGGCGACGGTGCTGGTCGCCGCGCTTGTCTGGGTGATCTACAGCCTCGTGCGCGGGCTGCGGCACGTCGAGCGGTTCTTCAAGGGCGCGCGCGGCGAGGAGAAGGTCGCGGGCATTCTCGCGAGCCTGCCGGACGCCTACCACGTCTTCAACGACTTCGCGGCCGGGCGCGCGCACGTCGATCATGTCGTCGTCGGGCCGGGCGGCGTCTTCTCGATCGAGACGAAGATGTGGCGCGGGGCCGTCACGGTCGAGGACGGGCGCATTCTCCTGAACGGCCAGCTGCCGGACCGCGACCCGCTCGCGCAGACGGCCAAGGAGGCGACGCTCGTGCGCGCCGCCCTGGCGGCGAAGGGCTGGAGGGGCGTCGTCACGCCGGTTCTCGTCTTCGCCTCGGATTCCTTTGCGGCGCATCGCGCGGACGTGCGCGGCGTCATTGTCATCAACTCGAACGAGCTCCGGGTCGGCTTCGCGTCGGATCGCGTCGTCATCCCGCAGACGGAATTGGATCGGCTCGTCGGTCTTATGGAGATTCACGCATGAAGATGCATGTCGCGTGGCTGGGGCTGGCCCTGGCCGTCGGGAGCGGCGGGACGGCTGAAGCCGCCCCCTTCGATAAAGAGAGCTTGGTTGCGGTTTACGGGAACGGGGTCGCAAGGGCCGCCCCCTTCGATAAAGAGAACGAGACTTCGGTTAGGGCTTTCGAGAAAGGCGCCGACAACGGGGTCGCGAAGGCCGTTGAGCCCCGCAACTACTACGGGCGCATCGCCCAGCGGTTCGGGAGCATGCTGCCGAAGTACCACGTCCTGCAGCAGCCGCTGAACGACGAGATCTCGCGCCGCGCCTGGACGAACCTCGTCACGTTCTACGATTTCGACCACTCGGTCTTCCTGAAGTCTGACCTCGACCGCCTCGCCGCGCACGAGACGACGCTGGACGACGAGATTGGGCGCGGCGACGTCTCGTTCGGCTACGACCTCTACAACCTCTACGTCGCGCGCCTGCGCGAGCGCGTCGATTTCGCGACGAACCTGCTCGTGCACGGCACATGGGACTTCTCGACGAACGAGACGTACCGCATCAAGCGCAAGGACGCGCCGTGGCCGGAGACGCGCGCGGAGGCCGAGGAGCACTGGCGCAAGCGGATGAAGAACGAGCTGCTGGTCGCGCAGGTCAGCCACGACCTCGATCAGTCCACGAACCGGCTCGATGCAGCGGCGGATCTCGTCAAGAAGTACCGCCAGTACGTGACGGTGCTGACGGAGCCGGACGAGGAGACGGTTCTCCAGAGCTACCTGAGCGCGATCGGCCGCGCGTACGACCCGCACACCGACTATATGTCGCCCGCGTCGAAGGAAGACTTTGACATGGAGATGAACCTGACGCTCTGCGGCGTCGGCGCGGTGCTGTCGATGGACGAGGGCGCGCTCAAGATCGTCGAGGTCATGCCGGGCGGCCCGATTGACGTCGACGGCCGCATCAAGGAGGGCGACAAGATCGTCGGCGTCCAGCAGGACAAGGGCGAGATGGAGGACGTCATGTGGCAGCCGATGAAGAAGTCCATCAAGAAGATTCGCGGCAAGAAGGGCACGCGCGTGACGCTGCAGATCGTGCCGCGCTCCGACACGTCCGGCGCGACGAAGAAGCTCATCGAGCTCGTGCGCGACGAGATCAAGCTGGAGGATCAGGCGGCGACGGGCCGCGTCGAGCGCGTCACGCTGAACGGCGTCGAGCGCAAGCTCGGCTACGTCTACCTGCCGGGCTTCTACGGCACGATGGACAAGAAGCCGAACGAGGAGGGCTTCCGCAGCTGCGCGATGGACGTCGCGCGCTACCTCTGCGACTTCAACGCGCTCGGCGCCGAGGGGCTTGTCCTCGACCTGCGCGGCAACGGCGGCGGCTCCCTGCGCGAGGCCGTCATGCTCTCGGCCCTGTTCGTGCCGTCCGGCCCGGTCGTCCAGATCCGCGACGTCCGCTCCGTCGGCTGCCTGCCGATTCCGCCGGGCAACCCGATCGCCTTCAAGAAGCCGATGGTCGTCCTGACCGACCGCGCGAGCGCGTCCGCCTCGGAGATCGTCGCGGGCCACCTGCAGGACACGGGCCGCGCGGTCGTCCTCGGCGACGTCCGCACGCACGGCAAGGGCACGGTGCAGACGGTGCTCGGCCTCGGCCCGGAGAAGTACGGCTCGTGCAAGATCACGACGGCGCGCTTCTACCGCATCGACGGGCGCTCCACGCAGGTCGAGGGCGTCGCGGCGGACGTCCACCTGCCCTCGCTCCTCGACGCGCTCGACATCGGCGAGGACAAGCTGACGTACGCCCTGCCGTTCAGCCGGATCCGTCCGGCGGACTACGCGCTCGCGTGGGACCAGCACCGCTACGTCGCCGCGCTCGCCGAGTTCTCGCGCGAACGGACGGCGAAGGACGAGAAGTTCGCGAAGCACATCGCGAACGTGACGGGCATGAAGGAGATTTCCGAGCGCGAGACCGTCTCGCTCGAATACGTCGCACGCAAGGCCCAGATGGCTGCCGATCGCGAGCTGCGCGAACTGGACGACGAGGAGGACGAGAACGACGATGACGAGACGGCGGCGAAGAAGCGCCGTCGCCGCCGCAACGAGCGGGCGAAGAACGACGTCGTGCTGGACGAGTCGTTCCGCGTGCTGATGGATCTCATCCGCCTCAACGGCAGTGCCGAAGTCCCTGAACCGAAGGGCTGGTGGTGACGATGACCGTGCGCTTCACGAAGATGCACGGCGCGGGGAACGACTTCATCCTCATCGACGACCGTGCGGGGCAGATGCCGACGGATCGGGCGACGCTCGCGGTGCTGGCGGCGCGGCGGACGGGCATCGGCTGCGAGGGCGTCATCCTCGTGCAGACGTCGGCGGTCGCCGACTTCAGGATGCGGTTCTTCAATCCGGACGGCGGCGAGGCGGAGCTCTGCGGCAACGGCGCGCGATGCGTCGCGGCGTTTGCGCGGGAGATCGGCGCCGTGGCGGGGCCGGCGATGCGCTTCGAGACGCTCGCGGGCGAGGTGCGGGCGGAAGTCCTCGATGCGGCGACCGTCAAGGTCTGGATGCCGACGCCGAAGGACTTGCGCACCGATTTCGTCAACAGCGGCGTGCCGCACAAGGTCGTGCCGGTTGCGGATCTCGCGGCGACGGACGTTGTCGGCGAAGGTCGGCGGATTCGCTACTCGGACGAGTTTGCGCCGGCGGGGACGAACGTCGATTTCGTCGCCTATGCGCCGCCACATGACGCGGCGATGCGCACGTACGAGCGCGGCGTCGAGGCGGAGTCCGGCGCGTGCGGCACGGGCGCGGTCGCGGCGGCGGTCGTCGGCGTCGCGCAGCACGGGCTCGCGTTCCCCGTCCGCATCCGCACGACCGAGGGATACGAGCTCGTCGTCGACGGCGCGCGCACGGCGGACGGCGGCTTTGCGGACGTCACGCTCACGGGCCCGGTGGCGAAGGTCTTCACGGGCGCATGCGAAATCTGAGACTGGAGGTTGATTGACATGAAGAACTGTCGGGACATGCGCCGTGAGGCGTGGGGCATTCTGAACGGGAAATGGTTTTGGCGGCTCTTGGCCGTCGGCTTCGTCTTGCAGGCGATTGGCGGGTTCGTCAACGGACTGATCGTCTCCGCCTTTGCCGCGCTTTCGATTCATTCGCTGGGCGACTACCTGACGAACAAGCTCCAGGCGATGCAGGCGGGGCTGGGCTATACGCTTCCGACGCTGCGGGCGTATGGCTGGATGCTGGGCGGCTTTCTTCTTCAGCTGTTCATCGCCTATGTCTTCGGCGCGATTCTTGTGTACGGGTTCATGCGCACGGTGCTGAAGGCCAAGGCCAATGACGAGACGCGCTGGTTCGCCGATGCGTTTGACGGCTTCTTGCGTCCGTTCGAGGTCACGGGGCTTCTCGTGCTGATGAACCTGAAGATTGCCCTGTGGTCGTGTCTGTTTGTGTTTCCCGGCCTCGTGGCGATGTATCGCTATCGGCTTGCCTGGTTCCTGAAGAACGAGCATCCCGACTGGTCGGCGTCCGCCTGTCTGGCCGAATCCGGGCGCGTCATGAAGGGGGCCAAGTGGAAGGCGTTTTGCCTTGACCTCTCGTTCCTTGGCTGGCTTCTGCTGGTCGGGGCGCTGGTCGGGTTGGGGCAGATCCTGTGTGCGCACGGCGCGGAGAGCGGCTCCGTATGGGCGAACGCTGCCGGGTTCCTGTCGGGCGCGCTGGGCTGCTACCTGATGGTCAGGACGATTCTCGGCCTCGCCGTTTCGCGCGTCGTCTTCTATCGCGAACTCGTGCCGAAGGACGCGTGATTGAGCCTCATTCTTGCACCTCTGCGCGGCGTGACGATTCGCTGCTTTCGCGAGACGTTCGCACCTGAACTCGCGGCGGCGGGCTTTGCGGAGGCCGTCACGCCGTTCATTGCCGCGATGGCGGGCGTCGATCCGCTGAAAGACCGCGAGCTGCGTCGGGATTCCTCAACGCCCGGCGCTCAGCCTCCAGCCCTGGAAGTCACCCCGCAGTTTATCGGCAAGGATCCGGCGGCGCTTCGCTTCTGCCTGACGCGCGTCAAGTCCGCCGGCTACGACACGGCCGACCTCAACTGCGGCTGTCCGTTCCCGATGGTGCGCAACAAGGGGCGCGGCAGCGGACTCTTGCGGACGCCGGACGTGTTGCGGCAGATGCTGGAGGTCGGGTGCGCGGTGATGGGCGCCGGCCAGTTCTCCGTCAAGGTTCGTCTGGGCGTGGAGCGTCCGGATGAGCTTCTGAAGCTGATGCCGCTCTTCAATGCCTTTCCGTTGCGCTTCCTGACCGTCCATGCGCGCACGGCGCGGCAGATGTACGAAGGCCCCTGCGACGAGACGATGCGGACGGCGGTCGAGAAGGTCGCGCGCGTCCCGATTGTCCGCAACGGAGACCTGGGGCTGGACGTGGCGGACGGCATGGTGGGCCGCGCATTCATACGGTCGCTCGGTGCGCGGCCCGATGCGCGGAACCTGCTGTTGCGCTACGTGGCGGCTTCGGCGGCGGAGCTTTCCGGCGAGCGCCCCGTCTTGGGGCGCATCAAGGAACTGGTGTCCTACTGGAAGGATCTCCCATCCTGGCGGCGAATCTGGCAGGTCTTGAAGATCTGCCGCACCGTCGACGAGTTGCGTACGCTTTTGGTATAATTTCGCCTTGTCAAAAGGAAGGATCAAATGAAGGAAAATGCTCTTGTGAATATGAAAGACCTTGCGGTCGGGGCCGTCTTGTGCCTGTCGGTTGCCGTGCAGACGATGGGGACTGCGTGTGGCGCGATTCGCGCCGTGACGCATGACAAATACGGCGACAACGCGGCCGCCTGGCAGCTGAAGCGGCATGCCGAGAAGATGAGCGTCGTCACGAACGGCGGCGCGAAGGTCGTCTTCATCGGCGACTCGATCACGCACTTCTGGGAGACGAACGGCAAGGCGCAGCTCGCGAAATATTTCAGCGCGGGCGACCGCCAGATGCTCGACCTCGGCATCTCCGCCGACCGCACCGAGCATGTCCTTTGGCGGCTCAACGAGGGCGGCGAACTGGACGGCTACGAGGCGAAATGCATCCTCCTCATGATCGGCACGAACAACTCCGGCCATTTCCCGTTCGCGAAAGAGCCGCCGTCCGACACGATTCTCGGCATCCGCGAGATCCTGCGGACGATCCGCGCGAAGCAGCCGAAGGCGACGGTCGTCCTGACGGCGATTTTCCCGCGCGGACGTGACGTGAACGACGCCTGCCGCCGTCGCAACGAAGTCGTCAACAAGGAGATCAAGAAGCTTGCGGACGGCCAGCAGGTCTTCTGGTGCGACTTCAACGAGCAGTTCCTGACGCCTGAAGGGCTGCTCTCGCCGGAGGTTTTCCCCGATCGTCTGCATCCGAATGCGGCGGGCTACGAGATCTGGGCGGCGGCGGTGAAGCCCTACGTCGATTACGCGCTGTCGGACGGCGCATTGCCCGCGCCCGCGAACCGCTACGCGCCGTTTCTGCGCAAGGAGTACGTGCGCATCGACGGGCCGTCCACGACCTACCCGGTCTCGCGCATCCGCGCGGAGGGGTACGGAAAAGAGGACTGGTGGCTCGACCGTCTGCTGGAGAAGCGCAACCAGATTGCCGATTCTGACGGAACGTTCGACCTCGTCTTCTTCGGCGACTCGATTACGCACAACTGGGAGACGAACGGCAAGGATGCGTTCGCCGAGTTGCGCAAGACGTATTCAGTTCTGAACATCGGCTATTCGGGCGATCGCACGGAACACCTGCTCTGGCGCGGACGCAACGGCGAGCTGGACGGCTACAAGGCGAAATGCATCATGCTGATGGTCGGCACGAACAACAGCAGCGACCGCGCGCCGGATGTCGCGGCCGGCATCAAGGAGATTCTGGCGCTCATCGCCGAGAAGCAGCCGCAGGCGAAGACGCTCCTTCTCCCGATCTTCCCGCGTGGGGCGTCCGCCGACGACAAGAAGCGCGTGAAGAACGAGGAGGTGAACGCGATTATCAAGTCCTATGCCGACGGCGAGAAGGTGATCTGGGTCGACTTCAACGCGAAGTTCCTCGACGCGAAGGGCGATACGGAATGGATCATGCCCGACCGTCTGCATCCAAACGCGACGGGCTACCGCGAGATCTGGCTGCCGGCGGTGCTGCCGCATTTCAAGGGAATCTGCGGCAAGTGAGGCGGAGCTTTCGACCATGAACGTGCGCATTGACGAGTCGTGGAAGCGTGTGCTGGCGGACGAGTTCGAGAAGCCCTATTTCGCCGAGCTCGTGAGATTCGTCCGCGCGGCGTATGCGCGGAGCGTGTGCTATCCGCCGGCGAAGCTGATCTTCAACGCCTTTGACCGCACGCCCTTTGACCAGGTGAAGGTCGTCATCCTCGGACAGGACCCCTACCACAATCCGCGCCAGGCGCACGGGCTCTGCTTCTCGGTGCAGAAGGGCGTGCAGCTGCCGCCGTCGCTCGTCAACATCTACAAGGAGTTGCAGGACGAGTTCGGCGGCGACTTCCTCTCGCGCGACGGCGACCTCACGCACTGGGCCGAGCAGGGCGTCCTGCTCCTGAACGCGACGCTGACGGTCGCGGGTGGTGACTCGTCGATGGCCGGGTCTCATCAGGGGCGTGGCTGGGAGACGTTCACCGACGCGGTCGTCCGCAAGCTCGCCGAGGAACGCGAAGGGCTCGTCTACCTGCTCTGGGGCTCCTACGCCCAGCGCAAGGCGGCGTTCGTCGACCGGTCGAAGAACCTCGTCCTCGCCTGTGCCCACCCGTCGCCGCTTTCCGCGTTCCGGGGCTTCTTCGGGTGCGGGCATTTCAAGGCGTGCAATGATTACCTCGCGGCGCACGGGAAGGAACCGATCCGGTGGTGAGCCGCGAGGCCGTCCGGCTAATTGCGCCCTACGCGGCGTGGATGGCACTGATGGCTGCGCTGCCGGCGACGGCGACGGGCTATGCGGTGCGCACGGCGGTCGTCGCGCTTCTGCTCGCGGCGGTCGTCGTCTGGAAGTGGCGGGACGAGGGCACCAGCCCTGTCCTCCTGTCGGGCGCGGCGCGCGTGTGGGGGCTGTTGGTCGGGCTGTTCGTCTTCGGCCTGTGGATTCTGCCAGAGCAGGTTGACTGGCCGTGGTACCGCACGTGGTGCATCGTCGGCAAGGGCGGCACGCCGGCCGTGGCGGAGGCGAGCGCGGCGCTGATTGTCGTGCGGCTTGTCGGGAGCGCGTTCGTCATCTCCGTCGCCGAGGAGCTGTTCTTCCGCCGGTGGCTGATCGGCTTCGCGGGCTTCGGCTGGATGGTCGCGCTTTTCGCCGTCGAGCATGACCGTTGGCTCGTCGGCGCGCTGGCCGGCGCAATCTACGGCGGACTTTACCTGTGGCGCGGCCTTGGCGCGGCGATTGTCGCGCACGCGACGACGAATCTCGTCCTCGGCCTGTGGGTGCTGCGCACGGGGCAATGGCAATTCTGGTGAGGGAACAATGAAACGGGAAATGGATACGGGGAAAGAAGAAATGGCTGTGCGCGCGTTCGTCATCGCCATGGAATCCGAAGCGGCGGCGGTGCGTCCGCACGTGAAGCTGGGCGACCGCCTCTACGTCTGCGGCGTCGGCAAGGTGAACGCGGCGGCGGCGACGCAAAAGGCGATTGACGCGGGGGCGACCGAAATCTGGAACGTCGGCGTCGCGGGCGGATTCGATTCGGCGATGGCGGTCGGTGCGTGCTACGTCATCGACCGGGCCGTCGAGTACGATTTCGACCTCGCGCAGGTCAATGGCACGCGCATCGGCGTCCACAACGAGCGCACGACGCCGTATTTCGCCTGTGTGGCGGATTTCGCGCCGAACCTGCCGCGCGCAACGTTGGCGACAGGCGACCGCTTCAACGACAGCAAGGCCGACGATGCGACGCTGGTCGACCTCGGCGCGACCGTGCGCGACATGGAAGGCGCGGCGGTCGCGCACGTCTGCGAGACGAACGGCGTGCCGTGTCGGATGGTGAAGTGCCTGAGCGATGTCCACGGAAAGGGCTCGATGACGGGGCAGTACAGGGACAACCTCGCGAAAGCCCTTGCGGCGCTGTCCGCGACGGTTGCTTCGGTGATGTCGGCGACGGTCACGCCCCAGGACGTCTTGACATAGAAGTTGATGACGACCTTAAGCGAGAATGCGAAGCCATCGGGATTTGATGACGCCAATAAATTTCGTATAACAGTGAGCGAGGAAAGCCGCTTTTCTATTTGTTCCATTGCCATCTGTCTATTTTGGAAGGTGGCAGTGGTTTATCATAAAAGATCGGTTGTTTGCACCTGGATGTTTCTGAAATGTCCTTGTTCCTCGTGGGGACAGGCCCCCATTTCGCCTCAATCATTATGCCTACGGTTCTGTCCTGGCGTGGCTCTATTCGACGGCGGCAGGGATACGTCCTTCCGAGGACGGGGCGGGATTAGACCGCTTTGTCCTTGCGCCGCAGCCCGACCGCCGGCTCGGTTCGCTCACGGCGACGTTCCGCACAACGAACCGGGTGCGAAAGGACGGGTTGACGTGGTGAGGCGTCAAAGCGATTGGATGAAGGCGATGAAGTCTTCGATCTTTCCGTTGACGCTTGCGGTCTCAAGGCTTTGCATATAGCGGGTGCGCATTTCGACTGGGATGACGATCCAGCGTCCGCCGCCGGCGACAAGCGCGGCGTTCATGATGAAACGCGCCGTGCGTCCGTTTCCGTCGGCATAGGGGTGGATGTGGACGAAGAAGAAGTGTCCGAGCAGGGCGCGGATGCGGTAATCTCGTTCGGATCGGAGGAGGTCGAAGAATGCTTCCATGGCATCGGGAAGGGCGGATGCCGGGGGCGGCGTGTAGCGAGAGCCGGCGATGTAGACTTGACCTCGGCGGTAGCCGAGGAGGTCGGACGCTTTGATGAGCCCGGCCTCGACGCAGGGCTGGAAGAGTTCCCGGTGCCAGTTGGCGAGTTCTTCGGCAATTGTTTCGCCGGGGTCTGCGCCCTTGACGATTGTTTCGATGGAAGCCCTGACCTTGCGGTAGGCACGGTAGTAGCCGGAAGCGGCGAGCGCATTCCTATGGTCTTGGTCAGTTGGGCTGTCAGGCTGCCAGTTGCCCTCGGCGATTCGCCGGATGAGGTCTTCGGAGACGCGATAGCCCTCGATGGAGAGCGAATGATAGGAGTCGGCGACGTAGCCGTCATCGATGTCCTTCAGGATTTCCTGAAGGGGACGCAAGGCGGTCGAAGCTTCGACTTGCGCGAACAGAGGCCGTATGCGCCTGCGCATGTCCGCCCACAGGAGTCGAAGACGTGCGGCAATGGGCGAGCATTCGAGCAGGAGTACGGGTTCTGGCGCGTGTTCAAATGGGTCTGTCTCAATGATGCGGCGACCAGCTGCCTTCAAGATGTCGTGCACCGCCTCTGCGACATCGGTTCGTCCACAGGCTTTGAGCGCGCCAATCAGGCGACCGGCAGAGGCTTCGCCGACGCTTTGCACGGACGCTTTCAGTGCGTCATTGACGGCGAGCGCGGCGAGACAGGCTCTCGTTTCTTTTGGATGGCTTAAATAGAAGCCTGGCGAACAGCGCAACAGGGCTTCGTGAATCGGATAGACGTTCAGCCCATAGGTCGGGTCCTTTTCTCTGTGGGCAGGAAGTCTTGCCGTGATGTTGAGGATCGAGGTCTCGTGCAGGAGCTTTTGGATGGAGTTTGATCCTTTTCGCACACGCACGATGACTTGGCGTGGAATGACGGTTGCTCCGCTCAGGACGGAAATGGATTCTTCGGGCGTCAGGCACCAGTTTTCGCCAAAGCGGCTGTTGCAGTAGGCGGCGACAAACGACCAATAGGAGGCGAACCAGGAGACGGTCGTTCCCGCATGCGTTGGTGATGAGGCGATGTACCAGCCTTTGAGGACTTGTTCAAGAAATCCGTTTTGAAGAAGAATCTTGGTATTGGCAACGCCGAGAACGCCGCTCCCATGAAAGACACTGCCGACGCCGGAGTCCTGTTGGTTCTTCAGTGCGCGGAGTGCAATTGCAAGTTCAGATGGTCGATGTGGTTTCATGGCCGCAGATTTACTATTTTTTAGATGCGTGTATTTTATCACGGATAAAGGGGGCGATGCAAGGGTAGAGAGATAAATATGAATGAAATTCGATGTAAATGCGCGTTTTCAGATGCTGAAACACTATGTTTTAGAGTCGTTTCTAAAGCGAGTACATTTGCCGGCGACTGTCAAGGGGATTGGCGAAAGGCCGTTGGCGTCTTTCCCGTGAATTTCCGGAACGTGTTGCAGAAGAAGGCCGTCGAATTGAATCCGCACCGGCGTGCGATGGTTTCAATCGGTTCGTCGGGGCGGCCTTTGAGGAACGTCCCGGCGCGCTCGATGCGCCGACGGATGATGTAGTCGTTCGGCGGCATCCCCATGGCGGCGCTGAAAAGGGCGAAGAAACGGCTTCGTCCGTAGCCGGAGAGCGTCACGAGGCGGTCGCTGGTGATCCGATTCGCAAGGTTCGCGTCAATCCATTCGCAGATTTTCGGGATGAGTCGGTCATTGTGGCTCATCACCTCCCCGGACTTCAGCACGCGGGCGGTTTCGGCGAAAAGCAGTTCGCACAGGATGCGCAGATGAAGGGCCGTTTCGGGATCTTCCGGATGGAATGCCGTGATGGCGTCGCGCGTCCGGCGGAGGACGTTCAGGAGCGGCGAGGGAATCGGCGTGGCGGAAAGCGTATGGGCGGAGAAGTGTCCGAAAAGGCGGTTCAGGTCGTCAGGCGTGAACGCCGAGCCGAGGGCAGATCGTGCCGTGGGAGGTTCGCAGATGACGCCAATGCGCACGGAGGGCGCACCGACCTCGTCCACGGCGCGATGATTCAGCCCCGGCGGCAGGATGGCGAAGTTACCGCCGGGAACGACCAGCGGCTTCCGTGCGCCTTGGATTTCCCAGACGAACCGGCCGCGCAGGACAAAGTGGAATTCGCATCCCGTGTGGCAGTTCCACGCGACACGGCGCGACTCCCGGTCTTCGATGAGACCGATTCGCCGAATGAGCGGAAAGCCAAAGCGGACGCCCTTGAAGTGGTTCATGCGCGAAAGTATACCACATTTCCCCACGCGCGTGGTTGACGAATCGTCCAGCAGACCAATTTTCAATCTCTTGTGTGATATAATTCACGCCATGAACATTCAGGCGAACGGACTTGACCTTGCGGTGATCGCGGCCTATCTCGTGGGCACGACGGTCTTCGGGTGTTCGTTTTATTTTCGCAGGGGTTCCGGCGGCGCGGCGGACGATTTCACGAAGGGCGGCGGACGGCTTCCCGGCTGGGCGCTGGCCCTTTCGGTGTTCGCGACGTATGTCAGCTCGATCTCGTTCCTCGCGCTGCCGGCGAAGGCGTATCTCGAATCGTGGAATGCGCTCGTCCTCTCCTTTTCGATTCCGTTTGCGGCGACCGCCGCGGCAGTCTGGTTCGTGCCGTTCTACCGGCGGCAGACGAGTGCGTCGGCGTATTCGTTTTTGGAGGTGCGCTTCGGCGTGTGGGCGCGGCTCTACGCGAGCGGGTGCTTCCTCGTGATGCAGTCGGTGCGCAGCGGCATGATCCTTTTTCTGCTGGCCCTGCTCCTGAAGACGATGCTGGGCTTCTCCGTCCCGGCCGTCATCTGCGCGATCGGTCTCGCGACGACGCTGTATGCGATGATGGGCGGGCTGAGGGCCGTCGTGTGGACGGATGCGGTTCAGGCCGTCATCCTGATCGGCGGCGCGCTCGTCTGCCTTGTCGTGCTGGCCTGTGCCCTGCCGGCCGGCCTCGCGGCGGGCGTCTCGTCCGCCTGGAAGGCGGGCAAGCTCTCGTTCGGCGACCTGTCCGTCACGGACTGGAGCCGCGAGACGTTTTGGGTGACGTTCGTCTACGGCGTCTTCCTGAACCTGCAGAACTTCGGCATCGACCAGAGCTACACGCAGCGGTACGTCGCGGCGCGGACGGGGCGGGAGGCCGTCCGCTCGATGTTCGCCGGCGCGATGCTCTACGTGCCCGTCTCACTTGTGTTCGTCGCGATCGGCACGCTCCTCTGGGCGTGGGTCGCCGCGCATCCAGGCGCTGTCCCGGCGGACGTTCTCGCGAAGTCCGACGCGGTGTTCCCGTGGTTCATCGTGCATCGTCTGCCCGTGGGCGTCTCGGGGCTGCTCGTCGCGGCCATCATCGCGGCGGCTTCGACAAGTCGGGCAAGCCCGTGGCGGCGGATGGGCGTTCCGACGACGGCGAGGCGATTGTCCATGACAGGATTGATCAGGCGCCTCGTCACTTCGCCCGAAATCGTTTGCTGAAGCAGGCGTTTGATTTCATCCGTACGCATGACTTGGCCAGCTTGCCGATTGGACGCTATGCGATTGCCGGCGACGACTGCTATGCGCTCGTTCAGGAACTCGACCTGAAGCCTCTTGCCGAAGGGCGGCTGGAACTCCACCGGGACTACATCGACATTCAATTGCCCATTGACGGACCGGAGACTTTCGGTCTGGCGAATCCCCCGCCGCGTGTGCTTTCGGAGGCCCGGTGGGACGGGCGGGACATCGTGTTTTTCGATGCGCCGATGAAGACCGTCACGGTCAAGCCGGGCGAGTTCATCATGATGTTCCCCTTGCGCGGTGCGCATGCGCCCTGCCTGACGGACGGCCCGTCTCGCCGCATTCGGAAACTCGTCATCAAGGTGAGAGCCGAGAATTTCACGAACGACACCAAATAAAAAGGAGAAAATCCATGAAAAATCCACAAACGAAAGAGGTATCTGCGAGAAGGTCATGCCGCAACAGGCTCAAGGGGACTGTGTGCCGGAGAGGCGCACTTCTGCTCCTGATGGCCGGGGCAGGTCTGCGGACTGCCGCTGATTCCGTCGTGGAGAATGCGACGGGTGCGGTGGGCGTCATCGACACGGGCTATTCGATCTCGACGCGCGCGTTCACGGTTGAGGCGTGGGTGTGGCTGGACGACGTTTCGGGCGAATCGATTTTCATGGGCCAGTTCAGGGGGGGGAACGACGGGCGACTTCAACATGCGCGCCTACAACGGCACGGTGACTTTCTTCTATCGCGGCTTCTCCGACTCCCTTCCCGCAACGTCCGAGCCTCTGACGGCCGGCGCCTGGACGCATGTGGCGATGGCGACCGACGGCGATACGGCGTCCGTCTACCTCAACGGCGTCCTGAAGGGAAGGGCCTCGCGGACGGCTGGGGCACCGATCACGCCGCCGACGGACTGCAACCTGCTTCTCGGCGGACATCAGAAGACGGCGGGGTACAAGTGCCGCCTCCGGGAAGTGCGCTACTGGAACGTCTGCCGGAGCGACGAGGAGATTCGCGTCAACTTCGCACGTGAACTGACGACCCCCGAGGACGGACTGGTTGCGCGTTGGCCGCTCAACCAGTCGGAGGGATTGAGTGTGGAAAATGCCGTCGATCCGAGCCGGTCGGCAACGCTTCCCGCCGCGTTTTCCTGGCGGGAAGACGCGGGCAGCCCTTTCGGCGAAAAGGTTCTGAACCGAAACGGCGTCTACGCGGCACAGGGGGACGGGGCGTTGGATACGGGCTATACGATCACCTCCGGCGCCTTTACGCTTGAAACGTGGTATCGGCCCGATTCGGTCGTCTCCGGCTACGAGGAGTTTGTGTTCGGGCAGTACGTGGGTTCGACAGCTGGCGATTTCAGCATGCGCCTCTACGAGGGAAAGGTGCAGTTCTTCTACCGGGGCTTCACGAAGGGCGACTGCTGGACGATGCCGATACAGGCTGCCGCGTGGACTCATCTCGCGGTGTCGACGGATGGAGACGTCTGCCGGGTCTACCTGAACGGGACGCTGGCCACGGAGGTCAAACGGAATCTTGAATCTGCGCCGGAAGTCCTGACGCCGCCGACGGCCCATCTTTACCTCGCCGGACGGGACGCGCGTACGGGTTGCCGGGGGCGTCTGCGCGAGGCGCGCTACTGGAATGTCTGCCGTACGGCGGAGGAGATCAAGCAGAACTACCTTCGCGAGATGACATCGACCGAAGCGGGGTTGGTCGCGTGCTGGTCCTTTGCGCAGCTCTCGAACCCGATCGTGTCCAACCGGGCGGACGCGAGCGGCGATCTCGCCCTTTCGGCCGGCGGAAGCTTGGTGGAAGATGCCGCGAACCCGTTTCACGCCTTGCGGGACCTCAATGCCTACCAATGTCTCTCGCTTCCCGGCGGCTCCGCTTCCGTGTCGCCCGTCGCCACGGGACTCTACATGGCCACGACGAACTTCACCTGGGAGGCCTGGGTGAAGCCCGCGACGGTTCATGCGGGTGAAACGGCCGCGAGCGAAAACCGCATCATGGGCGCTTGGGCGTATGGGAACGACCATGGTCTCGTGCTGCAGTTCTCCGAGGGACGGCTTGTCGCCAAGCTCCGCAAGTATGCCAGCAACGGGCTTCAGTCGACGAAACGGGCGCGCGCGAACCGCTGGCAGCATGTCGCGCTGACGTCCGATGGCTTCACGGTCAGGCTCTACCTGAATGGGGCGGCCGTGGGGGAACTGAAGAAGGAGGATTCCGAGTTCAAGACGGAGGACGGTCCCTATGTCCCCTGCATGACGTCTGAACTGGTTCTGGGTGCCAACATGAAAGGCGCGACGGATCAGACGTTCAACGGACGGATGGCGGATGTGTGCGTGTGGTTCAGAACCCGCACGGCGGAGGAAATCGCGGCCGATTATGCACATCGGCTGTCCGGCGAGGAAGACGGTCTGGCGGGATACTGGCCGTTGGATGGGGAAAGCGGTGCGGACTCCGCCGACAACTACCTGTATCCGGCCCCGCGCGGAGAGTCTGCGGCGCTGTCGTCGGGGACATGGGAGACGGAGCCCCTGCCGTTTCCGTTCAGGCTGATCAATCCGGGGTTCATGCTGATTATCCGATAGGATTGAGGAAAGGCGTTGCTAGATGAAGGGCTTGATTCTTGTTCTGGCGTTGGGTGCGGCGGTAGGTGTACGTGCGATGACCGAGGCGGAATGCGATGCGTTCTATCGGTTGGATGCGGCCGAAAAGGCGAAGCGGTTCGCCACGATGGGCGAAGGCGACAAGTGGAGCTACGTCGCGAGCGCCGTGCGGCGCCTGAACGACCTCTCGCTTGAGCCGCCGACCGTGATCACGAACACGCTGCCGAAGTATGGATATGACCGAAACACGTATGCGATGAACAACGGCCTGGCCGTGACGCGGAAAGGGCGTGTCTGGGTTTCGTGGATTGGCGGCGAGGACGGCCCGATGGCGTATATGCTTGGCGCGTATTCGGATGACGGGGGAAAGACATTTGGCCCACCGGCCTTTGTCATCGATCCCCATTTTGCCGGCGGGCGGCTGTATAACCTGAAGGTTGACCGGACGGCGCTCATCGGCAACATCTGGTACGCCCCCGACGGCTCGCTTCGCATCTACGTGAACTCCGTCGTTCAGGGATGGGACGGACGTGGCTCGACCTGGGAGATCGTCTGCCGCAATCCCGATGCGCCGCAGCCCGTCTGGGAGGCCCCGAAGTATCTGTGGCATGGCGACCAGCACAACAAGCCGGAGGTGATGCGGGACGGAAGCTGGCTGCTTCCCATCAACTACAATGGGCATGTCTACGCATTCACCGAACTGGCCAAGTTCTTCGGCTGCACGCTGCTGGCCTCGACCGACAAGGGGAAGACATGGACGCCGCGCGGCACATCCCGTCCGACCGATTACCGGAAGATGTTCCACTACTGCGAACCATCCGTCGTCGAGCTTCGGGACGGACGCCTCTGGATGTGCATCCGCACGAATGACGCCTTGCTCCATCCGCGTTCCCCCGAAGACGCCAACGGCCTCATGGAGGTCTTTTCCAGTGATGGCGGACGGACGTGGACGGCTCCCGTGCGATCGACGGGGATTGAGCAGATCATGTCGCGCTTCGCCTTGATCCGCCTGCGCAGCGGAAATCTCCTGTTCGTCAAGCATGGGACGACCCCGACGGCGCTTCCCACCCTGACAGATGCGGAGAGACGGGAGAAGAATCCGTGGGTTGTCCACTACACGCGGCGGCGCGAACTCACGGCTTTCCTTTCACGTGACGACGGCAAGACCTGGGAGGGCGGCCTGCGGCTTGAACCGCAGGGCGGCATGGCGTCATATCCGGACGGACAGCAGACCAAGGACGGCTCGATCTGGATCTCCTATGATTTCGAGCGGACGCATGACGGGCAGATTCGCCTCTCGCGCTTTACGGAACAGGATGTCCTCGCCGGGAAACTGGTGTCGGCGAAAAGCTTCCTTGGACGCATTGCCATCCGCCCGGCCCGTTCGCGGCGAGAACAGGCCAAGGAACAGAAGAAGGAAGGCGTGAAGCTGACGTATTGACGCGGCTCACTGTGACAGGCAGATGGAAATGAAGAAGCAGATGAAAATGAAGAAGACGATGGGATTGGCCTTTTGCCTTGCCGCGTGCGGCGCGCTTGCCGGACAGGGGGAGGGGGTTTGGCGGCTTCTGCCGGTTTCCGGCGGCGGCAACATGACGGGCGTCGAGATCTCCCCGTCGCACCCGAACGTGTGGTATGCCTACGCCGACGTCGGCGGCCCCTACCGCTCCGACGACGCGGGGCGCACGTGGTGGCCGCTCCACGCCAGCTTCACGGTCACCCAGCGCGGGGTCAACGCTGACCATGTGCGCGGGCTTCCCGACGGGCGGAAGCGCGGCCTGTGGCGGACGGAGGACGACGGCCTCACGTGGCGGCTCGTGGCGGGCGCGGAGGCCCCGCTGGAGATGGCGCAGATCCCCGGCGAGACGGCACTCGTCGGCATCTTCGAGGACGGGCACGGGAGCGAGCTCCGCCGGTCGGACGACGGCGGGCGGACGTGGGCGGACTTCCATCAGGGACTGCCGCGTCCGCCGGAGAAGCCGGACCCGAACCTGTGGTACAGCCGCCCCGGCCTGTTCCTGGCGATTGCGGCGGGGCCGGACTTCCTGCTCGCCTGTGACTGGGACGGCAACCCGTATCGCCGCGCGGCGGGCGACGCCGCCTGGCGGGCGATCGCGGTTGAGTCTCTTCGGCAGGGCAATCCCGCGACCGAAAGCCTTCTGCGCCGCAACAACCTCGAACTGAAGACGCGCTGCTCGACGTGCTCGATCACGATCGATCCGAACGACCCCGCGCACATCCTGACGACGGACTGGTACGACATCTGGGAATCCCGCGACGGCGGGAAGAGCTGGGTGACGCGCATCGACACGATCAGCCCGGTCGTGCCGTTCACGGTCTCGTGCGATCCGCATTCGGACAGGAACATCCTCTATGGCCTCGCCGACCAGCTGGTGGCGGTCTCGAATGACGGCGGGCTGACGTTCCAGGCCGCCGTCGGCGGGTCTGGCGACATGACGGACTTCGCCTGGTCCGAGAGGCGTCCGGGGCGGGCCTATGCCGTCGGCGGCAAGGGGGCCTGGGCGATTTCCGTTTCAGAGGACGCGGGCCGCACGTGGCGGTACTCCAAGTATGACGGCCTCGCGGCCAGCCGCTGGCTGAAGGACGGCGGCGGCGTCTTCGGCGTCGCCGTGGATCCGGTGACGGACGACGTGTACGTCTGCCGTGGCGGGGAGGTCGCGGCGGGCAGGGGCGGCGTCTACCGTTCGCGCGACGGCGGCGACACGTGGGAATGGTTCTCCCAGGGGATGTCGCCCGCGAAGGCGTTCTTCCGCAACCACGAGTTCGACGGCGGCGGTGCGGCCTGCTGGGCCGAGCAGATCGTGTTCTCGTCCGACGGCAGCGCGCTGATGGGCGGCAAGTGCACGGGCGAGGCGTATCGGCTCGACCGCGCGGCGGACGCCTGGGTGAAGCTGTCCGAACGGTATGAGGTCGGCGGCTACACGTGCGCGGCGGATCCGTTCGTCCCCGGACGCTTCCTCGTCGCCACGTCCAACGGGATCATGGAGTATGCGGACGGCGGCAAGACGTTCAGGGGGCTGCTGCCGGGTAGCGAGGGCCTCGGCTATGCGCTCGCGTTCGACCGCCACCGGCGCGGGCTGGTCGCCTCCGTCTCGAGGGACTTCGAGGACGTCTGCGTCTCGCGCGACGGCGGCGCGCACTGGACGGCGCTGAAGGACGGCATGAAGGTCCCGACGGGGACGTGCCGCCGCCTTGTCCTTGACCGGGGGCGCCTCTTCATCCACACGCGCGGCAGCGGCGTCTGGTGGCGGAAGGTCGACTGAAGGTCGCACGCAGACGGGACAAGTACACGCAAGACATGAGAAGTCGTTCTCCGTCCTGCACATCTCCGACACGCACCTGACGGCGGTCGATGCGGACGAGAGCGTCAAGAAGCAGGCGCTCAGCCGTCAGCGCACGCTTTGCTTCGGCGGGCGTCAGGAGGAGGCGCTGCGCGACTCGATCGCCTGGGCGAAGGAGCACTGCGACTGCCTCGTCCACACGGGCGACCTGATCGACTGGCAGAGCCGCGCGAACCTCGCGCGCGTGAAGAAGTATTTCGGCGCGAACATGACGGGATGCCTCGGCAACCACGAGTTCTCGCCGGACATGTGGCTGAGCGAGCCGAGGGAAGCGCCGACCGAAGACTTCAAGGATCGGACGCGCGAACTTCTGGCCGCGACTTATCCGTTCGACATCTCGTTGCAGTCCACGGTCGTCAACGGCGTCAACTTCGTGACGATGGACGACGTCTACGGCACCGTCACGCCCCGTCAGGTCGAGCGCTTTGCGGCGGAAGTGAAGAAGGGGCTGCCCATCGTGCTGTGCCTGCACGTGCCGTTTTACTCCGAGAGGATCCTGCGGGCGAACGCGCATTTCTGGAACAGGGACAGGCCGAAGTTCCGGAACGAGGACGTTGCGGGCGCATGGTTCACGGGCGATTCCGAGCGTCAGCGGAAGGACGCGACGACGCAGACGTTCCTCGCGGCGCTCAGGGCCGAGCCGCTGCTTAAGGCGATCCTGGCGGGGCATGTGCACTTCACGGTCGAGGACCAGTTCTCGCCGACGGCGATGCAATATGTCGTCGGCGGCAACTTCATGTTCCACGGGCGCGAGCTGCTGTTCTTCTGACGGGAGAATCTTGTGCGGACAAAAAGGGGGGTGGGGAAAGTTGTGCGCACTTGTTCTGACGAAAGTTCAGCATGTCGATTTGAACGAAGCCCACAGGCCCTGCCGTCGCCACGGCAGATTGTGTTTAACGCAAAGAGTAACGCAAGGGTCGGCGTGGATTGCGGCGTCTCGCGTCGGATGGCGAAAAGTTCGTTGCGAAAATTTCGCCATGACAAGTCGGAGACCGGTTCTCTCGTCTATGAGCGGCTCTTTGGCGAATGGCTGCGCGCGCTGCCCTGTGCGCGATAATTTTGCTATAATTCAACACCATGAATACGTTTGACTTGAAACTGGGCAGGGCGCTTCTTCTCGTCCTGTCGTTTGGGGCTGCGTCGGCGGGCGCAGTCGAGACGACGGTTCGTCGCGACATTCCGTATTACGCGGACGAGGCGTTGGCGGCGGCGTCCGACTATCAGCGGGCGCGCTGTCGGCTCGACGTGTGCGTGCCGGTCGGCGTGACGGGGTTCCCGACGGTCGTGTGGTTTCACGGCGGCGGGCTGACGGGCGGTGGCAAGCACTTCATCCGCATCGACGCGGGCATTGCGCAGGTCGCGGCGAACTACCGCCTGCTGCAGAAGGACGGGCGCGTCACGGGCGACGACTGCATCGACGACGCGGCGGCGGCTGTCGTCTGGACGCTGAAGAACATCGCCACGTTCGGCGGCGACCCGAAGAAGGTGTACGTGAGCGGCATGTCGGCGGGCGGCTACCTGACGATGATGGTCGGCATGGATCCGTCGCGGCTCGGCAAGTACGGCTTCCGTCCGACCGACCTTGCGGGCCTTGCGCCCGTGTCGGGACAGGCGACGAAGCACTTCAACGTCCGCGCCTTTGCGGGCGACGCCGATCCGCAGTACCTGCCGAAGATCGACCGCCTCGCGCCGCTGAACTACTGCTCGAAGGACTTGCCGCCGCTCATCTCGATCTGCGGCGAGCCGCCGTGGGAGTGGCCCTGCCGTGCGGAGGAGAATCGGCTGCTCATCGCGTCCTGTACCGCGCTGGGGCATCCGGCGGCCTACTACGTCGAGTGCGCGTTCTGTGACCACGGACGGGCGCTCACCGCCGCCGAGCCCTACGTCGAGATGTTCGTGCAGGGCCGCCTGCCCGACCGCCTCCGGCTCGGCGCGCGACGATAAGGCGAGCGGCAGAGGCCGATTTTGTGGCTTGCGCCTGAAATTCGGGGTTCGTGATAGACGCGAACCCCGAATTATGATAAAATACGCAAACATTTTCAAAATAGAGGAGAATTGTACCTTATGAAGACCAGCAGCAAGGCACAGGACAAGTGCCAGGTGAAGATTTCCGTGACGCTCGACGCAGACGAGATGAAGGCCATCATCAAGGACGTCGAGAAGGTGTTCGTTCGCGAGGCGCAGATTCCGGGCTTCCGCAAGGGCAAGGTGCCGCTCGCGCTGGTTCGCAAGGAGTTCGCGTCCGGCCTGAAGCAGGAGATCGAGCGCGCGATGTTCCAGAAGCACTACCCAGAGGCGGTCAAGGCCGAGAAGGTCGAGGAAGTCGCGCTCGCGGACGTGCAGGATCTGAAGTATGACGACAACGGCGGCTCGTTCGTCGCGTTCGTCGAGGTGAAGCCGACGTTCAAGCTGCCGACCTACAAGGGCCTGAAGGTCGAGTTCAAGGACGCGAAGGTCGAGGATTCCGCCGTCAAGGACCAGATGGAGCGTCTGCGCGCGGCGTATGCGACGTACGAGGACGCGAAGGACGGCGACGCGGTCGCTGAGGGCGACTTCGTGCAGATCGACTACGAGGGTACGGTCGACGGCAAGAAGATTCTGGAGATCAACCCTGAGGCGAAGATCGTCGGCGAGGGCAAGGGCTTCTGGACGCAGGTCGAGGAAGGTCGTTTCCTGCCGGAGATCCTTGACGCGGTCAAGGGCATGAAGATCGGCGAGACGAAGGAGGGCGTCAAGGCGAAGTTCGACAAGGACGCCGCGCCGGACGGCCTCAAGGGCGCGAAGGCGGTCTACACTGTCACGCTCAAGGGCTTCCGCCGCCGCGTGCTTCCCGACGACAAGGCGTTTGCCGAGAAGGCGAAGGCCGAGAGCGTCGAGAAGCTGGCCGCGACGATCCGCGAGTCGATGGAGAAGCGCGCCGTCGAGCAGGAGTCCGCCCGCCGCGAGAACGAGGCGATTGACCTCCTCATGAAGAAGGTCGACTTCGAGGTGCCGGGCTCGCAGGTTCGCCGCGCGATGGACGGCTACCTTCAGGAGCTCGCGCAGCGCGCCCAGTATTCGGGCCTTGACGCGAGCTACTTCGAGAAGAACCGCGACCAGATCCTCAAGGACGCCGAGGCGACCGCGACGAAGCAGGTTCGCCTCTGGTACGTGATCGACGCCATCGCCAAGGAGGAGAAGATCGAGGCGAAGGACGAGGAGAAGGGCAAGAAAGTCATCGAGTTCATTCTCGCGAACGCGAAGAAGTAAGGTCATGGCACGCGATTACATGATTCCCTACGTCGTCGAGCAGACGGGGAAGGGCGAGCGGACGTATGACATCTACTCGCGCCTCCTCCTCGACCGCATCGTCTTCCTTTCGGGCGAGGTGCATGACGAGATGGCGAACGCCATCTGCGCGCAGCTCCTCTTCCTGCAGTCGCAGGACGCGAAGAAGGAGATTTCCGTCTACGTGAACTCGCCGGGCGGCAGCGTCACGGCGGGGCTCGCGATCTACGACACGATGCAGTTCGTGAAGTGCCCGATCGCGACGTACTGCATCGGACAGGCCGCGTCGATGGGCGCGGTGCTCCTCTCCGCCGGCACGAAGGGCCGCCGGTTTGCGCTTCCGAACGCCCGCATCATGGTGCACCAGCCGTCCGGCGGCGCCGAGGGCAAGGCGACGGACATCGAGATCACGGCGAAGGAGATCCTGCGCCTGAAAGACGTCCTGAACGGCATTCTCGCCAGGCATTCGGGCAAGAAGTTCGAGGACGTCGTCCGCGACACGGAGCGCGACTACTTCATGAGCGCGGACGAGGCGAAGGACTGGGGCCTCATCGACGAAGTGCTGAAGGCTTGAACGTGAAAAAAGAAGCGGATCTCACCTGTTCCTTCTGCGGTCGGTCGTCGAAGGAAGTCGCGATCATCCCCGGCGACGGCGGCAACATCTGCGTTGACTGCGTGCGCCACGCGAACGACCTCATTTCGCGCCATGCGAAAGCGGCGGATGGTGCGCCGCCCCTGCCGCCGACGCCGACTCCGAAGGAGATCAAGGCGTTTCTCGACCAGTACGTGATCGGCCACGACGAGGTGAAGAAAGTCCTCGCCGTCGCCGTCCACAACCACTACCGCCGCCTGGAGGCTTCCGAAGGAAAAGGGGAGAAGGGAGAAGGAAAGCGTGCGGAAGGCTCCTCTCTGGACGACGTGGAGATCGAGAAGTCGAACATCCTGCTGATCGGGCCGACGGGCTGCGGCAAGACGCTGCTCGCGAAGACGCTCGCGAAGATGCTGGGCGTGCCGTTCGCGATCGGCGACGCGACCGTCCTCACGCAGGCGGGCTATGTCGGCGAAGACGTCGAGAACCTCGTCCGCTACCTGCTGCAGAACGCGGACGGCAACGTCGAGCTCGCGAAGCGCGGCATCATCTACGTGGACGAGATCGACAAGATCGCCTCGAAGACGGACAACGTGTCCATCACGCGCGACGTCGGCGGCGAGGGCGTGCAGCAGACGCTGCTGAAGCTCGTCGAGGGCACGATCTGCCGCATTCCGCCGAAGGGCGGGCGCAAGCATCCCGACCAGGAGTACATCGAGGTCGACACGTCGAACATCCTCTTCATCTGCGGCGGCGCGTTCGTCGGCCTCGACAAGATCGTCGCCGCGCGCAAGGACGCGCACGCGATCGGCTTCGGCGCGCCGGACAAGGCGGCGGCCGACTCGGCGAAGGCGAACGAGATCAACCCGCAGGACGTGCGCCCCGAAGACCTCGTGAAGTTCGGCCTCATCCCCGAGTTCACGGGGCGTCTCCCCGTCATCACGACGATGAAGGACCTTTCCGAAGACGACCTCGTGCGGATCCTGACGGAGCCGAAGAACTCGCTCGTCAAGCAGTACCAGAAGCTGCTGGCGATGGACGGCGTGGAGCTCTCGTTCGAGCCGGCGGCGCTGAAGGCGCTCGCGAAGACGGCGCTGGCCCGCAAGACGGGTGCGCGCGGCCTCCGCGCCGAGATGGAGAAGCTCATGACGGACGTCATGTACGAGGCGCCGGGCAACAGGCAGATGGCGAAGGTCGTCGTCACGCCGAAGATGATCGAGGAACGGCTGGGCAAGTAAGTTTTGGACAAAGGACAGACGACGGCGGACAGCGGTCGTGCAGTTATGAACCTGACTTTACTGAAAGCGAAATTGCATCGCATCCGAATCACGGAGGCGTGTCTCGACTACGAGGGGTCGCTGACGCTCGACCCCGATGACATGGAGGCGGTCGGCATCCTCCCCTATGAGAAGATCCTCTGCGCCGACGTCGAGAACGGGAACCGCTTCGAGACGTATGCCATCGCCGGCAAGCGCGGCAGCCACGTCTGCTGCCTCAACGGCGCGGCGGCGCATCAGGGGAAGGTCGGCGACCGCCTCATCGTCATGTGCTTCGCGCAGATGGCGGAGGACGAGGCGCGGGCCTGGATCCCGAAGGTGAAGCACTTCGGCACACAGGGCCGCTGATTTGTGGTATAATACGCAGAAATAGCAGGGCGATTGCCCGAAAACAAACAGGAGCAAAGAAACATGGTCAGCTACAAGCAGCTTGGTCTCGTGAACACGAAGAAGATGTTCGCGAAGGCGGTCAAGGGCGGTTACGCCATTCCGGCGTTCAACTTCAACACGATGGAGCAGATGCAGGCCATCGTCCAGGCGGCGGTCGAGACGAAGTCGCCCGTCATCATGCAGGTGTCGAAGGGCGCGCGCAAGTACGCGAACCCGACGATCCTCCGCTACATGGCGCAGGGCGCGGTCGAATACGCCAAGGAACTCGGCTGCAAGAAGCCGCAGATTGTCCTCCACCTCGACCACGGCGACAGCTACGAGACCTGCAAGAGCTGCATCGACAGCGGTTTCTCGTCCGTCATGATCGACGGCTCCAGCCTCCCGTTCAAGGACAACATCAAGCTGACGAAGAAGGTCGTCGCCTACGCGCACAAGCACGACGTGACGGTCGAGGCCGAGCTCGGCGTCCTCGCGGGCGTTGAGGACGAGGTCGCGGCGGAAGAGTCGCACTACACGAAGCCCGAGGAAGTCGTCGAGTTCGCGACGAAGACGGGCTGCGACTCGCTCGCGATTTCGATCGGCACGTCGCATGGCGCCTACAAGTTCAAGCCTGAGCAGTGCACGCGCGACAAGAAGACGGGCAAGCTCATCCCGCCGCCGCTCGCGTTCGACGTGCTGAAGGCTGTCGAGAAGCAGCTTCCGGGCTTCCCGATCGTCCTCCACGGCTCGTCCAGCGTCCCGCAGGAGTATGTCGACATCATCAACAAGTTCGGCGGCAAGCTGCCGGATGCGGTCGGCATCCCGGAGGAGCAGCTGCGCAAGGCCGCGAAGAGCGCGGTCTGCAAGATCAACATCGACAGCGACTCGCGTCTCGCGATGACGGCGGCGATCCGCCAGCACTTCGCGGAGCATCCGGAACACTTCGACCCGCGCCAGTATCTCTCGCCGGCGCGCGACGAGATGAAGAAGCTTTACATCCACAAGATCGTGAAGGTTCTCGGTTCCAACGACAAGCTCTAAGAGCGACGACACGGACGAAGGGCGCGTGTGAACGACACGCGCCCTTCGTGTCCTGTTTCAGATTCATTTGATTTCATTTCAACAAGGAAGCTTTAAGGAGTCCTCGGCATGGCGAAGGGTGAGAAGGCGGAGAGGAAGTCCGCATATGCGCAGGCGGGCGTGAACATCGACGTGAAGATGAGCGCCGTCGGGTCGATCAAGCAGATGGTCGCCGCGACGAAGACCGCGAACGTCATCGGCGGCATCGGCGCGTTCGGCGGGCTGCACAAGGTGCCGGCGGGCAAGGACCAGATCCTCGTCGCCTCGACGGACGGCGTCGGCACGAAGCTGAAGGTCGCCGCGATGATGAACCGGCACGACACCGTCGGGCAGGACATCGTGAACCACTGCGTGAACGACATTCTCGTGCAGGGCGCGAAGCCGCTTTTCTTCATGGACTACGTCGGCACGGCGAAGGTCGACCCCGCCGTCTTCAAGAGCGTGGTCTCCGGTCTCTGCAAGGCCTGCAAGGAGAACAAGATGGCCCTGCTCGGCGGCGAGACGGCCGAGATGCCGGGGCTCTACCCGGTCGGCGAATACGATCTCGTCGGCACGATCGTCGGCACGGTCGCGAAGAAGGATCTCGTCACCGGCAAGTCGATCCGCGCGGGCGACGTGATCATCGGCCTCCCGTCGGGCGGCCTCCAGACGAACGGCTTCTCGCTCGCGCGCCGCGTGATCTTTGACCTCTGCCAGTACAGCTGGCAGGACAAGCTGCCCGGCACGAACCAGACGTTCGGCGAGGCGCTGCTGGCCGTCCACAAGAGCTTCCTGCGTCCCGTCTCGGCGCTGATGTCGAAGATCAAGATCAACGGCATGGCGCACATCACGGGCGGCGGCTTCCCCGACAACATCCCGCGTGTGCTGCCGAAGTCGGTGAACGCCGAGATCGACCGCAGCGCCTGGGAGGTGCCGACGATCTTCAAGTTCATCCAGAACCAGGGCAAGGTCAGCCGCGACGAGATGTATCGCGTCTTCAACATGGGCATCGGCTTCGTCGTGATCGTCGCGAAGCGCGACCTCGTGAAGGCGACGAACATCCTCAAGGCCGCGCACCAGCCTTACAGCGTGATCGGCGTCTGCCGCAAGGGCACGGGCGTCGTCACCTACGCGAACTGATGGGCTGCGGCGGCACGTTGGCGGACACGAGACTCGAAAGGAAGATCGACAGATGAAGCACTTGGCAATCTTGGTGGCCGCCGGCATGCTGGCGGAATGTGGTGCGGCGGACGGCGCCGCGCAGGCGACGGCGGGTCGCCGCACGGCGGCGCTGGCGTCCGACGCCTGGGCGGCGAGCGTGTGGCTCTCGGTGCCGGACGCGCCGGTCGAGAACGAGAAGGTCGGCGAGGGTTCGCTTGCCGCGCCCGGCACGAGCTGGTTCGTGCGCGAGCTCGCGAATGCGGGCGAGGTCGTCTCCGCGACGTGGATGACGGCGGGCCTCGGCGTCTACGAGCTTTACGTGAACGGGCGGCGCGTCGGGGCGGACTTCCTGAAGCCGGGCTTCACGCACTACGCGAAGACGAAATACGCCTTCACCTATGACGTCACGGACGCCTTCCGCCGCGCGAAGGGCGAGACGAACGTCCTCGCGGCGGAGGTGTCCGCCGGCTGGTGGCGCGACAAGATCGTGACGCCGCGCGGGCACAAGGGCTTTCTCGGCCGCAAGAGCGCGTTTCGCGGCGTCCTCGAAGTCAGGTTCGCGGACGGCACGACGCGGCGGTACGGCACGAACGTCCGCGACTGGAAGGCGGGCGTCGCCGGGCCGGTCACGCGGGCGTCGATCTTCGACGGCGAGCATTTCGACGCGCGGCAGCAGCCGGGCTTTGCCGTGTGGCAGGGCTTCGGCGCGCCGGAGGTCAACGACGAGTTCAAGGGCGAGATCCTGCCGACGGACGGCGCGGAGGTCCTGCTGCGGTGCGACAAGACGCTGAAGCCCGTCAAGGCATATGCCTGGCAGGGCGTCACGGGCGCGTCGGACGCGGCGTTCGGCACGGTGAAGGTCGTGCGCGAGTTCCCGGTTGACGGGCCGTTTGCGCTGAATCCGGGCGAGACGCTCGTCGTCGATTTCGGGCAGAACGCGGCGGCCGTGCCGTGCTTCCGCTTCGCGGCCCCGGCCGGGACGGTGCTGACGGCGCTTCCGGCGGAGATGCTCAACGACAACGGCGGCCTCAAGTCGCGCGGCAACGACGGCCCGGAGGGCAGCGTCTACCGCGTGAACCTGCGCAAGGGCTACGAGAACGGGCGGCTCGTGCAGTACACGTTCGCGGGCACGGGCGAAGAGGCCTATCTGCCGCGCTTCACGTTCTTCGGCTACCGCTACGTCTCCGTGACGGCGACGGCCCCGGTCACGATCGCGCGCCTCGTGAGCGTGCCCGTGACGTCCATCGCGAAGGGGCTGGAGCTCGGCTCGCTCGTGACGGGCGACAAGGACGTGAACCAGCTCATCTCGAACGTCTACTGGGGGCAGCTCTCGAACTACCTCTCCGTGCCGACGGACTGTCCGCAGCGCAACGAGCGCCTCGGCTGGACGGCCGACACGCAGGTCTTCTGCGAGGCGGCGAGCTTCAACGCGAACGTCTACGACTTCCTGCGCAAGTGGATGCGCGACGAGCGCGACAGCCAGGATCCGCGCGGCGGCTTCCCCGGCGTCGCACCGTTCGGCCAGTACGGCAACGAGCCGATGCGCCTCGGCTGGGCCGACGCGGGCGTGATCGTGCCCTACCAGATGTTCAAGCAGTTCGGCGACCGGCGCATCGTCGACGAGAACTGGGCGGCGATGGCGAAGTTCGTCGCGCGCGTCAACGAGACGAAGTACGCCCACGAGGCCGTCGCCGGCGAATGCGGCAACTACCAGTGGAACGACTGGCTCTCGCTCACGAAGCTCGAAAGCTGCCCGTACAAGCCCGAATACTCGGCGTTCGAGAAGGGGCCGGACGGCAAGACCCGCCCGAAGGCGGACGCGCTGCGCTACTGGGACTACCTCGGCGGCTGCTACTGGGCGTGGGACGCGCAGCTGATGGCCGAGATGGCCGAGGGGACGGGCCGCGCGGCGGAGGCCGCGACGTATCGCGCGATGGCGGCGGCGGCGAAGGACTACCTGAAGCGGAACTTCTTCGCGACGGATGACGGGACGATTCTCCCGGTCTTCAAGGGCATGCAGACGCCGGCGCTCTTCGCGCTGAAGCTCGGCCTCGTTGCGGGCGACGCCAAGGCGAAGACGGTCGCCGACCTCACGGCGAGCATCGCCGCCGGCGGCGGGACGCTGCACACGGGCTTCCTCGGCACGTCGATCGTGATGGACACGCTGACCGAGAACGGGCTTGTCACGCTCGCCTACGACCTGCTGCTGAACCACCAGTTCCCCGGCTGGCTCTATTCGGTCGACCAGGGCGCGACGACGATCTGGGAGCGCTGGAACAGCTACACGAAGAAGGACGGCTTCGGCCCTGTCGGCATGAACAGCTTCAACCACTACGCCTACGGCGCGGTGCTCGCGTGGATCTACAAGACGGCGGCGGGCATCGCCGCCGACCCGCAGGCGCCGGGCTTCCGCAAGATCGTCATGGCGCCGAAGCCGGATCGCCGTCTCGGCTCCGTCACGGCCGAGTATCAGTCGGCGGCGGGCCTCATCAAGAGCGCGTGGCGCTTCGAGGGCAAGGACTGGATCTGGAAATTCACGATTCCCGAGGGCGCGACGGCCGACGTGACGTTCCCCGGCAAGACGGCGTCGCGGCGGTTTGGCGCGGGCGACCACGCGATTCGCACGGCGCTCTGACGGGGGCCGTTGCGGGGAGAGGCACAAGGGATGGACGACGTCGCGCGGAACGGAGTTGGCATCGTTGAACTGAAGAAGCGCAAGCTGACGCTCCCGGAAGGGGGGCTGCGGCTTGCGTATGGCGGCGTTCTCAAGGAAATCGAGGTCGCGTACGAGGAGTGCGGCGCGCCGCTGGCGGCGGACAACGTCATCTACATCTGCCACGCGCTGACGGGCGACGCGCACGTCGCGGGCGTCAAGCCGGACGAGACGAAGCCGAGCGGCTGGTGGGAGGGCATGGTCGGCCCCGGGCGGGCGATCGACACGAACCGCTACCACGTCATCTGCGCGAACGTCCTCGGCGGCTGTTCGGGCACGACGGGGCCGATGTCAATCAACCCCGACACGGGCAAGCCCTACGGCTCGTCCTTCCCGCAGCACTCGTTCGACGATGCGGTGGACGTCTTCCGGATGCTGCTGAAGGAGCTGGGCGTCACGCACCTGAAGGCCCTCATCGGCGGCAGCTACGGCGGCCTGCAGGTCGTGAACTGGATGACGCGCTTCCCGGACGACATGGATCAGGCCTGCCTCATCGCGACGTCGGCGAACCTCAACACGCAGGCGATCGCCTTCAGCGTGATGAGCCGCACCTCCATCACGGACGACCCGAAGTGGAACGGCGGCGACTACTACCTCGAAGGGGACGGCAAGGGCCCGCGCGCAGGGCTCGCCGCCGCGCGGCAGCTCGCGCATATCACCTACCTCTCGCGCGAGCTCCTGCAGAAGAAGTTCCAGCGCAACCTGCAGGCGAACTTCGTCGACGCGCCGGAGGCCGAGCGCGCCGAGCGCGACCGCCTCTTCAAGACGTATTTCCAGATCGAGAGCTACCTCGACTACCAGGCGATGAAGTTCGTGCGCCGCTTCGACGCGAACTCGTACCTGCACATCACGCGGTCGATGGATCTCGCCGACCCGTGCCGCGCCTACGGCTCGCTCGACGCGGCGTTTGCGCGCGTCAAGGCGCGGACGCTCGTCTGCTCCTACGAGAACGACATCCTCTTCCCCGCGTGGCAGTCGAAGGAGATCGTCCGTTCGCTCATGAAGGCGAACCGCCCCGTCTCGTACTGCCACCTCGAAAGCGGCACGGGCCACGACTCGTTCCTCACGGACATCGAGCACCTCTCGAAGGTCGTCGGCGGCTTCCTGACGGAACGTCCCGTCAAGGTGATGAAGTGGCAGGAGCGCCTGCACCGGAGCGTCCTCAAGATGGTGAAGCCGAACGCGCACGTCGTCGACATCGGCTGCGGCGACGGCACGCTCCTCGACGTGCTGCGCGCGAAGAAGAACGTGCGGGGCGACGGCGTGGAGATTGACGTCGAGCGCTACGAGGAGGCGATTGCGGACGGTCACGACATCCTCTGGGAGGACGTGGACGAGGGGCTTTCGCTCGTGCCGGACGGCCACTACGACACGGCGGTCGTCTCGGACACGCTGCAGGAGGTGAAGAACCCGCGCGGGCTCCTGCACGAGGCCCTGCGCATCGCGGACGAGGCGATTGTCACGTTCCCGAACTTCGCGGCGTACCGCATCCGCCTGACGCTCGCGTTCACGGGGCGTCTGCCCGTCTCGAAGCAGCTGCCGTTCCAGTGGTACGACACGCCGAACATCCACTGCATCACGCTGAAGGACTTCCGCGCGCTCTGCGAGAAGGAGGGCATCGCGGTCGTCGAGGTCCAGGCCGAGTCGCGCCATCTCCTCGGCAAGGTCTTGATGGCGCTCGGCCTCAAGAACCTCGGCGCGTCGCGCATCATCGCGCGCATCGCCAAGGCGACGCGAAAGGCGACGGCATGAACGCGGGCGAATCCCTTTCCGCGCTGATTCTCCGCCGCGCGGGGATCTACTCCGACGAGACGGTCGCGAAGATCGTCGCGATGCGCGCGGCGAATCCCGGCATGGGGCTCGCCGAGGCCGCCGTCAAGTTCGGCGGCGCGAAGGAGCGCGACTTCCTCGCGGCGGTCGGCAAGGTGCTGGGGCTGGAGACGGTCGACCTCGAGACGCACAACCCGAGCCCAGAGGCGCTCGCGAAGCTGCAGGCGTCCGCCGTCAACCAGTTCGGCGTTCTCCCCTACCGCGTCGATGCCGACGCGCTGACCGTCGTCGCGTCAGATCCGTTCGACACGACGGCGGCGGACGGTCTCCGGCTCGTCGCGGGCTGCCGCGTCCGCACGGCGCTCGCGCCGAAGGAGGACGTCGAGAAGGCGATCAAGAAGTTCTACGGCGTCGGCGCCGAGGCGATCGAGAAGATGCTGGAGGACGGCCGCTACGACGTCGGCGAGGAGTTCGGCGCGATGACGAAGATCGACGTCGGCGAGATGGGCGAGGAGGCGTCGATCGTGCGCTTCGTCAACCAGATCATCGCCGAGGCCGACCGTCAGGGCGCAACGGACATCCACATCGAGCCGCAGGAGACGGAACTTCGGATCCGCTACCGCATCGACGGCATGCTCCACAAGGTCGACGTGCCGCCGCAGCTGAACCGGCTGAAGTCCGCGATCATCTCGCGCATCAAGGTCATGGCGAACCTCGACATCGCCGAGAAGCGCCTGCCGATGGACGGCCGCATCGGCATCCGCATCGGCGGGCAGGACATCGACATCCGCGTCTCGACGATGCCGGCGGCGTACGGCGAGTCGATCTCGCTGCGCCTTCTCGCGAAGAGCGGCAGCTTCGTCAAGATGCAGGACCTCGGCTTCAACGACCGCGACTACGCCGTCGTCGACAAGATCATCCACCGTCCGAACGGCATCTTCCTCGTGACGGGCCCGACGGGCTCCGGCAAGTCGACGTCGCTCTACTCGTTCCTCAGCGAGGTGAACAAGATCGACGTCCGCATCATGACGGCCGAGGACCCGATCGAGTACCACATGGCGGGCATCAACCAGGTGCAGATGCAGGCGGAGATCGGCATGACCTTCGCGCGGGCCCTGCGCGCGTTCCTCCGCCAGGACCCGGACATCATCATGGTCGGCGAGATCCGCGACCGCGAGACGGCCGAGATCGCGATCAACGCCTCGCTCACGGGCCACATGGTGTTCTCGACGCTGCACACGAACGACGCGGCGGGCGCGTTCCCGCGCCTCATCGACATGGGCGTGGAGCCGTTCCTCATCGCGTCCGCCGTCGCGGGCGTCATGGGCCAGCGCCTCTGCCGCCGCCTCTGCCCGGACTGCCGGAAGGAGGTTCCGCTCGACCGGAAGTACTACACGCTCGCCGCGCCGCCGGAGCGCGAGACGGTGTGGGAGCCGAACGGCTGCGAGAAGTGCACGAAGACGGGCTACAAGGGCCGCCGCGCGCTCTTCGAGGTGCTGGAGGTCGACGAGGACATCGAGGGCGCGATCGTCCGCCGCGAGAACGCGACGCAGATCCGCAACCTGTCGCTGGCGAAGGGCATGAAGACCCTGCGCGAGGACGGCTGGGCGAAAGTCTTCAAGGGCGTGACGAGCGTGAAGGAAATCCTGCGCGTCACCGAGGAGCAGTAGGGCGACAGGCTCGACGGCTAGGCGTCGAGCAGTTTCAGCTCGAGCGCAGTCGTCGCCGCTTCCGTGCGGGAGGCGACGCCCAGGCGCGCGAAGATGGTCTTCAGGTGTGCGCGCACGCCGTCGACCGAGATGTTCTCGAAGCGCGCGATCTCCCGGTTGTTGAAGCCCTTGGCGACATAGCCGAGAATCGTCTTCTGGCGTGGCGAGAGCGCGGGCAGGCTTTGGACCAGCGCGATTTCGCGCTCGATTTCGGGGCTGATCGTCCGCTGTCCGGCCACCGTCTGGCGGATGGCCTCGACGAACGTCTGCCGGGAGGCGTCTTTCAGCAGGGCGCCGCGCGCGCCCTGTTCGAGGGCGGTGCGGATTTCCGCCGCCTTGCTGAACGTCGTCAGCAGCAGGATCTTCGCCGTCGGGTGGCGGGCCAGGATCTGCCGCGTCGCCTCCGCCCCGTCCACGTTCGGCATCATGACGTCCATCACGATGACGTCCGGCGCAAGGTCGTCGGCGAGGCGGACGGCCTCGGCGCCGTCTTCGGCCTCGCCGACGATCTCCAGGTCCGGTTCGAGGGCGATGATGGTGGCGAGCCCCATGCGGACGATCAGATGGTCGTCCGCGAGCAGGATGCGGATCTTTTTCGGTGCGGCATCGCGTTTCACGGTTTCTCCTTGTCGGGGACGGTCGGCAGCGTGACCGTGGCCTTCGTGCCGGGACGGTTGGCGGCGAGCGTCAGCGACCCGCCATACTTCCGAAGGCGCTCGCGGATGCCCTGCAGGCCGAAATGCCCGTCGCGCGGGCCCGGCGCGGTCGCCGCGTCGAATCCGCAGCCGTTGTCCGAAACGGAGAAGCGGATGACGTCGCCCGTCATCTCGCCGGCGATGCGGAGGGTCGTGGCCCGTCCGTGCCGGATGGCGTTGACTGTCAGTTCGCGCACGATCTTGATGATGGCGTGCGTCGTGCTTTCGGACAGGCGGCTGCGCGAGACGTTGAAGCGCACGTGCGCGCGGACGTCCTTGAGGTGCGGCGCGAGCGTCTGGACGAGGGCTTCGGTCAAGTCGTGCTCTTCGAACGTGCGCGTTCGGAGATCCCAGAGACAGCCGCGCAGTTCGCGTCGGCAGGAGGCCAGCATCTGGCTCGCCGTCGCGAGGCTTTTTTCCGCGCGCGCGGGGTCTTGCCGTCCGGTGGCGAGGGCGGCTTCGAGCTGAAGGGCGATGCCGATCAGGGCCTGAGAGACGGAGTCGTGGATCTCGACGGCCAGCTCGGTGCGCTCCTCGACCTTCAGCCGCGTGCGCGCATGGGCGATCTCCTCCTGCAGGAGCCGACGCGCCCGCTGGCGCGAGACGATGCGGATCGAGAGGTTCCAGGCGCTCATCGTCGCGAGGCCGGCGAGCAGGAGGCCGATGATGACGAGCAGTTCCGTGTGCAGCCACCAGGGCGAGCGCACGAAGAGGCTGCCGGCGTCCAGCCGTCCGTCGCCGCCGACGCCCGTCAGTTCGGGCGGCGCCGACAGCAGGGCGGGCGGCATTAGCGCAAGGCCGGCCAGCAGAAGGAAAACGCTTCGTCTCATGACGTGTAGTATATCAAACTGCGGCCGTGTTGATGCCGCGTGCGGCACTACTCATTTGAGTAGTAGACCTTGGGGCGGCGGGCGTGCTATACTACGGGGCGAAATGAGAAAAGTCGCGTTGAGTTTCGTTTGTTTGGCTGTGGTCGCCCGCCTGTGCGCGGCGGACTGGCCTGTCCTGAAGACCTACGAGGGCGCAAGCCTCGAAAAGGTGAAGATGCCGCTGGGTGGGATCGGCACGGGGACGATCTCGCTCTCCGGCCGGGGCGGGCTCGTGGACTGGGAGATCTTCAACGAGCCGTCCAAGGGCTTCGTGCCGGCGACGAGCTACCTCTGGCCGCCGATCTACCAGCCGGCGTTCGCCCTGCGGTGCGAGACGGCGGACGGACAGCGCGTCGCGCGTCTGCTGGAAGGCCCCGTGCCGCTTTCGGAGTATGAGGGCGACGTCGGCTCGCGCGCCGTCAACCAAGGCTATCCGCGTTTCGGCAAGGCCGTCTTCAAGGCCGCCTATCCGCTCGCGCAGGTGGCGCTCGCGGACGGGGGAATGCCTGTGGACGTCACGCTGGAGGCGATGAATCCGCTCGTGCCCGGCGACGCGGCGAAGAGCGGCTTGCCCGTCATTCTCCTGCGCTGGCGGCTGACGAACCGCTCCCCGTCGCGCGTCAAGGCGTCCGTCGTCGGCACGCTGGTCAACAGCTGCGGGCGCGCACCGCGCTTCGCCGACCGCAAGACGCCTGTCGTCCGCGACGAGCGCCGCGTCGAGAAGGACGGCCTCACGGGCGTCTGCCTGTCGGGGCGGCAGGTCGACACGCGGAAGTTCCGCCTGCTGGGCGGGGAGATCGCCAACGCCGCAGACGGCGAGTTCGGGCTCTTCGTCCCCGCTTCGGCCGGTGCGGTCTCGACGGCGACGGACGTGCGCGAGCCCGGCTGGGGCGTCGGCATGGATCGGTTCTGGGCGCGCTTCGTCGCGCAGGGCGACGTGGCGGATACGGCGGCGGACGACGCCTCGGCGACGCAGAAGCTGCCGCTCGCCCAGCTCGCCGTCGCGGTGGAGCTTGCGCCCGGCGAGACGAAGGCCGTGCCGTTCATCTTGGCGTGGCGCTTCCCCAACCGGTTCGGCTGGGAATGGAATCACGAGGAGGATGTCGCGAGCCATGTGCTGGGCAATTGGTACGCGACGCGCTTCGCCTCGGCGGCGGAGGCCGCCGTCGCGTTTGCGCGCGACTTGCCGGAACTGGAGGCGGCGACCGTCGCGTTCGTCCGTCGCGTCCTCGCGGCGAACGCCCCCGCCGTCGTGAAGGAGGCGGCGCTCTTCAATCTCTCGACGCTGCGCACGGAGACGTGCTTCCGGACGGCGGACGGCAACTTCTACGGGTGGGAAGGGTGCCTCGACGGCGAGGGCAGCTGCTACGGCAACTGTACGCACGTCTGGGGCTATGAGCATTGCCTTGTCGACCTCTGGCCGGAACTGGCCCGGTCGATGCTGGACAACGCCTTTGGCGCGCAGCTGGCGGCGAACGGGCACATGCGTTTCCGCGTGCGCCTGCCGCTCGCGGACAACGCGAAGGATCTCGGCGTCGCGTGTGCCGACGGGCAGATGCAGTGCGTCATCAAGGCGTTTGAATACGTGCGGAAGACGGGCGATCGCGACTGGCTGGCGCGGACGTGGCCCGCCATCCGCCGCGCGCTCGCTTTCGCGTGGATTCCCGGCGGCTGGGACGCCGACCGGGACGGCGTGATGGAAGGCTGCCAGCACAACACGATGGACGTCGAATACTACGGGCCGAATCCGCAGATCGAGTTCCTCTACCTGGCCGCGCTCGAAGCCGCCGCGTCGATGGCCGAGACGTGCGGCGATCGCGCGTTCGCGGCGGACTGCCGCGAGCTGAAGCGGCGCGGGGCGGACTGGACGGAGAGGAACCTGTTCAACGGTGCGTATTACGAGCATCTCGTGCGTCCGCCGAAAGGGCCGATTGCCGCCGGCCTGCAGGTTTCGGCGCGTCCGGCCGACGCGCTCGCCGACCCGGACTTTCAGCTGGGCGCCGGGTGCCTCGTCGATCAGCTGCTGGGCGACTTTGCCGCACAGGCTGTCGGGCTTGCGCCGGTTGCCGACGCCGCGCATGCGCAGACGGCCCTCGCGACGGTCTTGGCGCGTTGCCGTCAGCGGAGCGACGCGACGTTCAACCCGATGCGCTCGTATGTGCTGGGCGATGAGGTGTCGCTGAAGATGGCGTGGTATCCCCCAGACCGCTTCCCCCGCTCGCCGTTTCCGTACTACCGCGAGACGATGACGGGGTTCGAGTACGTGGTCGCCGCGCTGCTGGCGTGGAACGGAAACCGCGCGGAAGCCGAGCGAGTCGTCCGCGACGTGCGCGACCGCTATGACGGACGCAAGCGAAACCCGTTTGACGAGGCCGAATGTGGCCATCACTACGTCCGCGCGCTGGCCGCCTGGACTGTCCTGAAGGCCATGGACCCGCAGTTTAGCGTGATGCCGTGACGTGCCCATAAACTCTGTCCGTGTTGGACAAGAATTGCTGTCGCTGAACACGGAGTCGCCGGAGGAGGGGAGGCACGGAGTCTCTTAGCACAGGGCTTATAGGATTTATTCTTCTCCTTACTCCGTGTCTTCCATTCTCTGTTCCCTCCGTGTTAAGCGCCGCAGGCATCTTCGATGAAGGACTCGTCTCTCAGATACTCGCGCGAAATCTGCAAATCATGTGGTTGCAGATGGCGCAAAATCTGCAAGTGTCGGAGAGCGGATGTGAATGTGTAGGGGGATTCCATTTCCGCCAAAACGCCGAACGAAATCGCGCCAAAACGCCGAACGGTTGACGAAATGCGCATAAAAATCGTATAATATCAACCGCTATGAAAGATTATAGATTGCGCGTGGCCGACGCGATTTTGGCCGAAAGACTGGCGGGGAAAGGGGCCGTTCTCATCGAGGGCGCCAAATGGTGTGGCAAGACCACGACGGCGGAGCAGATTGCCCGTAGCATGCTGTATCTCGGCGACAAGGATCTTCAGAAGCAACCTGGCAATGGCCGACTTCAAGCCAAGCCGCTTGCTTGAAGGGTTAAAGCCGCGCTTGCTGGACGAATGGCAGATCGCCCCCAAGCTCTGGGATGCCGTTCGCTTTTCGGTCGATCATTTGCCCGGCATGGGGCATTACATCCTGACGGGCTCGACGCTCCCCGACGAGAAGCGCGACGAAATCGACCATAGCGGAACGGGGCGTATCACGCGCATGAGGATGCGTCCGATGACGCTGTGGGAGTCGGGCGAATCGACAGGCGAGGTTTCGCTTGCCGACTTGTTTGAGGGCAAGGACTTTGAGGGCGGTGCGTCGCGGCTTGCGCTTGAGGACGTCGCCTTTGCCTGTTGCCGTGGCGGATGGCCGGCGACCATTGGCATGCGGGGGCGAATTGCGCTGAACCAGGCGTATGACTATGTCGATGCCGTCATCGAAAGCGACATCTCAAAGGCGGATGGCGTCCGGCGTGATCCCGACACGGCGCGGCGCATCCTGCGCAGCCTTGCGCGCCTGCAGGGAACGCAGTCGGCGAATACGGTCATCGCGGCGGACATCGCGGCGCATGAGCCCGATACCTTTAGCGAAGATACCGTTTACTCCTACATCGGTGCGCTAAAGAAGATCTTTGTGGTGGAGGACATGGCCCGGTTCGTCAAGTAGGACGTGCACCCTGTAGTCTACTATTGGTTTTTTGGTTCGTCAAATACTGGACACTCTGT
>CAKURH010000026.1 GCA_934675625.1 uncultured Kiritimatiellota bacterium
GTGCTCCGGAGGAGTTGCCTGTCTCGCCGGGCTGGCACAAGGAGGGCGCATGCCCCGACTGGCGGAAGATGGCGGTCGTCCTGGACGGCGTGCGGCATCCGCTTCGCCGCGACGCGAACGGCGACGGCTACGCGAAGCCCGCCTGCGCGCAGGAGATCCTGCCGGGGCCCGGCATCGAGCCGCTGGCGTACCTCGACAACGGGCGGGCGCGCTTCTGCGTCGCCGCGCGCAAGGGGAACGTGACGTGGCTGCCGGTCTACCTGCTCTCGCCGTTCCTCTTCTCGGACGTGACGGCGCTTGATTTCGGGGCCCTGCGGCTTGATCCGTTCGCCGAAAAGGTCCTGCTGTCGGCAGTTGAGGGGAGGTCTGCGCGATGATTCTGCTTTCACTTGTTTCGCTTTTCGCCAGTTTCGCGGATGCGAAGTGGATTGGCGAGGATCTGCCCGCCGGGATCAAGGCGGTTTCGGAGAAGAATTGTCCGGTGATGCGGCGAACCTTTGTCGCGGCGAAGCCGGTCCGCTCGGCGCGCCTGACCGTCACGGGACTCGGATTCTTCGAGGTGGAGGTCAACGGGCGGAAGATCGGCGACCAGGTTCTGACGCCGGCCGCCTGCGATTTTGCGCACCGTTGCTATTACTACGAGTGGGATGCGACGTCTGCGGTCCGCGAAGGGACGAACGAGGTCCGCATCACGCTCGCCCCCGGTTATTCGGACGACTTCTTCCAGTACGGCTGGCGTCGCGTCGCCGAGTACCCGAAGCGCGCGAAGCTGTCCCTGTCGCTGACGCATGCGGATGGGACGGAGGATGACGTGGATACGGACGGCTCGTGGGAGTATTCGGCGAAAAGCCCGGTCTCGTCCGCCAGCATCTACGGCGGCGAACGCTACGACGCCGGGTTTGACGGCTGGCGTTGGCAGCCCGTGAAGGTTCTTGACGACTTTGACCGACAGGAGATTGTCAACAGGGTTCCAGACCTCTGGCGCGAGCCGAAGGGTCCGCCCGAACTGCGTCGCTACGACGGCGCACCGGTCCGCGCCTACGACTTTCGGCGTCCGAAGGGCGTGACGAAACTCCGGGACGGCGTTTTCGTGGTCGATGCGGGCATCAACCGCGCGGGTGCGCTCCGCATCCGTGCGAAGGGGCGGCGCGGCGACGTGATCGCGCTCTTCTACGCCGAGGACCGCGATCCGAAATCGGGCGACATCGATCAGAGGACCAACCGGACGAAGGAGCCGATTCGGGATGTCTTCACGCTGGCGGGGACGGGCGAGTGGGAGAGCTATGCGCCGCGCTTCACTTACCACGGATTCCGCTTTGTGCGCGTCGAGGGCTATCCCGGCGAACTCACGACGGATGACGTCGAGTGCTTCGCCATTGGCGCAGACGTGGCGACAACGGGAGCCTTCGAATGCGCCGACCCGTTCCTCACCCGGTTCCATGCGGCGGCCGTCACCTCGATGCGCTCGAACTTCATGAGCTATCCGACGGACTGTCCGATGCGCGACGAGCGCACGCCCTGTCAGCTCGATTCGCAGGTCTACGAGGAGACGGCGATGATGAATTTTGACATGAACGCGTTCTACCGCAAGTGGCTCGACGACATCGACCTCGGCGGGATCGGCGGCAAGATGTGCGCGGACTGGATGGGCGACGGCATCGTCCTCCCGTGGCGGCACTACTTCTTCTACGCCGACAAGGCTGTTCTCGAGAAGAACTATCCGTTTGCGAAGGCGAAGATGGAGCGTCTTCTCGCGCTCTACCCGTCCGGTGTCATCACCGACGGCTTTGGCGACTGGTGCGTCCCTAATGACGGCGCGAAGGGCTACCTGAGCGCGTTCGGATTCGTGGAGGAAGTGAACACCGCGCTCTTTGCCTACGCGGCCGAGTGCCTTGCGAAGTCTGCGGCGGAGCTCGGCAAGACGGATGACGCGGCGCGCTGGCGAGAGGCCTTTGGACGGATTCGCGACGCCTACAACGCGAAGTTCTTCACGGACGGCGCATATGAGGGCGGACGTCAGACGCCGACTGCGCTGGCGTTTGCGTTCGGGCTGGTCCGTCCCGAGAACCGTGCAAGCGCGTATCGCGCGATGGTCGGGCGCATCCGCGGGGCGGACCGCGGCAAGTTCACGGTCGGGATCTGGGGACTGAGGACGCTTGGCGAGACGCTGGCGGACGGCGGCGACGGCGAACTGATGCTTTCGATGATGAAGGGGCCGGAGTATCCGTCGTTCGGCTACATGTTCGACAACTTCGATGCGACGTCCCTCTGGGAACAGTGGCATCCGTACGGCGAGATGAACACCCACAACCACGCGATGATGGCCGGGGGCGAGCACTGGCTCTACACGCGCATCCTCGGCATCCGCCTGCTCGCGCCGGGCGGACGCAAGGTCGAGGTGCGTCCGGTCGCACCCGCCTCGCTGGCGTGGGCGCGCGGACATGTGACGGTTCCCGCCGGACGCATTTCGGTGGACTGGCGCCGCGAGAACGGCAGGCTTGTCGTGAACGCGACGGCGGCGGACGGCATTGAGCTTGAGGTCGTGAAATGAGACAGTTGTTGTCCGTCTGGCTTCTCGCGTCCTCGCTTTCCCTTTTCGCGGGGATTCCGCTTCCCGAGCATCCGCGTCCGGACTGGGAGCGCGCCGAATGGCTGAACTTGAACGGCGAATGGGAGTTCGGATTCACGAAGGGGGGGTACAATCAGACGATCGTCGTGCCGTTCGGCTGGGGCTCGCCTGCGAGCGGCGTGAAAAACCCGTCTTCGCAAGGCTCCGCCGTGGCAGGCGAAGGCGATGCCGGTTACTACCGGAGGACGCTTGCCGTTCCGAAGGACTGGACGAGCGAGCGCATCTTCCTGATCGTCGGTGCGGCGGATTGGGAAACGGAGCTCCTTATCGACGGCCGATCCGTCGGGATCCACCGCGGCGGCTACACGCCGTTTGAGTTCGAGCTGACGGATCTTGTGGAGAAGGGGCGTCCCTTTGTCGCCGAATTTCGCTGCTGGGACGAATCGGCCGATGCGGCGGAGCGAAGCTGGCGTCTCTACGGCAAGCAGGGCTATGGCAATGTACGCGGCATCTGGCAGACGGTCTACCTTGAGGGACGCGGACGCGCGTACTTCGATTCGGTCCGCTTGGCGCCGTCCCTCCGCAACTCGTCCGTCACGGCGGACGTCCGCCTTGACGCGCCTGCGGCGTCGCCGCTTCATGCGACGCTGGAACTGGACGGGAAAACGGTCGACGTTCCGTTTGCACAGGGCGAAGTCGAGAAGTCGGTGGAGATTCCATTGGACAATCCGCATCCCTGGACGCTGGACGATCCCTATCTCTACGACGTCAGGGCGCGGATGACGGGCGACTGCGTGAAGACCTATTTCGGGCTTCGCGATATCGGCATCGGGAGGAATCCGAACGGCGACCCGTATGTGACGCTGAACGGGAAGCCTGTCTATCTGCAGCTCTGCCTCGACCAGAGCTACTGTCCGGAGGGCTACTACACCTTCCCTTCGGACGACTACATGAGGAACGAGATCCTGACGTCAAAGCGGCTGGGGCTCAACGGGAATCGCGTCCACATCAAGGTCGAGGTACCGCGCAAGCTCTATTGGGCGGACCGGCTCGGACTTCTGATCATGGCGGACGTTCCGAACGCCTGGGGCGCGGTGTCAGACGAGATGTTCGAGGAGCACGAACGTTGCTTCAGGGGTATGCTGAAACGCGACTTCAATCATCCGTCCGTCTTCTGCTGGGTGCTGTATAACGAGACGTGGGGACTCTTCACGGTCCCGTCCGCCCAGCCGAAGACCCCGGAGCAGGTGCCCGAGTCCGCCTACCGGCGTGTCGCCGCGGACTACCGTGCCGCGAAGGCGGCCGATCCGACGCGGCTTGTCGAGGACAACTCCCCGTGTCATCGCGACCATACGGTCTCGGACCTCAATTCGTGGCACGGTTACTTTGCGGGCTTCATCTGGGAGTCGGTCGTCTCGAACGCCTGCGCACAGACCTTCCCCGGGTCAACATGGAATTGCGTGAAGGGCTACAGGCAGGGCGATGCGCCGATGCTCAATTCGGAGTGCGGAAACGTCTGGGGCTACAAGGGCTCCACGGGAGACATTGACTGGTCGTGGGATTACCATCTGATGATGAACGCGTTCCGCCGTCATCTCAAGTGCGCGGGGTGGCTCTATACGCAGCATCACGACGTCGTCAACGAGTGGACGGGATACGTACGCGCTGACAGAACGGCAAAGGAAACGGGCTTCGGGGAGCTTTTCCCCGGGATGACGCTCGCCGATCTTCACGCGCCCGCGTTTATCGCGTTGGATCAGGAGCTTTGCCGTGTTTGCCGTCCGGGAGAAGTCCTGGCCGTTCCCGTGGACGTCTCCCTGGTGACGGGTCGCTATGCCGGGAAAAGGTTCAGCCTTGTGTATGCGCTGCGCTATCTTGACGGGGAGGGGCGGACGGTGGAATCTCCGTCCGTGTCGGTGGAGCCGGAGAATGCCGTGCTCAAGCCATGGCAGTGCGGCCGGCTTGCCGAAATCCGGGCGAAGCTGCCGGAGGGACCGGCTTGCGGGACGCTCAATGTGACGCTCTTCGCAGACGGCGAGCCCATTGCCCGCAATTTCCAGTGCTTTTCCGTGAAGGGCGCAGCCGCCTCGCCTGTGCCGTCCGCGTCGAAGTGGAGCCTGAAGGAGTGGACGGCGATGGGCGGCGAGAAGCGCTGCGGCGCGGGCAGTGGATTCTTCGAGTATACGTTCGACAGGCCGGATGGGCCGGCTGTCTTCCGGGCCGAGCTGTCGACGAAACGGCTGAACGGCAAGGACGCGGGTGACGACCTTAAGTTCAAGTCTGATATGGATTTTATGGTCGGTGGAGGGTCGTACGACCGATCAAAGAATCCGAACAGCTATCCAATGACATCGGTGGAGAAGTATTCTGGCAAGGTTAAGGTCTTTGCCAACGGCGTTCTGCTGAAGGCAGTGGTGTTGCCGGATGATCCGGCGGACAGTCGCGGCATTTTGTCCTGGCTCGCGCAGAAGCGAGCGCCGGGACGCGGCGAGCAGTCCCAGACGCTGGATGAGGCCGGAAGTTACGGATATCTTGTCGAGGCGAAGATCCCCGACATGGTCCCGGTTGGTGCAAGCGGGAAGATCACCATCAGGCTTGAAGTTGAAAAGACGGGTCTGGCGGTCTATGGCAAGGACGCCGGACGGTATCCGTTCGGTCCGCATGTAACGGATGTGTCTGATGAGCGCTGAAAACGACGGCCGAGTTTCAATCTGCGAGAAGATCTGCTACGCGATGGGGGATGCTGCGGCGAACATCGCCTGGCGCGGCGTCGCGGCATTTCTGTTCATCGTCTATACGGACGAATTCGGACTCAATCCGGCCGCTGTCGGCACGCTGATGTTGATTGCGCGATTCGGGGACGGCGTTTCGGACATCGCCATGGGCATCGTCGCCGACCGGACGAAGACGCGGTATGGCAAGTACCGTCCGTGGATGCTCTGGAGCGCCTTGCCGCTTGGCGTGATGCTCTCGATGATGTTTACGTGCCCCGAGTCGCTTTCAATGACAGGGCGGCTTGTCTATGCCTATGTCACGTACATTGTCTTTACGCTCGTCTATACGGCGCAGGGCATACCCTATGGCGCCCTGCTTTCGGTCATGAGCGCCGACGACAGGGAGCGTACGTCAATCGGCAGTTACAAGATGGTAGGTGCGTTCGCCGGCGGCATGGCCGTGCAGGGTCTTCTGATCGTGCTGAAGGAATATTTCCACTCCTACACGATTCCGATTTACATCCTCTCGGCTGTCCTTGTCGTGTTGATGCCGATTACCTTCTTTGGGACGCGTGAACGCGTCGATCCGCCGAAGGAGCAGGAGAATGACCTTTGGGCTGATCTGAAGCAGCTTTTCGTGAATGTCCCGTGGATTGTCCTGCTGATCGTTTCGCTTCTCTACAACGTTTACAATTCCGTCAAGCAGGGGATCACAATCGTCTATTTCACTCATTATGTGAACCGCGAGATCCTCTGCGCGACTTATATGACGGCATTGATGCTGGCCTCGGTCGTCGGGGCGGGCATCACTTCGCCACTGGCGCGGCGATTCGGCAAACGCAACCTCTTCGTCGGGGCGCTGGTCGTCTCGGGTGTCGTCAACTCGCTCCTGTGGTTCTGTGGGGCCTCGGATGTTTCGCTGATCTTTGCGCTGGGAATCGTATCGGAGCTTTTCGCGGCAATTTTCCCGACGTTGTGCTTCGTGATGCTCGGAGACGTGGCGGACTATTCCGAATGGGTGAACGGACGCCGGGCAACGGGGCTCATCTATTCGGCGACGTCTTTTGCGATGAAGTTCGGCGGCGGCATCGCCGGACTTATCATCGGCGTTGTTCTGGCACGATATGGGTATGACGGCAAGGTCGCCGAATCCATCCAGGGAGCACTTCCAGGAATCAAGATGCTGATGAGCTGGATCCCGGGTGTCCTTGCGGTGGGCACGGCCGTCATTATGACGCTCTACCCGATCACGACTTCCAAGATGAATCAAATTACGGCCGAATTGACGGCAAGAAGAAACAAACAATGAAAACAAAGGCAATTATCTATGATGGCGTGGACCAGGTTCGTTTCGGGGACGTGACGCTTCCCGAGCTCGGTTCCAGGCAGATTCTCGCAAAGACGCTCTATACGTTCGTCTCGCCCGGCACGGAACTCCGCGTCCTCGCCGGACACTACGGTGCGGAGGGGAATTATCCGGTCGTTCCCGGATACGCGGCGATTTCGCGTGTTCTCGAGGTTGGCAAGGACGTGAAGGGTTTCAAGGTCGGAGATGTCATCTCCTGTCGCAACCCCGTGGGCTTCGCGGACTGCGGCAGCATGTGGGGCGGTGAGGCCGGCGCGCATGTCTACGCGACCGAAGGCGAGGACACGCCGATCCTGATCCCGCAGGGACTTAAGGACGAGGAGTACTTGCCGTATGCGGCGGCTGAGGTCGCGGCGATCTCGCTTCGCGGCGTGGAGGCGGCCGATCCGAAGGAGGGGGAAACGGCCCTCGTGATCGGGCAGGGCATGATCGGACAGTTCTCCGCGATGTTCCTCAAGTTGCGCGGCGCGAAAGTCGTTGTGGTGGATATTGATCAAAATCGGCTGAACGAGTCGGTGAAGGCGGGTGTCTCGGAGTCCGTCAATCTGTCCGAGGCGGACGCGGCCGCGCGTGTGGCGAGGCTGGGCAACGGCGGCTATGACATTGTCGTCGAGGCGTCTGGCTCGATTCCGGGCGTGGAGCTTGCTTACAAGATGATCCGCCGCAAGCCGCAGAATTACTCCACGGAGTACAAGGTCGAGCCCATTCGCTTCTACGGGCACGACTGGCCGCGGCTCGTCATGCAGGCCAACTACATCAAGGAGATCGCAATCAATCCGTTCTCCTTCTTCAACGGGGAAGGCGTGACGATCCTGACGCCGGCTGACCGCGGCGTGGAGGAGCGTCAGCGCGTCGTCGAGTACGTGCGCGCCGGCAAGGTCGACATGACGCCGTTCCTTGGGAACGTCGTCAAGTGCGAGGCGATGCCCGAGTACTATCGCAAGTTGCAAAAACGCGAAATCGTTTCGCTCATCGGAGACTGGAGGTAAGGGATGAAGAAGCTGAAATGGGCCTGCATCGGCGTCGGGAAGTTCTCGAGCCTGCGCGGGGGCGTCAACGCGATCGCCTATGCGCACGCCGAGGCGCTGAAGCGCAACGCGGCGGCGTTCGAGCTGGTCGCGGGGGCGTCGCTGGAACAGCAGAACCTCGACGACTTCGCGCGCGAATACCCGTGCCGGGGCTACCTCGACATGAAGGAGCTCTTCGCGCGGGAGAGGCCGGACGGCTGCACGATCTCCACCTGGGCGCCGGCGCGCGAGGAACACGTCCTCGCCGCGATCGACGCGGGCGTGAAGAGCATCCTCATCGAGAAGCCGCTCGCGCTCACGATGGACGCCGCCGACCGCATGAAGGCGGCGGCGGACAAGGCGGGCGCGCGGCTCTTCGTCAACTTCCAGCGCCGCTACGGGCGGCCCTTCGAGCTGGCGAAGGCCGCCGTCCAGGGCGGCCGGCTCGGCGACATCGTCTCGATCGACCTCGCCCAGCCGTGCGCGAACGCGCTTGACTTCGGCCCGCATTTCGTCAACGCCGCGCTCTTCCTGCTCGGCAACCCCGCGCCGAAGGCGGTCCTCGCCGGGGCGCAGGGCCTTGCGAGCGTGCCGTGGCACGGCCTGAAGGTCGAGGCGCGCATGACCGCGACCGTGTATCTCGCCGACGGTGTGCGGCTCGACTACTCGGCGATGCCCGAGAACAGCTGGGACGCGCCGGTCATCCGCGTCAACGGCGCGAAGGGCTTCTGCGAGCTCTGGACGAACAAGCCGGCGGGCGCGAAGAGCGTCTTCCGCCTGGTGACGGCCGCCGGCGAGGAGAACCCCGATCTGGACGAGAACTTCCACCACGGCGACGCCGACCCGTACCTCTACTTCGAGCGGGCTTACGCCGATCTCGCGCACGCGATCGCGACGGGCGCGCCCTGCCGCCTCGACTTCGCCGACGGCTACGCGACGCAGAAGATCCTGCTCGCGATGTACGAGTCCGCGGAAAAGAATTGTCTCGTCGCGCTTTGACACGGAGGAACGGGAATGAAGTTTGGGCATTTTGATGATGCAAACCGCGAGTACGTCATCACCAATCCGCAGACGCCGTGGCCGTGGATCAACTACCTCGGCACGGAGGACTTCTTCTCGCTCGTCTCCAACACGGCGGGCGGCTACTCGTTCTTCCGGGACGCGAAGTTCCGGCGCATTACGCGCTACCGCTACAACGGCGTGCCGATGGATGCGGGCGGCATGTATTTCTACATCAAGGACGGCGAGACGGTCTGGAATCCCGGCTGGAAGCCGTGCAAGACCGAGCTCGACTCGTACGAGTGCCGACACGGCATGGGCTACACGCGCATCATGGGCGCGAAGAACGGACTGTCGGCATCGCTTCTGATGTTCGTTCCGCTCAAGACGCATGCGCAGGTCCTGAAGCTCACCTTGACGAATACGACGAAGAAACCGAAGAAGGCGAAACTCTTTTCGTTCGCCGAATGGTGTCTTTGGAATGCGTCAACGGACATGGAGAACTTTCAGCGCAACTTCTCCACAGGCGAGGTTGAGGTCGAGGGTTCGACGATCTATCACAAGACCGAGTACAAGGAGCGCCGTAACCACTATGCGTTTTACGGCGTCAACGCGAAGATCGCAGGATTCGACACCGATCGCGAGACGTTCCTCGGCCTTTACAACGGCTTTGACGATCCGCAGGCGGTTCGTGCGGGCAAGTGTGCGAATTCCATTGCGCATGGCTGGAGCCCGATCGCGGCACATCAGCTGAATGTCTCGCTCAAGCCGGGCGAAAAGAGGGATTTTGTCTTTACGCTCGGTTACGTTGAACTGCCCGATGCCGAGAAGTGGCAGAGTAAGGGCGTGATCAACAAGAAGCCGGCGAAGGCGATCCTGAAGGCGTTCGATACGGCGAAGAAGGTCGAGCGTGCGTTTGCGGCGCTCAGGACCTATTGGGACGAATTGCTGTCGATCTACACGGTGAAGACCGGAAACGCGAAGATCGACCGGATGGTCAACATCTGGAACCAGTACCAGTGCATGATTACGTTCAACATGTCGCGCTCTGCGTCGTTCTTCGAGAGCGGCATCGGCCGTGGCATGGGCTTCCGCGATTCGAACCAGGACCTCGTCGGATTCGTCCACCAGATTCCCGACCGCGCCCGTCAGCGCATCCTCGACATCGCGGCGACGCAGTTTCCGGATGGTGGGTGCTATCACCAGTACCAGCCGCTCACGAAGCGCGGCAACAACGACATCGGCGGTGGTTTCAACGACGACCCGATGTGGCTCATCTTCGGCACGGTCGCCTACCTCAAGGAGACGGGCGACTTCACGATCCTCGACGAGGCCGTGCCGTTCGACAACGTGAAGGGCAGCGAGGTTCCGCTCTTCGAGCACCTTCGCGTCAGCTTCAACCACGTCATCCGCAACCTCGGGCCGCACAAGTTGCCCCTGATCGGCCGCGCGGACTGGAACGACTGCCTCAACCTCAACTGCTTCTCGCACGATCCGAACGAGTCGTTCCAGACGACCGAGAACAGGGCCGAGGGCTCGAAGGCGGAGTCGCTGATGATCGCGGGGCTTTTCTGCGTCTGCGGAAAGGACTATGCAGCGCTCTGCAAGCGTCTCGGCAAGTCGGCCGAGGCCCGTCGCGCGGCGAAGGCCGTTGCGGAGATGGAGCGGTCCATTGAGAGGCACGGCTGGGACGGTGAATGGTATCTCCGTGCCTATGACTTCTTCGGACGCAAGGTCGGCTCGAAGCGGAACGAGGAGGGCAAGATCTTCATCGAGTCGCAGGGCTGGTGCGCGATGGCCGAGATCGGCAAGGCGAAGGGCCTGCCCGCGAAGGCGCTCGACTCGACGAAGAAACATCTCGAGTGCGAGCACGGCATCGTCCTCAACCAGCCGGCGTTCACGCGCTACGTGGTCGAGTACGGCGAGATCTCGTCCTATCCCGCGGGCTACAAGGAGAACGCGGGCATCTTCTGCCACAACAACCCGTGGATCATCATCGCCGAGGCGATTGCCGGCCGGGGCGACGATGCCTTTGCGCACTGGGCGAAGATCGCGCCGAGTTATACCGAGGACCGTTCGGAACTTCACAAGGTCGAGCCCTACGTCTATTCGCAGATGGTCGCCGGCAAGGATGCGGCGAAGCCCGGCGAGGGCAAGAACTCGTGGCTCACCGGCACGGCGGCCTGGAACTGGTATGCGATCAGCGAGTACATTCTCGGCGTCAAACCCGACTACGATGCGCTTGTCATCGATCCCTGCGTTCCGAAGTCGTTGAAACGGTTCACGGTCACGCGCCGTTTCCGCGGCGGGGAGTACGTCATTGCCGTGACGAACAGGCGTGGCGTCGGGCACGGCGTCGAGTCCGTGAAGATGGATGGCGTTCTCCTGGCGGACAACCGTCTTCCGGTGCGCCCCGGTCGCCATTGCGTCGAGGTCGTCCTGTGAATTGTGTTCGCACGTAATTCAGGAAACCGTGCAAACGAAAAGGTTGCCAGATGAGCATTACGCTTTCAGTCTCGCCTGCTGTCGTACAGGACGTTCGGCCGTTTACATGATGACGATTCTTCTCTTGCACCACCACGACTCGTCCATCTGGCGGACGCAGCGTGCGGGGCTGCGCCGCTACGGCGAAGTCCGGGGCTGGGCGTTCGCCGACTGGTGCATTCCGCCGGACACGGATCGACGCGCGCTCGTCGCCCGCATCCGTGCGCTCAATCCGGACGGCATCATCTCCTCGCTCGGCTGGAAGCTGCCGGATGTCCTCTGCCTGCGGTTCCCGGTCGTCTGCTTCGACTGTCCGCCCAAAGCCGTGCCGGAGTCGACCGTGCTTCTTGTCCACGACGCGGAGAAGACGGCGCACCTGGCTGCCTGCGAGCTGTTTCCGCTCAGGTGCGCGGCCTACGCCTACGTCGGTGTGCCGGGCGACTGGTACTGGAGCCGTGAACGCGGCGTGGCCTTTCGGCGCGAAGTCGCGGCGCAGGGTCTCGCGGCCGCCCCGTCGTTCGAGCCGGCGGACGGTCGGACGTCCGTCGTCGCGGCGTTGCGTCAGTGGGTGTGTGCGCTGCCGCGTCCGTGCGGCGTCTTTGCGGCAAACGACGAGATGGCGCTGCGCGTGATGGCCATCGCCCGGCAGGAGGGGCTGCGCGTGCCGCAGGATCTCGCGCTGGTCAGCGTGGACGACTCCGCGCGGTGCGTGAAGGTCGAGCCGACGCTGACGAGCGTGGCGCCGGACTGGGAGGCGGGCGCGTTTCTTGCAGCCGAGGCGTTGGATCAGCTTTTGAGGGGGCATCGGATCGAAGGCCGCCGCACGTTCTGTCCGCTGGGTCTCATCTCGCGCGGATCGACGCGCCGGACGTCGCGCGCCGTCGACGAGATCCGCGTGAGGATTGGCGTCGCGTTCATTCGCGAGAATGCCTGCGTGGCGATTTCCGTCGCGGACGTCGTGCGGGTGATGCGCGGGTCGCGGCGGTCGGCGGAGAGGGCGTTTCGTGCGGTGACGGGACGGAGCGTCCTGGAGGAGATTCGCCGCGTCCGCTTCGAGCGGGCCCGGCTGCTCGTGCGCAGCGGCGTGACGGGCGAGGCGGCGGTCGCGAACCGCTGCGGCTATGCGAGCCTGCCCTCGTTCTCCCGCATGTTCAAGAAGGCGCACGGCATGAGCTTCCGCGCGTGGGTGAAGAAGGAGAGCCTGTAGGCGAAGAAGGTTTTTGCGCAAATGGATAAATGGGGGGGGGGTAGATATGTTATACTTCTACCATGCAATTCAAAAGACGTTATTTTGCCTGTGCTTCGGCGGGGTGGCTGCTGGCCGCATCGGGGGCGGCGCAGAGACCCCTGACGGTTGACGATCCGACGATGGGCATCACGCCCGTCCCGGCGGCATTGAACACGTGGCAGGCCCGAAGCATCGACCTGCCGACGAAGCCGACGGACGCGGACTTCAAGATCCTTGCGGAGGACTTCTTCACGCTTGAGTACGGCGAGCCGCTCAGGCCCTTCGCCTTCACGAACGGATTTGAGCGGATGTGGGGGACGAGCAAGAACCACCCTGACCGTCCGGGCATCCGCTTCGCGCGCGGATGGGGCGCGTTCGTCATGTGCCCGTGGGCGGTGATCGCCGACGTCGAGCAGGATGCCGAATCGTCCGAATGGGATCTTTACGACTATTCGGGGAAGTACGTCCACAAGAAGCGGCTTGTCTTCAAGACGCCCGGCGGGAAGCGTACGACGTGCTTCATCCCGATGGGCATGATCCGGATGCCGTCGGGGATCATCGGCTTCAAGCTCGTCTGCGCCGACACGGTGTACCTGGGGACAGACCCCTCGTTTGCCGGGGTCTGTCCCCAGTCGATTCCCATCTAATCGAACCGAAAGTTCAGAATAACAATCTTTTTTGTGCAGATACATCAAAATGAGAATTCACTGCGGAAAATTCTCAGGTATAGGCAATGCGTGGGGTGAAGGTCATCTTGTTCCTCGTTGTTTAGGCGTTCTTGCTGTCGCGGGCGCGGTAGTCGCGCATGGACATCCCGGTCTTGCGCACGAAGAGGTGCGAGAGGTAGTTGGCGCTGGGGAAGCCGCATTCGGCGGCAATCTTTGCGCAGCTCCGTTTCGTCGTCTTCAGGAGGCGCCGGACGACGGCGAGCCGTCGTTTGAGGACACAGTCATTGATCGATTCGCCGCGAATTTCGCGGAACCGCCGTTCGAGCAGACGGCGCGAGACGCCGAGCCCGGCGGCGACGTCGCCGACGCGCAGGTTCGTGAGGACGTTGGCGTCGATGAACGCGAGCGCACGGCGGATGAGCGCGGCGGCCGGCGGGCCGGGGCGCGTCGACTCCCGTTCGACGATGCCGCTGATGCGGCAGAACACCTCGCGCCGCGTTGCGCGCCGTCCCCGCCGGAAGAGTCGGTCAAGCTCCACGGCCGCCAAGTAGCCCTCGTGCACGTGGTCGGGCTTGACGCTCGAAAGCGCGGGCGTCACCGAGGTGCAGAGGAGCTCGTCGTTGTCGACGCCGATCAGGGTGACCTGTTCGGGGATCGACAGACCTGCCTCCGTGCAGGCCTCGGCGACCTGCGTGGCGCGGAAGTCGTAGGCGGCCATCAGCGCGGCGGGCTTGGTCAGGGCCCGGAGCCAGGCAACCAGCGCGGCTTGGTCTTCGGACGGATGCCTCGAGCCGCCGGCGAACGTGTGGACAGCGCGTCCGCGCGCCTCGACCGTCCGGCGGAACGCCCGCTCCCGCAGCGTCGACCATGGGCGGCCGTCGATGTCCGGCACGAAGCCGTAGGCGTTGAAGTCGCCGAGCGTGGCGAGGTAGCGGGCCCCGGCCTCGCCGACGCCCTCGTTGTCGTTGCGGACGAAGGCCACCTTGTCGCGCCGCCGCTCGAAGAGGTCGTTGCGGACGTCCACGAAGACGGTCGGAACGCTTGTCGCGGCGGCGATCATGCGGTTGGAGAGGTCGTCAGATTCGCACGTCACGATCAGGCCGTCGACGTTCGCCTCGATGGAGTCCGCGACGGTCGCGGCGAGCGATTCGCCCGGCAGCTGGATGAGGCGCAGCGACCAGGGGCGGCCCGTGTTGGCGAACTTGAAGATGCCTGAAAGCACTTCGCGCGCGGAGATTCCGGCGCTCATGTCGATGACGACAAAGACGTTCTTTTTGCGCTGAATCTGACGATGAGAGTTTGACATGCGAGGAAGTATACCATCTTTCGCGATAGGAACGCAAGTCGCAAAATATCATAATATTCATTCGCGGTTTATCATCATTCAGGTTGACGGATTTTTGGGGTTTATGATTTAATACGCGCACAAGGCCTCACTAAAACAAACCAAGATGCAGACCATGAAAAAGCGGAGACAGCAACCGAACCGGCTATCTGTGCGTTCGTCGACGAGAAGTCGCACCGACGCGCCTGTCACCACCCTACGGGGGGCAATGAACATTGTCCTGTCCTTGGCCATGCTGTGCGCATGCGCGTGCGCGGCTGAACCTCCGCAGAGGCCGATTGTCGAGGCGGCGGCGTTTGGCGTTTCCCACGATTCGGCGGATAACGTCTCCGCGTTGAACAGGGCGCTTGACTACTGTCGCAAGAACAAGGCGATTGGCTTGGAGGTCGCCCCCGGCACCTACCGCTTCACGTCCGACACGCCCGTCTGGATGGAGCGGCTGCGCGACTTCACGTTTGACGGCGGCGGCGCGAAGTTCGTCTTCTTCCGCAAGAAGGGCGAGAGCTTCCGCGTGATGGACTGCGAGCGGATGACGATCAAGAACCTCTCCGTCGACTGGGACTGGGAGAAGGATCCGCTCGGCAGCCTCGTAAAAGTGACTGAAGCCAATGACAGATGCTTCGATCTTGAATTCATCGACTACAAACGGTTTCCCCGCCGGGACGTGCGCATCGCCTACCTGAGCGCCTGGGATGTGGAGTCGCGGGCGGTCGGCACCGCGCTCTCCGATCTCGGACGCGGCGTCGACATGTCATGGGTCGGTCCACGGAAGGACAAGAGGAAAGAATGGCTGTCGGACAACGTGCTGCGCATTTACCAGAGCGCGGCGAACTTGCCGACCGGATCCGTCTGGCGTGCGCAGCATTACTATTACGACCGCCATTGCTTTCAGCTGGCCTCGAACAGCGGGCTGACAGTCGAAGACGTGAACGTCCTCTCCTGTCCCGGCGCCGCGTTCATGATCGCCGGCAAACAGCGCGACACGCTGTTTCGGCGCGTGACGATTCGTCCGCCGGCGGACGACCCGAAGCGCGTCATCTCCTGCACGGCCGACCATGTGCATGTGGTGAAGTCTCGGGGGAACCTGCGGCTTGAGGACTGCGACTTCGCGCTCGGGGCGGACGACTGCCTCAACGTCCACGACTGCACGGCGTGGGCGCCGGATGTGCGCGCGGCGGACACGCTGGAGATTCGAAACGGCGCGGGGGCTGTCGAGGTCGGGGATCAGGTGGAGATTCGGAACGCCGACTATTCGCCCTGCTCCAACGCCGTCTGCACGGTCGTCGCGAAGCGGCCGCTCCCGGACAACCCGCGCGGTGCACGCGTCACGTTCGATCGCCCCGTGCCGCCCAAGACGCACAAGTACGGCTTCGTCCTCTTCAACCGCTCGTACTGTTCGGACGGCGTCGTGCTGAAGAACTGCTCGTTCGGCGGCAATCGCGCGCGCGGCGTGATCATCCAGTGCAACGACGTGCTGATCGAGAGCTGCCGCTTCTGGCACACCGAGAACGAGGCGCTGAAGATCATGACGGGCTGGACGGAGAATCTCTGGTGCGAGGGCGTCGGCGTGACGAACTGCATCGTGCGCAACTGCACGTTCGATAATTGCCAGGCCGGCGCCCGAGGCAAGAAGCGGGATGAGGTGATCTTCCTTTCGACCTATCTCCGCCAGCCGAGCTATGCGCAGGGATGGGAGACCTCGACTTATCCGATTTTCGACCGCATCCGCTTTGAGAACAACACGTTCATCGGGTGCGGCAAGTATCCCACGCTGGACGGCGCGTGCGGCAAGGTCGAGTTTGTCGAGACCAAGGCTTCCAAGTGACAGGCAGTTAACGTAACAGGTAAAAAGGAAAAACGAAAAAATGAAAACACTCAGATTCAGACAGTCTTGCGCCGCCGCGTTGGCGGTTGTCCTGGCCGGAGGTGCGGCTGCGGCGGAGTTCCCGTCCGCCGTCGACGGCGTTCTCACGCTGGGCGACGACGAGAACGTGACCTACGGTCAGGCTTTGCCGACGGGCATCAGCAGACTGGTCAAGGCCGGTTCGGGCGAAGCCGTGCTGACAGTCGCCTCGTCTGCGTTCAATGGCGCGGTCGAGGTGAAAGAGGGTACGCTGACGCTGAAGGATGCGGCGGCCGTCGGTGAGGGTTCAACGATTGCCGTGACGGGCGACGCGGCGACGCTGCACCTCAACTTCGCCAATCCCGGCGGATGGGACACCGTCTTTTTTGCCGGACACGATGTGACGATTCAGGGCCAGGGCGTGGACGGCAAGGGCGCGTTCCGCTATACGGATCCGGGGAGCGGACAGAACGACAACATGCTCGAATCGCTGACGCTTTCGGGCGACGCTTCCATCGCAATCCCCTCGCGTTTCGGCATCTGCTCCGCGCTCAATCTCAACGGGCATACGTTGACGCGTGTGGACGGCGGTGCGAGCTGGATGATGCGGAGCGGAAAGACGCTGACTGTCGGCGCGGGTACGATTTGCAACAAGGTGGGCATTCTCGCTTGGCAGAACGACCCCGTTTTTGAGGATCCCGCGAACACCGTTCTGAGGATGGAAGGCGGTGCGCTCGAAGCGCACGGCGCCAAGCAGTGGAATTGCAGGGTCGTCTTCGCCGGTGGCGCTTTCAAGGGGAAATGGAGTGGCGCAAATAGTCTTGCACAGCCCGTGACAATCTCGGCGGCAACGACCGTCTCACAGGATGCGGCGAACTATGTCACACGGATGGCGGGCACGGTTGACGCGACAGCGGATGTTGTTCTGGCGGGGAAAGGTCTCCATTACTTTGACGGGCCTTTCGCCTCGACGGAAAGCGTTTGGTTTCAGGGTGGCGCGACTTTTATCGGTGCGGACTTCACGGTCGGCAACATGTTGCGGCTGTGTGGCACGGGCAAGACGTCGGCGCCGTGCGCGGTCTGGCAGACGGCCGGCAATTTCCGTGCGGACAACCCCGACGGGTGGATTGTCCGTCTGGGGCAGGCGGACAACTCCTGTTCCGCCTATGTCGTATCGGGCGGTACGGCGGCCTTCGCCGGGTTGCTGAACGTCGGGTCCGGCGCGGGCGCACGGGGATTCTTGCTCTTGGAAAACGGCGCGATTTCCGCGACAAACGGCGTTGTGACTTCTTTGAACGACAAGGGCGGCGTGAAAAGCGACGTGTGGATCGGCGTGAACGGCGGCACTTTCAAGGCTGCGGCTAATTATGAATACGACCGGACGAAAACGACTCGGCTGGCGGCTGGCGACGGCGCGACGGGCGTTCTCGCCGTGACGGGAGAAGGTGCGACTTACGAGACATCTAAATTGATCTTGGGCCCGGCGAGCGGTGCTGCGACAACCCGTGTGGTCGTCACGGGCGGCGGCGTTCTGAAGGTCGGCCGCTTGTATTGCGAGAATGACGCGGCGGCGGCCGCAAGCGGCGTCTATTTCGACGGTGGCGTGCTCAAGCCGGCGTTCTGGGCTTCGTGGGCGGAGAATTACCTAAAGGCTGACAAGATCAATCCGCAGTCTTGGACAATCGGCGAATCCGGCTTGATTGTCGACCTGTCGGATTTGAAGGCTGAATCGGAGACGGTGGAAGTCACGGCGAATTCCAAGTTGATTATCGACAGCAACTTGTCGGATGCGACGGGACGCGGTTTGGCGGCGATTGAACTTCCAAATGGCAATGAAGACTACGACAAGGAGGTGTATGTCGGCCCGGCTTTTGTCGAGATTGAGGGGCCGTCTGGCAGCCATGGCGCGGTGGCGAGGGCGACGTGCGATCCGACGACGCACAAGTTGACGAAGATTGTGGTCGCGGCGCCGGGAAGCGGCTATGACGAGACAACAACGAAGGTGTACGTGCGTTCGGCGGACGGCACGTCGCGCTACGAATGCGCCTACACGCTGACGGAGGCGGGTCGCGCGGGCGGCAAGCTTGTGAAGCGCGGTGCCGCGACGCTGGCGCTGGGCGGCATCAACACCTACACGGGCGGCACGGTCGTTGAAGCGGGAACGCTGAGAGTTTCGGGCGACCAGTCCTTCCCGGCGGACACGCCGTTGACGGTTTTGCCTGGCGCGACGTTCGACGCCGCCGGCAAGGCGCTGACGGTGTCCGTCCTGTCCGGTCTGGGCGGAACGGTGAATTGCGACACGTTGACGGTGACGAAAGAGCTGGAAATTACGGTCGCCGATCTTTTCTCGGAAGATGCCCGACCGCTGACCGTCAACGCCGCGCTTTCGTTCGGGGAAAATGTCGCCGTGAAGATCGTCGATCCCGAAAACCTTGCGGCCCATGTCCAGAACAGGAGTCGCATCGTCCTGCGCGCGACAGGCGGGCTGACGGGCGCGGTGCCCGTCCTGTCGGGAGAAGTCGGCGAGAAGTGGTTTCTGGCGAAGTCGGGCAAGACGCTGAAGTTCGGGCCGCGACGTGGCGTCTGCCTGATCATCCGCTGACAGGAAGTTGAGGGGGCGAATGAAAGAATCCATGGGACGTCCTTTGCTGGCGGTTGGGCTGTTGGCGCTGACGATGGGCGTTGACGCGGTGGCGGCGGAGACGAGCGTCTACCGCACGGAGGCGCGCGGCGGGATGCGGGAGGTCACGGCCAACTTCTGGTCGGCCCTCCCGCAGGGGAACGCGAACACGGTCGACCTGGACGCCGCCGCGCCCGGACATCCGTTCACGGGGCTCGGGGTCTCGATTCCCGAATCCTCATGCTATCTGCTTTCGCGGCTGACGGCGGAGAAACGCGCGGCGGTCCTGCGCATGGTCTGGACGCCGGCGGGCGCGGGGCTTTCCGTCGCGCGTCTGCAGGTCGGGTCGAGCGACTACTCCCTGCGCGCCTACACCTACGACGACACGCCGGGTGACACGGAGCTGAAGAGCTTCTCGATCGAACCCGACCGCGCGCATATCCTGCCGGTCGTGAAGGAGATCCAGTCGGTCAACCCGTCCGTCTCGTTCTTCGCCTCGCCGTGGTCGCCTCCGGCGTGGATGAAGGACAACGGGAACATCGCCGGCGGGCGCATGCTCGACAGGCATTTCGACGTGTATGCAAACTATCTCGTGAAGTACGTGCAGGCCTATAAGAAGGAGGGCGTCGACATCGCGGCGCTGACCGTGCAGAACGAGCCCGAATGCGACCAGTCCGGCCTGTCGCCCACCTGCCTCTGGACGGGGGAGCAGGAGGCGGACTTCATCGTCAACCATCTCGCGCCCGCCCTCAGGGCGGCGGGGCTTGCGACCCGGCCCTGGCTGTGGGACCACAACTTCGACGGGACGAACCGCGTCTTCCGGTCGCTTGCGCGCAAGGGCGTCCTTGAGAGCATCGGCGCGGTCGCGTGGCACCCGTACGTCGGCCGGCCCGAGTGGATCAAGCCCATCCACGAGAAGTACCCGAAGCTGCCCATGGTCATGACGGAGATGGGGCCGCACGTCGACCGCTATCGCCGCGACATGCTCTGGTGGGGCGACCTGATGATGCGCACCTTCAACGGCGGCTGCGGCGGCTTCACGAGCTGGTGCATGGTCCTGGACGAGCACGGCCAGCCGAACATCTCGGGCGGATTCCCCTGCGCGGGCTTCGTCGAGCTCAATTCCGTCACGGGCGAGGCCGTGCCGAGCGAGCAGTTCAAGGCGTTTTGCCACTTCGGGCGGTTCGTCCGCTGCGGCGCGGACGTCCTGAAAGGCTTCTGGAAGGCCGGCGAATCGGACTGGGCTCGGCGGAATGATCGGCGGACAGCCTGCTCGGCCTTCCGCAATCCCGACGGCTCGCACGTCGTCGTCATCGGCTGCCGGCCGGCGGACGGCGACCCGTTCTCGCCCGTGCAGGTTCAGATCAAACACAAAGACCGCTATCTGATCGTCCAGGCGCTGGCGAACGCGCTCACGACGGCGGTGATCCCGAAGTGACGTTCCGGGCAGAGACCAAATTCACAAGGAGACAGACATGAACGTACGCATCGGCACGCTTTGCATGATGGCCGCGACGGCCGTCTCGCCCCTTTGCGCGGAACCTCTCGAGAAGGCGTTCAGGGATCCGCCGCGCGAGGCGGGCGTCTGGGTGTGGTGGCACTGGCAGGGCAACAACGTGACGCGCGAGGGCATCACGCTGGACCTGGAGGCCATGCGCGATTCGGGGGTCGCCGGGGCGACGATCTTCACGATTGCCGAGCACGCCGGGCTGGGCGTCCTCTCGAACAAGGTGAATGCGGCGATGGCCTACCGCAACGCGGCGTGGTGGGACGCCGTGACGTTCGCCGTCGACGAGGCGGCGCGTCTCGGACTGAAGATCGGCATGCACAACAGCCCTGGCTTCTCGGTCACGGGCGGCCCGTGGATCGATCCCGCGCACGCCATGCAGAAGGTCGTCTGGACGAAGCGGGCCGTGCCCGGCGGCGAAATCCTGAAGGGCGCGGCGCTGAAGCGGCCGTGGGCCAATCTGGGGTTCTTCCGCGACATCGCCGTTTTGGCGGTTCCCGACGGCAACCCGGTCTCCGCAGACGACATTCTTGACGTGACATCCCTCTTCCGCGACGGCGCACGCGACTGGCAGGCTCCCGTCGGCCGCAGTTGGACGGTCTACCGCTTCGGCTACACGCCGACCGGGCAGCGGACGCATCCCGTTCCGGACGAGATCCGGAAGACTTGCCTCGAGACGGACAAGCTGTCGCGGGAGGCGACGGAGCTGCACATCCGCGAGGGGCTGGATCCGCTGAAGGCGCGCCTCGGACGCCACTGGGGGAAGACGTTCGTCCAGATCACCGTCGACTCCTACGAGGCGGGCAAGCAGAACTGGTCGCCGCGCTTCCGTGCGGACTTCAGGGAATTGGCCGGCTACGACCCCGTGCCGTTCCTGCCCGCGCTGGACGGGCGCACGGTCGCGTCGGCGTCGCGCACGAGGCGGTTCAAGGCGGACATGGACTTCGTCGTCCGGCGGCTGTTTGCCCGTAACTACCACGAGATTCTGCACGACTGGACGCGGCGGACCGGCGTCGAACTGCATCTGGAACCCTACGGCGGCCCGTTCGACCCCTTTGAGGCCGCTGCGGCCTGCGACGTGCCGATGGTGGAGTTCTGGAACGGCGTGCCGACCTGGCTTGGGAACAAGCCCTGGCTCTATGGCGGCTTCCCCGGCATTCCGGGTGCGGTCGGCCGTGCGCTGGGACGCGACGTCGTCGCGTCCGAGGCGTTCACGGGCGGGCCGGGCGTCTCGCGCTGGACGGAGGCGCCGCGTGACTTCAAGCGGTCGGGCGACGCCGCGCTGGCGCGCGGCATCAACCGCCTCGTCCTGCACCATTGGGTTCACCAGCCGTTCGGGAACGAGGTGCGCCCCGGCCTGTCCATGGGCTTCTGGGGCTCGCACTTCGGGCGGACGCAGACATGGCACCGTCCGGCGCGCGCGTTCTACCGCTACTGGGCGCGCTGCCAGGCGCTGCTTCAGCAGGGAAAGGCCGTCGTGCCGGTGCTGACGGTCGGGATCGACCGCGACCTGTCCGTTCAGGCGTCGGAGACCGACATGCTGTCGCTTTCGATGTTCCTGCGCGAAGGATATGTCCGGGTCGATGGCGACGGGCGGATCGTCCTGCCGAGCGGTCGGCGCTATCCCGTGCTGCGCGTGCCGCGAACGGGCGGACTGCGGCCGGAGACGGCGTCCAACGTCATCGCGCGAACCTGCGGGCTGATCCGCGCGGGCGCGGCGGTCTGGGGCGACTTCACGCCGCCCGCCGGGGCGAAAGGGCGCGTGCTGGCCGGGGACAGGCCCCGCGCCGAGGTGCTGGCGGCGGTCGGCGTCCGCCCGGCCGTCGAGATCGCCTCGAAGAACCTGGACGCGCTGACGGCGGAACGCTACGTCCTGTCGGGTGCGCGAGAGACGGACGAGACTCGCTTCTTCTTCATTGCGTGCGGACACACGAACGCCGTGGCGCTCGCGGCGACATTTGACGCGGGCGCCCGTGTGCCGGAGGTCTGGAACCCCGAGACGGGGGCGATGCAGGAGGCGTCCGCCTGGCGCGCGCTTCCCGACGGGCGCACGCAGGTTAATCTGGAGATGGCTCCCGACGACGCCCTCTTCGTCGTGTTCCGCCGGACGTCGCAGGGCCGTCGCGGCGCTTCGCGGCCGCCGCGCCCGTTCACGGCCTGCCGGGAGATCGCCGGCCCGTGGCGCGTCTGCTTCGCGCCGGGCGGCGGCGCGCCGAAGGGCGTGCAGGACTGGCCCGAACTGCAGTCCTGGAGCGAGTCGCAGGATCCGGGCGTCCGCTTCCATTCGGGAGAGGCCGTCTACGAGGCGGCGTTCGACCTGACGGCAGAGGAGGTGGCGGACGCCGAATTCCGGCTGGATCTCGGGCGCGTGGAGGTGATTGCGGAGGCGGAGCTGAACGGCGTTGCGCTGGGGACGGCGTGGCGTCCTCCCTACCGGTTGTCGGCGACGGCGGGCGTGCGCGCGGGAAGGAACACGTTGCGCGTCCGCGTGACCAACACGTGGAAGAACCGGCTTCTCGGCGACCGGCGCGAGCCGACGGACCTTGCGTACGGCGACGAGACTTCGCTGCCGGACTGGGGATGGATCGCGAAGGCGAAGCCGGGCCGGGGTGTCTCGCGATTCCCCGACTGGCTGCTGAAGGGGGTGCCGCGCCCCGCGCGCGGACGTGTCGCCGTGCCGCTCTGGGACTACTACGCCGACGGGGGCCTGCCGGAGGAGACGCTCGCGCTCGCGCCGTCCGGCCTGCTCGGCCCCGTTCGCATAGACAGCCGCGCGGCGTCATCCTCCGTGGTGGAATAGACAGCCGACGGTGGGGACAGACCCCTCGATTGCCGGGGCCTGTCCCCAGTCGATCCCGTGGTGGAATAGACAGCCGACGGTGGGGACAGACCCCTCGATTGCCGGGGCCTGTCCCCAGTCGATCCCCATCTAATCGAACCGAAAGTTCAGGATAACAATCTTTTTTGTGCAGATACCTTAAAATGAGAATTCACTGCGGAAAATTCTTAGGTTATTAGATGTGCACGACGCCATTCGATCTCTTTCGCACAAAAGTCAATCGAGTTCTGTGATTCAAATCACGAAAGTCGATTGACTTTTGTGACGTCCGTTTGCTATAATGACCGTCCGTTTTGAGAGGTAATTATGCAAAGAGACGTTCTGGAACGCATTTTAGACTGGAATAAGAGTCCGAGACGGAAGCCTCTTGTGCTCATGGGCGCTCGGCAGGTCGGGAAGACTTGGCTGATGAATGCCTTTGCACAGGAGGCCTATCCAGGAAACACGGTGTACGTGAACCTCATGAAGATGAAGGCGCTGCGCAACAGCCTTGAGACGAGCGACCTTTCGCCGTCCGCGCTTCTTGAGCGAATCCGTGTGGCATTGGATGCGGACATCACGCCGGGCAAGACCCTGCTGGTGTTGGATGAGATTCAGGAGTCTTCAGCCCTGCTGACAGGGCTCAAGTTCTTCAGCGAAGACCTGCCGGAACTCGCGGTCATCGCGGCTGGGTCTCTTCTGGGGCTCGCCGTGGGGCGGGCGAAGGATCGTGTCGTGACAGATGGGAATCCTAATGAGGGGCGAGGGTCGTTCCCCGTCGGCAAGGTGAACTTCTTGGACGTCTTTCCGATGAGCTTTTCGGAGTTCGTCCGAGCGACTGGCAAGCGACGGTTGGCGGATCTTCTCGATGTCGGCGAACCGGAGAAGGTCGGGCCGTATGCGGTGGAACTGACGGACCTGCTGAAGCGCTATCTCGTTGTCGGGGGAATGCCGGAGGCTGTCAACGTCTACGTCGAGACGGATGATTTCCGTGCCGTCCGTGAGACGCAGGAGGAGATCTTGTCCGCGTATGACGCCGATTTCGTGAAGCATGCCCCGTCCGCGCTGCTGCCGAAGATTCGCCTGCTGTGGCATAACATACCGTCGCAGTTGGCCAAGGAGAGCAAGAAGTTCATCTATACGGCACTGAAGGCGGGCGCACGCGCGCGCGAGTACGAATCCGCGCTGCAATGGCTGGACGATGCGGGAATGGTCAATCAGGTGTTCAGGGTCGGCACGCCGCGTCTGCCGCTGCGCTCGTATTGGGACTTTTCGGCGTTCAAGCTCTATGCCCATGACGTCGGGCTGTTGGGCGCGATGAGCGACTTGCCGCCTTCGGCCCTCGTGGAAGGGGATGCCCTGTTCACGAATTTCAAGGGAGCTCTGACCGAACAGTATGTCCTGCAGGAGCTGCTGGTCGCAGGGTTCAGGCCGTGCTATTGGACGAACGACGCGGGCAATGCCGAGGTCGAGTTCGTCTTTCAGGGCGCGAAAGGGGTCTATCCCGTCGAGGCCAAGGCGGGCATCAACATTCAGGCGAAGAGCCTCAAGGTCTATCGAAAGCTTTTCGAGCCGCCGTTTGCCCTGCGGACGTCGCTTGCGGCCGCGCATGACGGAGACGCGGTCAAGGACATTCCGCTGTTCGTCTTCGGCCCGGCCGTTCGGCGGCTGAAATGAGAATGTACCGCAACCGAGAGGGCCCGTCCGCGTCAATGGCGGCACGCGAGCCGCACCTGGACCTTGTAGAGCCACGCAAGCCCGATGGAGCCAATCCCGTTGCCGATGGCCATGAGGACAAAGTACCAGACGACCTTGCCCGAAAAGGCATGGCCGTAGGTGAAATAGGCGGCATTCGCGATGACGTGCTCAAATCCGCACATGATGAACGTGGGGATGGCCAGGAAGACGACGATGGTCTTCGCGAGCGGATAGGCGCAGATCTGGTGTCCTTTCACGGCGACATAGATCATGATGCCGCACATGATGCTGAGGATGAAGACGGAAAGCGGCGAGTCGTTCATCTTGGCCGCGACCATCGCCTTGGCTTCGCCCTCGATCATGTCGTAGAGGCGCGTCATCTTGACGAGTGCGGTCGGAAGCACGGCGCCGAGCTGGTTGAAGAGGAAGCAGATGAGCAGAGAGACCCAGAAGCGGGGCTTGTGGTCGCCGACATATCCGACCTTGCCTGTAAACAGCCAGAGGTTCCAGTGGATGATTGCGTAGAGCCCCAAGGTGAAGAAGACGGCGCCTACGATGTGGAAGCCGTAGGAGTGCCCGCCCTGCCGAATGGCGAGAAAGACGGTCGCGCCCAGCGCAATGAACAGGCCCGCGATAAAGGAGCTGATCGCGATGGACGACAGGCGGCGAATCAAAAACGGATGTTTCTTCATGGAAAATCGACCTGAAATGTGGCATATTGTATCATATTTTGCCGCGAAGCGGTGAAAGTCCGTCTGTGGAATTGACAAAATGACAATAATGTCGCTTCTTGACATAAACAAAATGGCAAAGTCGAAGGTTGACGTGTGGGTGTGCCGATTGACTTCTCCGAACGGAATGTGATATCATGTTCGCACGTAATTAAGAAAACCGTGTAAACGAGGAGTTAGCCAGATGAGCATTACGCTTTCAGTCCCGCCCGCTGTCGTTCAGGACGTTCGGCTCTACGCCGAGCGTGCGAAGACGTCGTTGAATGCGCTCTTGCGGGCTTACATGGAGCGACTGGCCGAGGAGGAGCGCGCCAAGCGCGCAAAGGAATCGGAGGATGTCTACGCCTACCTCATGGGGCAGGGCGGCTGGCTTCCCAACGGCTATTCGTTTGATCGGGAGCGGGCGAACGAGAGGTAGGCCATGCGAAAGTTCTTTGACACGAACGTCTTTCTCTATGCGTTTCTGGATCAGGGCGATGCGAAGAAAGAAGTTGCGGCTAAGCTGATTGCGGAAGCGGTGCGCGCGGGCGACGGCTGGATCTCGACGCAGGTCATTCGAGAGTTCTTCAACGTGATGCTGAAGAAGTCTGCACGGCCGATGGCGGAGATCAAGAAAGCGTATTCGATCTTCGGGTGCTTCAAGATTGTCGAAGACACGCTGATGTTGACATATCGAGGACTCGAAATCAAAGAAAAGTACGGGACGCAGTATTTCGATTCCATCATCTTGGCTTCGGCCGAAAAGGGGCTGTGCGAGCTGCTCTATTCCAAAGACTTCAATGACGGGCAAGTCTATTGCGGCGTCAAGGTCGTGAATCCGTTTCGGGATCGAAAGGCGGCGGAATAGCCGTTCCCATGATGACCGTTCTTCTCTTGCATCACCACGACTCGTCCATCTGGCGGACGCAGCGTGCGGGGCTGCGCCGCTACGGCGAAGTCCGGGGCTGGGCGTTCGCCGACTGGTGCATTCCGCCGGACACGGATCGACGCGCGCTCGTCGCCCGCATCCGTGCGCTCAATCCGGACGGCATCATCTCCTCGCTCGGCTGGAAGCTGCCGGATGTCCTCTGCCTGCGGTTCCCGGTCGTCTGCTTCGACTGTCCGCCCAAAGCCGTGCCGGAGTCGACCGTGCTTCTTGTCCACGACGCGGAGAAGACGGCGCACCTGGCTGCCTGCGAGCTGTTTCCGCTCAGGTGCGCGGCCTACGCCTACGTCGGTGTGCCGGGCGACTGGTACTGGAGCCGTGAACGCGGCGTGGCCTTTCGGCGCGAAGTCGCGGCGCAGGGTCTCGCGGCCGCCCCGTCGTTCGAGCCGGCGGACGGTCGGACGTCCGTCGTCGCGGCGTTGCGTCAGTGGGTGTGTGCGCTGCCGCGTCCGTGCGGCGTCTTTGCGGCAAACGACGAGATGGCGCTGCGCGTGATGGCCATCGCCCGGCAGGAGGGGCTGCGCGTGCCGCAGGATCTCGCGCTGGTCAGCGTGGACGACTCCGCGCGGTGCGTGAAGGTCGAGCCGACGCTGACGAGCGTGGCGCCGGACTGGGAGGCGGGCGCGTTTCTTGCAGCCGAGGCGTTGGATCAGCTTTTGAGGGGGCATCGGATCGAAGGCCGCCGCACGTTCTGTCCGCTGGGTCTCATCTCGCGCGGATCGACGCGCCGGACGTCGCGCGCCGTCGACGAGATCCGCGTGAGGATTGGCGTCGCGTTCATTCGCGAGAATGCCTGCGTGGCGATTTCCGTCGCGGACGTCGTGCGGGTGATGCGCGGGTCGCGGCGGTCGGCGGAGAGGGCGTTTCGTGCGGTGACGGGACGGAGCGTCCTGGAGGAGATTCGCCGCGTCCGCTTCGAGCGGGCCCGGCTGCTCGTGCGCAGCGGCGTGACGGGCGAGGCGGCGGTCGCGAACCGCTGCGGCTATGCGAGCCTGCCCTCGTTCTCCCGCATGTTCAAGAAGGCGCACGGCATGAGCTTCCGCGCGTGGGTGAAGAAGGAGCGCCTTTGAGTCGGTGCGTCAGGCGCTCAAAATGTCGCGTAAAATATAAGCACGAGATGCGCCAAAAATAAGGCGAGTTTTGGTATAATGTGCGCATGCGCTTATTCAAGAGAGAAAAGATGTGCCTTGCCCTCGCGTTGTCAGCCCTGCTGGCGGCGGCCGGGCGGGAGAAGGTTCTGTTCGACACGGACATCGGCGGCGACCCCGATGACGGGCTGGCGCTCGTCTATCTGCTCAAGGAGCCTCGCTGTGACCTCCTGGGCGTGACGACGGTCGGCGGGTGCCCGGAACTCGCCGCGCGCATCGCCTCCGCGCTCTGCCGTTCGCTGGGACGTGCGGACGTGCCCGTCCATGCCGGCTGCTCGCTTCCGATTCTGCGCGGCAAGAATCTTGTGTGCGGGGGCGATCCGCAGTCGCATGCCTCTGCGCGGCAGCGCCAGTGGGAAAAGGAACTCGAACGCTGGCCGCACGCGGCGGTCACGAACGACCGCTCGGCCGTCGCGTTCCTGCGCCGGACTATTCGCGCGAATCCCGGCGAAGTCACGCTCTGCGCCACAGGGCCGTTCTCGAACGTCGCCGCGCTCTTCGCGATTGACCCGGAAATCCCGTCCCAGCTGAAGCGGCTCGTTCTCATGGGCGGCGACTTCCGGCCGAAGACGGACGAGTGGAACGCCTTTGTGGACGTCTTCGCGACGGCGGCCGTCCTTGAGGGCGGTTACCGGCAGCCGCCGAAGGAGTTGCTCTTGGTCGGCGCGGAGGCGACGTCGCGCCGCAACCTGCCGCCGGACGAAGGACGAAAGTTCCTCGCGCAGTCGCCTGACCTCGCGTTCGTGGGCGGCCATTACGCCGAGCAGTGGTTTGCGCGTCCGATCAACCTTTTCTTCCATGACCCGGTCGCCGCCGTGGCGATCTTCCACCCGGAGATCCTGTCGACGACCGACTCGGCGATCCGCGTCGACGTCGCCGACAACGCCAAGACGACGCGCCGTGCGCCGTCCGGCGACGCGACCTGGGTCTGGACGACGGCGACGGCCGTTGACTTCGCGGCGTTCGAAGCTTGTTTTCTCAACGTGATGAAAGGAAAGAAAGGACAATGAGAGGCGAAAGAAAAAATCGAATGGGGCATGCGGTTCTGGCTGTGGTGGCAGCGGCTGGGTGGGCGTGCGCGACCGAGGCGGCAATGATTGAGATACGTGATGTCGTCATCTACGGCTCGTCGCCGGCCGCGCTGACGGCGGCCATCGAGGCGCAGCGGCACGGCCGGACGGCCGTCGTCGTCAGCCCGGAGACGCGCATCGGCGGTCTCACGACGGGCGGGCTCGGCCAGACGGACATCGGCAACAAGTCCGCGTTCGGCGGCCTTGCGCGCCAGTTCTACCGCGACGTCGCCGCCTACTACAAGGACCCCGGGAACTGGAAATGCGAAAGGCGCACCGACTACCTGCCCGACGGACAGTGCACGGGGACGCAGGGGGACGAGTCGATGTGGACGTTCGAGCCGTCGGCGGCGTTGGCGATCCTCGAACGCTGGGAGCGGGAGAACGGGCTGGAGATCGTGCGCGGCGAGCGCCTGGACCGCGCGAAGGGCGGCGTGACGGTTTCGGACGGGCGCATCGTCTCGTTCCGCACGCTGTCGGGGCGCACCTTTCGCGGCAAGATGTTCGTGGACGCGACCTACGAGGGCGACCTCATGGCGGCGGCGGGCGTCTCCTACGCCGTCGGACGCGAGGCGAACGCGACATATGGCGAGACGATCAGCGGCATCCAGCGGCAGCATTCGACTGGCCACCAGATGAATCCGGGGGTGAGCGCCTACGTCAGGGCGGGCGACCCGTCGAGCGGGCTGCTGCCGGGCGTCGAGCCGGACGTCGCCGAGCCCGACGGCACGGGCGACCGCCGCGTGCAGGCGTACTGCTTCCGCATGTGCCTGACGGACGACCCCGAGAACCGCATCCCGTTCGTGAAGCCCGCGAACTACAATCCGCGCGACTACGAGCTGCTGCTGCGCAACCTGGAGGCGATCGACCCGAAGGTCTTCGCCGAGAACGCGGACAAGCCGGACGCGTTCATGCCGTGGATCAACTCGCGCATGCCGAACCGCAAGACGGACACGAACAACCGCACGGGCTTCTCCACTGACTTCATCGGCGGGAACTGGGACTGGCCGGAGGCGTCCTACGCCGAGCGCGAGAGGATCCTCAAGAGCCACCTCGACTACCAGATGGGGCTCATGTGGACGCTCGCGAACGACCCGCGCGTCCCGGAGCCGATCCGCACGCGCGTCGCGCGGTGGGGCACGTGCCGCGACGAGTTCGCGGACGGCCTCGGCCACGGCTGGCAGCGCCAGCTCTACGTGCGCGAGGCGCGGCGCATGGTCGGCGAGTACGTGATGACCGAACGCAACTGCCGCGGCACGGCCGTCGCGCCGCGTCCCGTCGCGATGGGCGCCTACGGGATGGACTCGCACCACGTCCGCCGCTACGTTGACGCACAGGGCTTCGTGCGGAACGAGGGCAACGTCGAGGACTACTCCGCGAACCCGCCGGGACAGCCGTTCAGGCGGTTCGGGCCGTATCCGATCGACTACGGCGCGCTCGTGCCGAAGCGCGGCGAGTGCGCGAACCTGTTCGTGCCGGTGTGCCTCTCGGCGTCGCACATGGCGTTCGGGTCGATCCGCATGGAGCCGGTGTTCTTCGCGCTCGGGCAGGTCGCTGGCGCGGCGGCGTCGCTGGCCGTCGAGGGCGGCTGCGCCGTGCAGGACGTGCCGTACGACACGCTCGCCGAAACCCTCCGCCGCGAGGGCCACGTCACGGGCAGGGCGGCGTGCGCCAATGGCTCGGCGCCCGGAAAAGGGCGGCGCATCATCCGCGTGGCGCCCGGCGGCAGCGTCGAGGCCGCGCTCGCAGAGGCGCGAGCGGCAGGAGGCCCGGCGACGATTCGGCTTGCCGGAGGGGTCTACTTTCTGGATCGGACGCTTCGGCTTGCGCCAGAGGATTCCGGGCTGACGATTGAAGGCGCGCCGGGGGCGTCCGTCACCTTGTCGGGCGGGCGGCGCATCACAGGCTGGACATGCGGCGCGGACGGCGTTTGGCATGCGCAAGTCCCGAAAGGCCTGTCCTTCCGACAGCTTCGCGTCAACGGCGAGCGCGTTCCGCGTTGTCGGGCGCCGAACGGCGGCGAGTTCCTGATGGCGGGCGAGCCGCATCCGTTCGACGAGACGAAGCCCACGTATTCGGCGGGCAAGGGGCAGCACGGCGAGATGATCTACGACCCGAAGGACCTGGACTTTGCGGCAATCGAGGATTGCTCGACGGGTGAAATCCGGGTCTTCCACTGGTGGGTCGACTCGCACCTGCGGATCGGTTCGGTCGATGCGGCACGCAATCGCGTCGCCTTCGTCCGGCCGACGAATTTCTACGTCGGCGAGATGAAGAATGCCGGCGACAGGCCCTGCCGCTATCGCGTGGAGAACTTCCGCGAGCTGATGGACGAGCCGGGCGAGTGGTTCCTGGACGCGAAGGCCGGGCGGATCGACTACCTTCCGCGCACGGGAGAAGAACCCTCGTCGCCGGATTTCATTGCCGTTGGCGCGCGTCTGCGCGAACTCGTGACGCTGACGGCAGATCCGGTCCGTGACCGGCGGCATGTGGCGAACGTCACCTTCCGGAACATCCGCTTCGCGGACGCGGATGCCGACCTCTCCGACGAGGATCCCGTCAATGCGGCGCAGGGGTCGGCGCACATCGGCGCGGCGCTCGTCTTGCGGGGCGCGAAGCAGTGCCGCTTCGAGGACTGCGCGTTTGAGGCGTTGGAGGGGTTCGCCGTGGATGTCCGCGCGGGATCGCGGGAGAACGTCTTCTCGCGGTGTCGCTTCTCCGGGCTGGGCGGTGGCGCCGTTCGGATCGACGGCGGCACGATGGACGCGCACCCGTCGGCCCTGACGCGCGGCAACGTCATCACGGACTGCGAAATCGGCGATTACGGCCTGGACTGGGCTTCGGCCTGCGGCATTCTCGTCAAGCACGCGGCGGAGAACGTCATCGCGCATAACAGGATCCACGACGGCTACTACACGGCCATCTCCATTGGCTGGGTGTGGGGCTACGGCGATTCGGTGTCGCGCGGCAATGTCGTCGAGCATAACCTGGTTGAGGACATCGGCAAGGGCCTCCTGAACGACATGGGAGGCATCTACACCTTGGGACTGCAGCCCGGCGGCGTCATCCGCAACAACGTCGTCCGGGGCATTCGCAGCTGGAGCTACGGCGGCCACGCAATCTACTGCGACGAAGGATCGCAGGGGGTTCTCATCGAGAACAACCTCTGCTATGACGCGCCAGACGTCTTCTACATTCACTACGCGCGCGAACTGACCGTGCGAAACAACATCTTTGCCCTCTCGTCACATTGCGTGATGCGCGGCTGCATGATGGAGCCGCATGTCAGCGGCTACTTGCACGGGAACATTTTCTACTGTACGCAGGGACGCTTCCGGATGCCGTGGGAGCAGTGGCTGAATCCCGAGAGCTATGCGTTTGCCGCAAAGCTGAAGCAGTATGCGCCGCCTCGACGGCAGCGGGACCATCTGATCGCGGACTGGAACCTGTTCTGGAATCCGAACGGGACGGAGGAGGAGGCGGTTCGGCAGTTCCGCGAAGGGCGCGTGAACGAGCATTCCCTTTGGGCCGATCCGAAGTTCGTCGATCCTGAAAACGGGGATTTTGGCCTGCGGCCGGATTCGCCGGCATTCGCGTTGGGGTTCGAGCCGCTGGACGTTTCGCAGGTCGGGCCGAGGAAGGCGTTTGCACAGGACAAATGAAAGGCGGTTGCGTATGGCATGTGAATGGATAGGCGTGGCGTTTCGGCGGAAAGCTTTCGGCCTTGCCGTCGGCGCAACGGTTGCGTTTGCCGCTCATGCGGCAATTGCGGACGAGAAGGCGAACGTTGACAAAGCGTGCGAAAAGGCGCGCAATCTCGTGCCGAACGCGTCGTTTGGCCTGGGGACGGTCGGCTGGCACGTGCTGACGAAGCGCGAGCGTCTCGCGGACTGGACGTGCGCGGACGTCGCCACGCCATGGGGACAGGCCCCGGCCGACGGGCGGGGACAGGCCCTGCGCGTGACCGTGCCGGCGGACGCTTCGGTGCGCATCACGTCCGAGGCGATGCCCCTGAAGCCGGGCGCGACGTATGCCGTCTCGGCCTGGATGCGCGCCGAGACGCCGGGGCGGACGGCGCTTGGCCTCGCGGGGCCTTTGCCGTCAGACTGGTGGAACGGCTCGACGAAGGGCTTTGCCGTTTCGACGAACTGGACGCGTTTCGGTGGGTCAATCACGGTGCCGCCGAACCATCACGAGGCCGTGTTCAGCGTCAGCTGGGCAAAGCCCGGCGCGGTGTGGCTGGATGAGGTGATGGTGCGCGAGACGACGGCGGACGAATCCCCTGCGTCCGCCGTGTTCGCCCCGCGCGCCGCAGTCGAGGCCGGTTTTGCCCTGGACGACACCTACGCCGCGCCGGGGATGCGACGCGTGACTTTCCGTGCGGTGGACTGCGGAAAGGGCGGCTTGCGCACGTTCCGCCTCCGCGCGGAGCATCCCGCGACAGGATGGCGGATCGAAAAGCCCGTCACGCTCGACCTGAAGCCGGGCATCGCAGCGGAGGCGGCGGTCGAACTGGACTTGAACCGCTGCGGCAAACTGCGCCTGACGGCGGATGCGCCGGGGGCGATTCCGGCGGCGCTCGCGATTCTGACGCCGCTTGACGGGCCGTTGCCGAAACTGGGCGACGAATTCTCCGTCGGCGTGAACGAGACGGGCGTCTTTCCGCCGCACGGCAGCTGGGCGCAGCGGTTCTGCGGCATCGACGGACGGGATTTCGCGGCGCACATGGCGCTTCTCCGGGCGTGCGGCGTCCAGCACCTGCGCGTCTTCAACGAGGACTACGGGCACTTCCCCGTGCTCAGCCCGTCGCGCGGCACGTTTGACGCGACGACGCTGGAGCCGTTTCTCGCCGCGCTCGAGAAGTCGGGGATGCCGGCCTATTTCACGATGAAGTTCTCGCTCAGCCGTCTGCGCGATCTCTCGAAGTGGAAGCACTGGAGCGCCGCGAAGCGCAAAGACTGGTATCTTTTCCGCGAAAGCGTGCCGACGGGACGCGACACGCCGACGCGAAACCGCGTCGAGATCCTGCCGGATGCGGCGGACGTCGCGGCCGTCTGCGGTGCGCTCGCGCGGGCGTGTCGCGGACGCGTCACGTGGTACGAGCTCTTCAACGAGCCGAACCTTGACCTGAACGATCCGAAGGACTGCGTACGCTACCAAAAGGCCGTCTGCGCGGCGATGAAGGCGGCCGATCCGGCCTGTCGGCTCGTGGGCGTCTGCACGACGCAGGACTTTGGCGTCAACGACGCCGACAGTTTCGCGCGCGGCTGTCTCGAAAACGGCATCGCCCCGTATCTGGACGCCCTCTCGTTTCATCCGTATGCGGCGGCGATGGACAACGGACGTCTGTCCGCCGCGCCGTTCATTCGCACGTTTGCCGACCTCGTGAAGCCGTATCCGCATGTCGGGTTGTGGAATACGGAATGCTTCTACCTCTTGAACCGGCAGGACTATGCGGCGTGGCGAAAGAAGGACCCGCAGTTCCTGCGTCCGCAGAATCTCGTGCGGCGGACGATCATCGACCTTGGCGAGGGCCTGAAGGTCTCGACGTCGCTGCACGTCGGGCAGCTGTTCCAGCCGGATTTCGCGGAAATGACGCAGTTTGGCGGCAACATCTCGGGCCATCGCCTGGTGCCGACGGACGCGGCCGTCGCCCTCGCGGCGTTTGGCAAGGCGCTGACGGGAGCGACGTGCGTGCGGCCGCTGGCGAAGTCGCTCACGGAGGGCATGTGCGGCTACCTCTTCCGGCTCGCCGACGGACGCCCGGCTGCGGCGCTCTGGGCGTTCGAGGACATCCGCAGGTTTGTCGTCGAGACGTCCGCCGAAGTCATCGACATGTACGGCAATCGGCTGTCCGGCGATGGGGACAGGCCCCGTCCAGACTGTGGGGACAGACCCCAAAAAGATGGGGACAGACCCCGCGCGGAGGGGGTCTGTCCCCAAGGGACGGCGGACTACCTGATTGATGAGCGGCCGCTTTATGTGATCGGAACGGGCGATGCAGAGGCGTTTTTCGGCTCTTTGCGGATCCGGCCCGAAAAGCCGGCCCTCGTCAACGGTGCGCGGCGGATCGATGCCGAGACGCTTTCCGTTGAGCTGCTGAACCTGACGGACGGCGACCTGACCGTGCGGACGACGGTTGCGGACGATACGCATGATGTCGTCCTGACGGCCCGCGAGCGACGCGCCGAGCGGTTCCGCGTCGTGGGGACAGGCCCCGCGAGGCTGGACGTGACGTGCCGGACGGCGCGGCAGGAGGATGTCTTCTCGGTTCGCGTCGAGCCGACGCGGAAGACGGCGCGCGCCGGCGAGACGGTCACGGTCGGTCCGCTGTCGTTTTCGGTCGACCTGACGGAGGCGGGCGTGGTCGTGCGGGCGAAGACGGCGGACGCGACGCGCACGGTCGGCACGTACCGCGAGCCGTGGACGGGCGACACGATTGAGTTCTTCCTTGACGCCAATCCCGACACGCACCTCGATACCGCGCAGGGCGATGCGCCCGGCACGTTTCGGCTGTTCGTGCTGCCGCCGACGCCCGATCCGGCCGGCGCGCCGGGGCATCGCGCCCGCATGCTCGCGACCTGTACGCCAAGGTTCGACGTGCGCGGCATCGCGCAGCGCATTGATGCGGACGAACAGGGGTTTGGCTGCCAGTTGACGATTCCATGGCCGCATTTCGGTGGACGGCGCCTGGATGCGATCGGCTTCGACGTGATTGCCGACGACTTCGATCCGGCGGGGGCGCGTCCGCCGCATCATCACGTCTGGAGCGGAGACGCGGCCAACCACGAGTCGCGTTTCAAGTGGGGGCGAATCGTCCGCTGATGTCGCGTGTGCCGGGTTGCATGTTTTCGGAATAGATGCTACAATTCACGGCATGAAGCGACTTTCCGAACTGGTGCGATCCGGCGGGCGGTTCTTCCGCGACATATCTGGGGCTGATCTCGAACGGCTTCTCGCCTGTCTGTCCGCCCGGCGCGTCCGCATTGCGCGACGCGCGTTCGTCCTGCGGGCCGGCGAGCCCGCCAACCGCATCGGCTATGTCCTGCGCGGCGCCGTGCGCGTCATCCGCGAGACGGCGAGCGGGCGTCGCACGATCCTCCAGGAGTATCACGAGGGCGAGTCCTTCGGCGGCGGCTTCACCCTGCGCGAGGGCGACGTGCTGCCCGTGTCCGTGCAGGCGATCTCCGACGGCGAGGTGCTGATGATGGACAAGACGGCGGCCCTGTGTCCGTGTGCCCGGAACTGTCCGGCCCACGCCCGCCTGCTGCGCAATTTCGTCTTCGTCCTCTCCAACCACTGCTACCGCTTTCAGCTCCGCTCGGTCATGATGGCCCAGCGCACGATCCGGGGGCGGCTTCTCACCTACCTGCGGCAGCACGCGCGCCGGCTCGGCCGCCGGGAGTTCGTCCTTCCGTTCAACCGTCAGGCGCTGGCGGACTTCCTCTGCGTCGACCGCACTGCGCTTTCGGCGACGATCTCCCGTCTCTGTGCCGAGGGGCGGCTCGCCGTCGACCACAGCCGGTTCAGGCTGCTGGCGTAGCTGGCTCTGCCCTGTCCGTCAATTCGTTCCGAGGATTTGCTATAATATGGGTATGGAAAAGATGAAGCAGATCATGTATGGCGTGACGGACTTCGCGCGGATTCGCGCGGAGAACGGCTATTTCGTGGACCGCACCGCGCTCATCCGCGAGCTGGAAAAGACATCCTACGCGATGTTCCTGCGGCCGCGCCGCTTCGGCAAGTCGCTCCTCTGCGCCATCCTCCAGGCCTACTATGACGTCAAGTATGCGCCGCGTTTCGAGGAGTTCTTCGGCGACCTCGACATCGGCCGCGCGCCGACGGGCGAGCAGGGGCGTTACCTCTGGCTCGACTTCAACTTCTCGCAGGTCGCCAAGGACTTCGGGCAGGTTCAGGAGAGCTTCAACGACTGCTGCAATCTGCGCCTCAACAAGTTCGCGCGCGATCATGCGAATCTCTTGCCGTCCGGCGTGGCCGACGAGATCCTTTCCCGTCCGTCCTGCCACGGGAAGCTCAACGCGCTGGCGACGGGTCTCAAGGGGTCGGACCTCATGCTGTACATCTGCATCGACGAGTACGACAACTTCACGAACACGCTCCTCGCCGAGTCGCGTGACAAGTACGAGGCCCTCTGCCACGGCGACGGCTTCTTCAAGCAGTTCTTCAACGAGCTGAAGGCGGCGACGACGGGCATGAACGCGCCGATCACGCGCATGTTCATCACGGGCGTGACGCCCGTCACGATGGACGACGTGACGAGCGGCTTCAACATCGCGACGAACATCTCGATGAACCCCGCGTTCGCCGCGTTCACGGGCTTCACCCACGCCGACATCCGTGAGATGCTCGCCTACTACCGCGCCCACGCGGGCTTCGCGTTCGACGAGGCGGCCGTCTTCGAGACGATGCGTCGCTGGTACGACAACTACCGCTTCTCGCCTGAGGCGGGGCTGGACGGGAACGAGCCGCCGCACGTCGCGAACCCGACGCTCATTCTCTACTACATGCTTTACTTCCTGCAGAACCACAGGCCGCAGCCGGACCTCGTGGACGAGAACCTGCGGACGGACTACATGAAGATCCGCCACGTCATCACCGAGGGGCGGAAAATCAACGGCAACTTCCACCGGCTGGAGGACATCGTCGCGCGCCTCGGTGCGACGGCGACGCTCCGGAAGTCCTTTCAGGCGCGTGAACTCGGCGTCGCGGACAACTTCGTCTCGTTCCTCTTCTACAACGGGCTCGTCACGGTGACGGGCGAACGTCTCGGACGCTCGATGCTCGGCATCCCGAACCTGACGGTCGGCGAGTTCATGCACGACTTCGTTCCGAAGGCGTATCAGGACCTGAACGGCATCGACCCGCGCGTCTTCGACATCGCGAACGGCATGGTGGACTTCGCGGATGCGGGCGACTGGCACGGGGCGCTGGACACGGCCTGCGAGGTGGTCTCGCGGTATTGGAAGGTGCGTGACGCGATCGAGGGCGAACGCGTCGTGCAGACCGCGCTCTGCTCGCTCCTCTACGTGGGGCACGGGCCGTACATCGTCCACCACGAGCGGGAGTCGGCGGGCGGGTTTATCGACATCGCGTTCGAGCCGCAGCTGAACCGCTGGCCCGAAATCGGCCACGCGGCGCTCGTCGAGCTGAAGTACCTCAAGGCGTCCGACGACGCCTCGCCCGCCGCGCTCGCGCGGGTCAAGGCCGCCGCCGCCGAACAGCTCGCGCGCTACGCGGCCGACCACGACCTCGCGCGGGCGTGGAACCTGAAGGAGAGCGGCGGCACGGTGACGCTGCACCGCATCGCCGTCGTCTTCCACGGCGGCGACGTCGCCCTCTGCGAAGAGATCTGACATCTGTTTTTTAACGCAAAGAACGCAGAGGAAAAGACGCAAAGAGCGCGAAGGCTCTTGATGCTTGTTGTTCTGTTGGTCTTCGCGATCTTTGCGTGTGAATCTTTGCGACCTTTGCGTTAAAGAGATCTCATCACCCACGAAATCGTCTTATCGTGTGCTGAAAAGGTGACTTTTTGAGAGTTTGAAAATTGCGCAAAATATAAGCACAAAATGCGCCAAAAATAAGAAACTTTTTGGTATAATAAGCGGCGTCTTCAAAAAGGCACATCTTGCCCCCTTAAAAAGACACGGAAAAATGACGCTGAAATCGATGAGAGACTTGTTGACAGCAGGTGCCTGCACGTCTGCGCGGGTTGCCCGCAGACGCGCGCAGACCGCTCCCCTTAGGGGGGGGGGGGGGGGGGGGGG
>CAKURH010000027.1 GCA_934675625.1 uncultured Kiritimatiellota bacterium
CCCCCCCCCCCCCCCCCCCCCCGGTTTGTGAACAAAAAGCAACACTTCCAAGAAGTTTCTTTCGACTTCCGCGAAAGCCCGCCGTCACATCCGGATTGAAGATTACAGGCCGTTCCAATGACGATGACGCCCGATAGACAGTCTCGCGAGCAGACAGCAAATGCCAGTTGTTCCCCGAGACGTCAGTCCCGTCGAAATAGGCGCCGTTCTCGGCGTTCAGCGGCCAAAGCGCCAGAACGGATGAAGCGGACGTCCCGTCCGCTGCGCACATGAACTGCCGGGGCGATAACGCACCCTCGCTTAGGCGAACGCAATCGACAAGCCCTTGAAAAGTCTCTCCAGTTGACGAGTCTCCCGCAAGGCAGAAACGGCTGTCGCACGTCTGACCGGAGGGAGGAACGTCATTGAACGCCGATTTCTGCAAGATCCCGTCCAAGTAGAAGTCCCAGCGCCCGTTACCGTCCGTCGAATCGTAGACAAGCGCGGCGTGCCGCCAGTCGCACCAGTCGCTCAAGTCTCCGGACAACGCCGCCGAGACGATCACGCTCGTCTCGTTCTTCGCCAGCACCTCTATGAACCAACTCTGGCCATTCCGGGCCAAAAAGCATTTCCAGCCACGCGTCTGGAACGATCCCCAAAGAGGCTGTCGCCCAAACGTCGTCACGCGCCCCGAACGTTCCGGCCTGAACCAGCCTTCAAGCGTCCAGCTCTTCGTCAGCGGAAACGAATTCCCCAAATTGTCCCTTCGCATGTAGCTCGATTCCCCTTCCCCGAAGAAAGACCCGACATTCCCGTTCGGCAACGCGACGGTCGGATTTGCGGGGCTTCCGGAAAAGGCGCAGTCTGCCGACGGGCGAACCTTCGACGCCTTGAAGGACACGGCGTCCCAAACGCCACCGTCCAATGATGCTATGCCAACGGAATCCCGAACGTCGATTAGGCCAACGTCTGAAGCATCCCCCGGCAGACGATCAAGTTTCCAGTAGCTGACAGTCGAAGCCTTGGACTCAACCGAACAGGTTGCCAACAAGGCCGACAGCAGACGAATGTTGATGTTTCGCATAGCAGGTTCCTTTTGTGTTGTGTCTTGTTTTGGTTTGCTGTGTCACGTTTCAGTTTCTGTTTTTTTTGCCGACCGGATCGGCGTGAGGATCATGTTGCGGAAGTCGCAGCCGCTGTGGTCGCCCTGGAGGATCAGCGGACCGGGGGCGTTGACGTCGCAGTCGATCGCGCCGCCCGTCACGCCGACGACCGGCAGGTTGTCAACGGTCTTCACGCCGTTGAGGACGATCGTGCAGTGGCGGTTCACGAACCAGACGTCGACGTGCTGCCATTCGCCGAACGGCTTCTCCGCCGGGGCGAGCGCCTCCGAGAGCCCGCACAGAACCCCGCTGTTCCGGTTGTCGAGCGCCCAGCCGTACGAGTCGCAGATGTTGACCTCGAACCGTCCCTTGAGCCACACGCCCGAATTGCTCAGCTCGGGCAGGCGGAAGTCGAACGAGAGCCGGCAGTCGCCGAAGTCGCGCCGCTTCGTCCGCAGGTTGCAGCCCGCCATCCAGCCGCCGGACGGCGTGAGCTTGTGGGCTGTCGAGAGGACGCCGTCCCTGAACGACCACTGGTTCGGCAGGGGCTTTTCCTTCTGGTCTTCCTCCCAGTCGGCGAGGCCGTTCGCGAGCAGGTCGACCGGCTCACCGTAGACGAGCGTCGCGAGATCCGGCGCGGGCCCCGGATCCGGGACGCGCGTGCAGACGAACGAGCCGAGGTCGGGGTCTGTCCCCGCAATCGGCTGCGCCCAGAAGTTGAGATCCTTCATCTCGACCTTCAGGCGGTCGCCGTCCACAAGCGAGCAGAAGAACCACTTGTAGTGCATGTACTTGCGTTGGACATAGCGGTTCGCGCCCTTCACGGACGCCGGAGGCCCCTTGAGCGGCTGCCGAAAGGCGAAGACGCCGTTCGCGTACGAAATCGTCTCCGGATACTGGGGAATGCCCCAGCGCCAAAGCAGAATCGCCTGAGGCCGCCCGATCGCGTCGCGGTCCAGCGAAAGCCAGACCGCCGGATCGAACTTCTCCCCCGGCAGGTTCGCCGCCCATTTCCCGAAAAGGCCATCGGGCTGCGGCGTGGTCGCCGCCGACGCCAACGGCGCGAGCGCCACCCCCATCGCCAAGCCAGCCATGGCCAGTCCAATCTTCATTCGTTTCAGTTTCATCGTCTGCTCCTCACTTCGTTTTCGTGTGCTGTCCGCACATTGTTTTCACGTCCACGACCTGCCGACGACACCCGTCGCCGCACAGCTCTTGAACTCAACGGCGGATAGTATACCAAAAATTTTTGGCAATAGAACCAAAAATTCGTAAAAATTTTACGCCAATGAAACGAAAACGTCGAGAAGCCTGTCAATAGCCTCGCCGAACGGTGTTCACGCCGCCCGTCAGAGGCATCTTCACGCCGCGCCAGGCGAAGTCGCCCGGCAGGCCGTCCGGCAGCGTGACCGTGCCGGAGACCTTTCCCGCGCCGAAGCGGAGGTCCAGCTTGACGGCCCCGCGCGGCGTCGGCGTCGAGGAGCGGATGAACTTCAGGTGCCCCGGCTGCGGCGCGACCAGAACCTTCGCGTATCCCGGCGCCGCGCTCCGCACGCCCGCAACGCCCGTGTGCAGGTGCCAGAGCGGATGCGAGCCCCAGCCGTGGCAGTCGCTGCGCGAGGTCGTCTCGGGCGTCTCCAGGACCGTCGCGAGATTCCAGTCGAGGCAGTTCTTCCAGAACCCGAGGTTGCCGAAGAAGAGGTCCGCGCGCCCGAACTTGAAGTAGGTCGAGTAGAGGTAGTGCTTGTAGTAGATCGTCCCGCGCGCGAGGTCGTCCGCCGTCGTCAGCGCCGCGAAGCACCGCGCGGCCTCCTCGCCCGTCACGACGTCCGCGAGGAGCGCGAGGCACTGCGCGTGCTCGCTGAACTTCGACTGCGCGACGTCCGAGGCGAAGAGGCTCCGCGCGGGGCACCAGAACGCCTTTCGGATCGCCGCCGCGAGACGCCGCTCCTTCGCGCGCCAGCAGTCCGCGAGCTCCCGTTCGCCGACGGCTTCCTCGGCGAGAACCGCCGAACGGATCGCGTGCAGGTACTGGAGGTTGATCTCGCCGTTCGGACGCGCCCCGTTCCCGTCCGGCGGCACGCCGCCCTCCTTGCTCTGCGCGTACCATTCGGGCACCCAGTCGACGAAGTTCCAGCCCGGCGTCCGGCCGAGGAGGCCGTCCGCGCGCTCGTACGTCGCGAGGCCCATGAGCGTGTGGTTGAGGCCCGGCAACCGCGCCTTCAGCCAGTCGGCGTTCGCGTGCTGCCAGGCGTAGTCGCCGAGCATCATCGCCGCGCACGTGGTGAAGCCGAGCGCGTCCTGCGTGCCGCGCGTCGGGCAGTTCATCGGGATGAGCCCGTTCTCGCGGCGGTCGGCGTCGAAGAGCGTGATCGCGTTGCGCACGAGGCGGTCTTCCGTGTCGAAGAGGCCCGCGACGAGATACTGCACGCGGCTGTCGCCCGGATACATCTGCTGCTCGTAGTAGGGGCAGTCGAAGAACATCTCGTGCATGCACATCTGCAGCGCCCGCGCGCACAGGGGCTGCATCCGCATGACCAGCGGGTCGTCACACGCGAACGTCGCCGCCAGCTCGACGGGGTAGCGCGTCTCGGCAATCGCCACGCGGTCGAGCGTCAGCGGCGCGTCCGCCGTCGTGATCGTCAGCCGGCACCACTTGCCGCACCGCCACCACGGCGTCGTGAAGCGCGCCGCCGCGCGCCCGTCGCAGCGGAAGACGTCGCCGAAGGGGCGGAGCATGTCCAGCCCCTCGCACGCCGCGCGGTCGCCCTTCTTCCCGTCCGGCCCCGTCAGGCACTCGGCCCAGTCCCAGCGGATCTCCGCGCCCGCGCCGCCGGACACGTCCAGTTCCGGATAGGCGCAGTAGTAGTTCTCGAGATCCCAGAAGACGACGGCCCGGCTGCGGGCGGGAATGACCGTCCCCGCCTTCAGCACGTCCGGCCCGCGCCGGATGCGCCCCGGCACCTTCGTCTCGTGCAGCTGGTCGCGCAGGGGCGAGGGGAAGAGCATCCAGCCCGGCGCCAAGAGACCGGCGAAGTAGGTGACGGGGCCTCTCACGACGGACGCCCGCCGCCAGTCGCGCGGCTCCTCGTCCAGAAGCGACGTGCCGACGACCTCGCACTGCGAGCCGACGCCGAACGCCCGGGAGTTGCCCTTGTGAGTCATGCGCGTGTTCGCGAGCCGCCCGATCCGCCAGTCGGCCACGCCCGTCGTCAGCGCCGCGTCATAGGCGCCGGACGCCTTCAGCACGAAGCCGCCGCGCACGGAGACCTGCGCGAGCGGCGCATGCTCGCCGACCTGCCAGACGACGGCCTCCAGGCGGTGCGCGCCCGGCACCGCCTTGAAGTCGCGGCGTCCGTGCGCGTCTGGGAGAAGACGGCCCCGCCCCACACGTCGTGGCCGGGAAACCAGACCCAGCTCGCCGCGTCGATCGGCTGCTGCGGACGCGCGTTCGCGTCGCCGCGCCCGTAGATCTCCGGACGGAACACCCGCTCGACCTCAAAGCCGGACGCCGCCGCACCGGCCAGCGCCACCACCGTCATCAACAGTTTCTTCACGACCGTCAAGTCTCCTCAGCGGATGATCAGGAGCGCACCGAAGCGGTAGCCGAAGGAGATCCGCTTGCCGTCCTTGGAAAGCCGCACGGCCCACGGATGGGGGACGGCGACCGGCTGTCCGTCCGCATCGACGAACTCGATCTCCGGCAGCGCCGTCAGCGGCTCCTCGACCGTGACGACCGTGCGGAAGCGGATGGGCTTGGCCGTCAGCAGGGTTTCCGCGCCGGTGATGCGGATCTTCGCGCCCTCGCGGAACGCGAGCGACGGCGCCGTCAGGGACGGCGGCGCATCGGAGAGGAGCGCATCCGCCGGGAACTCGATGTCGCCGCCGGGGAAGGCCTCCGCCGACGCGAACGCAAGCGCGCCCGCCTCGACGCGTGTTGCGCCGCCGTAGGTGTTCGCGCCCGCGAGCGTGAGCGTGCCCGTGCCGCGCTTCGTGAAGCCGCCGGCCTCGTCCGCCGCCGTCCACGTGACCGGGCACGTGTAGCGCACCGTGCCGTCGGGACTGTCGAGCGTGACGGTCGTGTCGTCGCCGTAGCCGCTGCCCTTCCCCGTCACGACGATGCGTACGGGCTTCTGCGTCTTCTCGTCGATCTCCAGGAACGCCGACGCGCCCGTGCCGGCGCCGCTGATGCGGACGGGAACCGGCGTGCCGTAGAACGTCTTGGCATCGGAAAACGCCGCAAAGTTCTCCGGATCGCTTTCCGCCGTCGGAAGGCCAATCGAGCGGATGGAGGACCCTGTCGGCTTCTGGAACGCCGCCGCGATCGTCACCGCCTCCAAATCGCCCGTGTCGACGACGGCGCCGCCGTCCTGGACAAAAATGGCCGTGCGGAAGGACTGGTCCATCGGCGTGGCAATCAGCGGCGCAAAGACGCCGCCGTCGAAGTTCACCGTGAGTTCCGTCTCCTCCTTGCCGCGAATGTTCCGGGCGCGAATGAGGCCGCCGTCGGACAGGTTCACGACAGCGCCCGACGCGCTCGGATAGATCGAACCGCCCTCCACGTGCAAGACCGACGAGGCGCCCGACACCGCCAGCGTGTAGGGGTTGCTGCCTGTCGCGTCATTTCCCAACACGAGATTCTGCGCCTTCAGCGTCAGCGTGCCGCCGCTCACGAACAGGTCGGTGCCGCCCGTCTGTCCGAGACGAAAGCCCCAACTGCCGTCCCCGATTGTGGCCGTGCCGCCTGTCATCCAGACCGCGCCGTAGCCCTTGAAGCCCCACGAGCCGTAGCCGTTTCCGTTGCCCGCGAGGCTCAGGTTCGCGCCCGGCTCAATCTTGAGGGCGACGGGCGGCGCGGCGGTGTCCGCAATGGACGACGGCACGAAGCCCTCCACCGAGGCGCCGTCCCCATAGAGCAGCATCCCCTGTTCAAGCCACGTCGTTCCGTTCATCTTCGACGCGCCGCAGATGCGCAGGACGCCGGCGCCCGCCTTTCGGAACGTCTTGCCGTCGGCCAGCGACAGGCCGCCCTTGAACGTCAGGCGTCCGCCGTCCACGACGCGGACGCGCGTCGCGTCGGCCGTCGCCTGAACGGGTCCCTCGATCACGTTCAGGTCAAGAGTCGCGTGCGCGCCGTTCTGGGCCGAAAGGGAATAAGCGCCCGGCGCGTTGCAGTTCCGCGCCAGCGCCACACCCCAGGCGAGAGGATTTCTCAGGTAGCTCACGAGCAGGCTTCCCGCCTCAACTCGGAGAACATTCGCGTCCGTCCCGTTCAGCTTGGCATTGTCGACAAGACTCATCAGGGCGCCGTTGACGACGATTCCGCCGGGGTTTGTGAGTTCGGCATCCCAAAACTGGAGAAAGCCCGATCCCGTGCCAGTGAGGGTGCCGCCCAAAAGATCCCATGTGCCGTTCTTGACGTTGAACGTTCCGCCCGCGACATTGATCTCGCCGCTGAAGGCGTTCGCCTGTCCGCTTGAATCGAGCGTGTATGTTCCGGCACCGCGCTTGACGATCTGCGTCGTTTCCGCCGGCACGGTCCCCGAAACGGTCTCGTCTCCGGCGACGTCCAGTTCCCACGTGGAGGCAGACGCCACCGACAGGGAGGCCAGGACAGCCGCCGAAGCGGCCCAGACATTCTTCTTGTGCGTATGTTTCGTGTTCATGGTCATGTTCCTTTCTCTTGTTTTCTGTTTCGACGTTTGTTTCGTTGTTTGGTGTCCTTCATTTCAGGAGGCGAATCTCGTCGGCGGCCAGGCGCAGCGTCCGGCGCGTCCCCTTCTCGTCCAGCGTCACGGTCTGCGCCTCGTCCGTCGCGTTCACGAGCACGACGGCCCGACGCCCGTCGTGCGCCTCATAGGCGTTGCAGAAGACGACGGGCTTCTGGAGCGCGTACGGCTTTTCTCCGGGAGGCGTGACCATGTAGGGCTGCGTGGCGCAGGTCATGCGCGGCGGCTTCACCGAGCGGCCATGCGCCAGCCAGTCGCGCCCCTCGCCGTGGTAGAGCGCCACCCAGCGCTTCATGAAGGCGTCGTAGGCGCCGCGCCCGGAGAGGACGACCTCCCGGGTCGATCCGTCCGCGCGCACCTCCTCGAGCGCCATCCCGTCGATCCACACCGTCGCCTCGCCCGCCACGTGCATCATGACGCGCAGGTGGTTTGCGCCCGCCGGGACCTCGAAGTCGCGCGACACGTGCGCCCAGCCGGCCTCCGGCTTCGGGAACGGGAGCGAGCCGCCCTTGCCGTTCGCGCCGAGGAAGCAGAAGTTGACGCTGCTCGGACGGGACGCGTACCCCGTCTTCAGCCACCCCGAAAGCCGATAGGTCCCGCCCGCGCGGAACGAGCCGTCGGTCAGATCGACGTTCTGCGCCACATGGACGGCCGTCTCGCCCGCCTTCACCTCCAGACGGATGGCGCGCGCACCGTCGTGCTTCGTCGCGGCATCGACGAACAGGCGACCGTCATACGACACGCCGTTGTAGCTGCCGAGTTTCCCCCAGCCACGAAAGCCGCCCGTGGCGGTGACGTCCTCAAAACGTCCGTTCACGAGCGCCGGACTCGCGTCGCCGAGATCCCTCTCGGATGGCGTGAGAAACGGGATCTGCCCGTCGGCCGCCGTATGTGCCTGCCAGATGCGGTTGCCGCGCCGGGTGTTCGACTGGAAGCACGGCAGGCGGTCGTGGTAGATGTAGTTGAACACGCTCGCCCACTCGTCCGCAAGGCTCTCGCAGTCGCGGTAGTCCTGGATGCCGACGAGGTGGTTGAAGAACTCGTTCGGCTCCTCCACGCCCACGATGGCGTCCGGCTGGACCGTGCGCATCGTCTCGCGCATCGTGCGCAGCTGGTCAAGGAAGTCCGCGCTCTTCCACAGCCCCTCGCCGGGGCCGTGCGGGTGGCCCTTCGCCCAGCACGCCGGGTACAGGCCGCCGACGACCTGATCCACCTGGAGCATCTCGCAGCCGAGCTTCGCGAGCGGCAGGCAAATGTCGCGGTTCCACCAGTTGCGCGTCCACGGGTCGCCGCCGCACAGGCAGGCGCAGTCGCCGCCCCTGAGCCAGAAGGGCGTGCGCACGTAGCGCGCGCCGTCGCGGTTGGAGATGGCGTGCGGCGCGGCAATCCGCTCGAAGCGCGCGCGGTCGTCCCACGCGAACGTGCCGTCGGGCCGCTTGTCAAAGGTCAGCGTCCAGTGATACCCGCTCGGCCAGGGGAAGGCGTGGGATCCAAGCGCCTTCAGGTCGGACACGAGCTGCGCGAAGGTCGCGTCGTCCGGGACGACGGGGAAGTAGTCCGGCCCCACCCACGTGCCGGTCTTCTCCCAGCCCCAGTAGGCCGTCACGATCGGCGCGGCGGGGAATTCCCTCTTCCAGTAGTCCCGCATCCACGCGCGGATGCGGTCGGGATCCTTCAGCCACTCGCGCGTGAAGCGCACCATCGCGGGGGCGTCGCGCATCCAGGCGGGGATGTCGTCGCGGTCGCGGAACGGCTTCGTGGCCCAGGCCTGCTTCTGCGCCCAGGCGCGGTAGAGATCCGCCGCGTCATGCCACGTGCAGGGATCGTCCGGCGTCCCCTCGAAGCCGCCCGTCACGAGATCGTACGCCTGCACGACGTCGCCGGTGTCGAAGCCGAGGCGGCGGCTTGTCACGAGGAAGCCCGCCGGAACGCGCTCGCCGCCGAGGTACTTGCAGTATCCCGCGCCGTCCTCCGCCGCGAAGTAGAGGCCCGCGCGGTCGTCGTAGACCGTCGCGAACTGCGCGGCAAGCGTACCGGGCCGCTTCGCGTAGACCCGCCAGCCGACGTCCTTCTCGCCGGGGCTGTACGTGACGCCGCCTTTCGACCCGCCGTAGACGAACCGGTCGTCGCCGGCGTCCGAGCCGAGGACGGGCGCGACAAGGATGTGCGGGTAGGTCGTCTCTTCGAGCGCCCAGCCGTCCGCCATCTTCACGGAGATGCCCCAGCGGACATAGGCATCGACGCCGCGCACCGTGCAGACGACAGCGCGCACGCCCTCCTTCCGGAAGCCGCCGTAGACGAGCCTCACGCCGTCCGCCGCCGGCTCGATGCGGAACGTCGCCGCATCGGCCGCGCAGACCTCGACGCTCTTCGTGAAGTCGTCCGCGCGCGTCGCCTTCAGGTAGAAGAGCGGCATCCGGCCCGTCGCCGGCGCGAGTTCCGCGCCCTGCGCCGTGACGAGGCGCGAGACCGCGCCATTGGCGTCCTCCGCAAGCTCGACCGTCAGCGTGCCGCTCGTCACGACGGCCGCCGCCGCCACCGACAGGGAAGACAGGAAAGCCGCAACGACGACAGCGGCCGCGCATTGAATATTCTTCATGTGCGTTTTCATGGTCATGTTCCTTTCTCTTGTTTCGTTTTTGTGGATTAGAGTCTTGAGGGTCAGAGTTTCAGTATCGCTTCAACTGCAAGGCATTGGGCCCCAACGTCAGCCTGTGCCACCCGTCACCCAGCCGATAGGCGACATCCTGACGCTCGCTTGTCGCATTCCCGAAGACAAGCGCCCGACGACCGTCCAGAGACTCGTAGGCTGCGCAGAAGACCGCCGGCATATCCGTCCGCGCCGTGCCCTCGCCGCGAAAATCGTGTACGTAGCGAACCGTCCGGCAGTTCACCTGCGGCGGACGGACATGCCGCCCGTGCGCCAGCCAGTCACGCCCTTCGCCGTGGTAGAGGTTGACCCATCGCGACAGGAACGCACGCGTCTTTCCAGGGAACGCGTTCTCGAACTTCAGTTCTCGGTCGTGGAAACGCGCGTACGGCATGTGGCCTTCGACCGCCGCATGCGTCCACCAAAAACTGTTGCCGTTGCTGACGTCCGTCTGGAAGAGCGCGACGTATTCGTGGTAGAGGTAGCCGAAGACATCCGCCCACTCCCAGTCATACTGATTCATGAAGGCGAAGCGGCAGTTGCGGTAATCCTGAAGGAACAGCATGTCGAGAAAATGCTCGTTCGGCTCCTCGAACGACAGGACGAACCCCGGTTCAATCCGACGGGCGGCCGCGATCGCCTCTTCAAATTGCAGACGCATGTCGGTCGTCTTCCACAGGCCCTCGCCCGGCTTGTGCCCGTGCCGCGTCGACCAGCATTCCGGCACGTGAGCCCCCGTGTCCTGATCGACCTGAATCATCTCGGCGCCGCGCTTCACGAGTTCAAGGCAGACGTTCTTCGTCCAGAAATCTCGCGCCGACGCCGAACCCGGACAGAGACAGGCCCGTTCGCCTCCCGCCAACCAGTCCGGCGTATCCGTGTTGAGCGTCACGCCGTCGCGACGCACGCAGGACATCGCAGGACCGTCCTGCCGGACAAAATCGTTCCGGAAGTCAAGGCGGAACGTGCCATCGGGACGCCGCCCCCGCGTGAGCGTCCACCAATGTCCGCTCGGCCACGGCCACGGATGGGCGTTAAAGGTCTTGAGATCCGCCATCGTCGCACGCGTGACCGCATCGCTCGGATGCATCGGGAAATAGTCGAGAGAGACCCACTCGCCGTGCTTCTCCCACCCGACAAGGCCAGCCACGACGGGGACACCGGGGTGACGCGCCGTCCAGTAGTCGGCGAAGAAGTCGTGTATCGCCTTGGGGTTTTCGACCCACGGCCTGCAGAACGTAAGCAGTGCCGGCGCGTCCTTCATCCAATCCGGCAGATCCGCCCGCCGCTTGAGCGGCGTCCGACACCACCGCTGCGTCAAGGCCCACTTTTTGTAGAGGTCTGCCGCGTCATACCAGTCGACCGGACGCGCACCGTCGCCGTCAAAGGCCGACATCACGATGTCGTAGTCCTGGCGGTCTTTCGTCTCGGAGTAGTCGAATCGCCGCCAACGAAAGTCAAACCCGGCCTCGCCCAAGACGAACTCGACGTCCTTGGCCGTGCCGTTCCCGTCCTCGCACGCGCAGTAGAAGCCAGCCGTCGCATCCCAGAACGTGAGGAACTGGGCGGCCAGCGAACCCGGCTGAAGCCCGTAGACGCGGCTTCGCCGATAGGCCGCCGCCCGCACGGGACGTGGATCCTTCGGATTGAAGCGCGGCCCTCCCGGATTCCGCAGAATGCCAGAGTGCCCGTTTCCGGCAAGCACGGCGTCATCTCGCCCCGTCCGTCCAATCGCCGTCGTCAAGGCCAACCGTGGGAAATCCGTCGCATAAAGGGCCCAGCCCTCCGTCGGCGTCGCGGAAATGCGCCAGCGGAGTTTTCCTTCCCGCACGTCTCGACGGACACCGACGACAACCTCCTTCAGCACACCGATGTCCCGATACATGAACACGACACCATCCGCCGTCGGCTGCACCCGCACGCTCTTCGCCAGTCCCGCATGCACATTTGTCGTCACCGTCGGATCGCCCGCCCGACACAGCTCGATGCGCCAGATCTCCGGCTGGACGGCTCGCCGCATCTCCAAGAAGTCGACGCCCTTGGCGGACATCAGACGGAGCGGACGCCCCCGTCCGTCAAATTCGGCCCGAATCGAATCCGCGTCCACGCAGACGGACGGATGTCCGCCAGCCGTCGAGTCGGACACCGCACACAGGCCCTTCACGGCGCGGTCGTAGCCGCCGTCCACCGTGAACGACTGCTCGCCCTTCGGGCGCCACCCGTGCGTCGAGCCCTGCACGTAGGTGATTTTCTTCGGCACGGGAAGCGCGTTGTAGAGCGCGGTGAGCGAGGACGGCGGACTCACGTAGTCGCCGAGACCTGCAAAAGAGATCGCCACTGGGCACGTCACGCGCCGCGCCGCGAAGACGAGGTCGTAGTAGGCGAGCGCGGGTGCGTCCGTCTTGGGGCGGTAGGTCGACTTGAGGCGGCCCAGCGTGTCCTGCCCCGTCCAGTCGCAGCCCCACGTGCCGTTCGTGACGAGGCGCGTCACCCGGTGGAAGCGCGAGGCCGCCGTCAGCGCCTGCCAGCCGCCCTGGCTCCCGGCGCTGACCTCCAGCGTCCGCCCGTCCCACTCCGGGAGCGTCACGAGCCACTGGAGATAGCGGATTGCGCGCATCGCCACGCCCTGCCAGTAGCTCGTCTCGCGGTCGGCGTTCGACTCGGGGTCCATGCCGTAGCCGTAGCCCGGCTTCGCGATCGACTTGAAGAAGTCCTTGATGTACGCTTCTCCCCGTCCGAGGTCGTAGCCGTTCACGTTGATCTCCATGCGGATCCGGTCGTGCGGCCCGCCCTTCGGCACGGGCATCTCCTCCATCGCCGCGCCCCGGTAGCACGCGAGGATCGGCATCCGGTTCGTGGCGCTCGCCGCGACGGGCACCGTGAGGTAGCCCGTCACGGGGCGCGGCCCGGCGCAGGCGACCTTCACCGCGTAGAGCCGCACCGCCTTGTCCGCGCACGGCATCTCGCGCCGCTCGGCGGTGACCGGCACGGCGGCGAGCCGCCGCTCGACGGATGCCCAGAAGGCCTCGTAGTCCGCCGGCTCCTTCCCGCCCTTCACGGCATGCGGCGCGACGCCCGCGCCGCCCTTGAAGAAGACGCGCTTCTCCCACTTGTGGTTCTTGGGTACGCGCTTGCCGTCTTTCGTGACGACGTTTGCCTCGATGCAGACGAACCCCGGTTTTTCGCTTTTCGTGCGCAGGACGAGCGGCTCCTTGACGGGCAGGGGCGCGCGCCCCCGCTCCACGAGGCCGTCGTCGCCGCGCCGCTCCCAGTCGAGGAAGTAGGTGTCCGCCGGCACGGTGTTCGTCATCCCCTCCAAGACGAGCGAGAACGCCATCTCCTCGCCCGGCGCGTAGAACATCCTGCCGCCCGGCGTCGTCCCCCGGATCAGCGCCGAGTCCCAGTCCAGCGCGCCCGCGCCCCACGCGGCGAACGCATTCAGCGTCGCCGTGAGAGCCGCAATCCGCAGCAGGGAGCGTTTACCCCCCCCCCCCCCCCTAAGGGGGGGATAAAAGCGAGATCTTTTCATCGGACGCCCACCTTTCAGAACTTATAGCCGTTCTCGTAGTGGCTGTGCAGGAGCGCGTCCGCCGCGTCGTTGCCGTTCGTCACCTTCATCGCCACCGGGTCGAACGCCACCGGCTTCTGCGTCTGGAGGGCGAGGTTGCCGAGCTGGACGAACTCCGTGATGTACTGCGCGAAGTCGAAGTTGCAGCTCGCGGCCTCGCCTCCCTTGCAGGCTTCCAGCCACTCGCCGTAGATCCAGCCCGGACGGCGCGGCTTCGTGCGCGGCAGCGCAGCCGCCTGCGCCTCCAGCGCCTTGTCGAAGAAGACGAGCTTGCAGTCCAGCGGCTTCATCGCGTCGAAGAGCAGAACGCCCTTCGTGCCGTAGTAGAGCACGCCCTCCGCCGGCAGCCGATACGCGCCCGCCGCCTTCGGCGTCGGCGGCAGCAGCCCGCCGTCGTACCACGTCAGGCGCACGGGATGCCCGTACTTGCACGTCGCGTAGTCGTAGGTGACGATGCTCGACAGCGGGAAGGCGACTTCGCTCACGCGCGACGAGCTCGCCTCGATGCGCGTCGGCCACTTGAGATCGAGCGCACGGTAGATCGTGTTCGCGCGATGGCAGCCCATGTCGCCGAGCGCGCCCGCGCCGTACTCGAACCAGCCGCGAAAGTTGAACGGATGGTACACCGCATCGCCGCACCACGCCTCCTTTGAAAGCTTCTCATAGGGCGCGTGCTTGCCCCACTTCGAGGCGAACGGCACGCGTTTCGCAGGGCCGCACCACATGTTCCAGTCGAAGCCATCCGGAATCGGATCCTCCCAGTCGGGAAGCTCCGCCATGCCCTGCGGCCAGACGGGACGACGACTCCACGCCGCGACGTCCGTGATCTCGCCGAGAAGCCCCGCGTCGAGGATCTCGTAGAGGCGGACGCTCGCCTCGTCGTTCGACGTGCAGGCCGTGACCTGCGTCGCCGTGCCGGCCTTCTTCGCCGCCGCGACGACGGCGCGGCACTCGTCCACCTTGCGCGTCAGCGGCTTCACGCAGCAGACGTGCTTCTTCGCCGCGAGCGCGTCGAGCGTGACGAGCGTGTGCCAGTGGTCGGGACAGCCGCAGTAGATCGCGTCGGCCTTGTCCGCCTCCGTGCGCAGCATCTCGCGGTAGTCCTTGTAGAGGCGCGCGTCCGGGAACTTGTCGAAGGTGCGCTTCGCGTAGGTCCAGTCGAGGTCGCAGAGCGCAATGACCTCGAAGCCGGCCTTGCGGCAGTCCGGGAGCTGGCTGAAGCCGATGCCGCCCACGCCGACGCCGGCGAGCGTGATGCGGTTCGAGGGGGCGTTCGCGCCGAAGACGGACGCGGGGACGATGGTCGGGGCCGCGCCGGCGGCGAGCATGCCGCCGATGAAGCGCTTGCGTGTCGTGAGGTTTTCGTTCTTTGTGCTGTTCATGTCAGTGTTCCTTTCAGGCTGTTGGGAGTTTAGAGTTCCTTGATTTCGATGTTGCGGAAGCGCACGGGCATCGTGTGTCCGAGAAAGCCGATGAGGCCAGACTTGTTGTGGAGGCCGGGATGGGGCTTGCCGTCCGGCGTCTTCCCATCCGTCGACAGGTCCTTGACGCTCGTCGCAAGAATCGTGACGCCGTTCAGGACGACCGTCACGTCCTCGCCGACGGCGGTGATCTCGTAGTCGTTCCATTCGCCAACGGGACGGAGATGGCCCTTCTGCGCGGCGACGACACCATAGATCGAGCCGCAGTATTGCCAGGCCTTGTTGTTCTGCTTGAGCGAGCCCGTGTCGTCGAGGATCTGGATCTCCATGCCGTTGTAGGCGGCATCGCCGAGCACCTTGTTGCCGCCGACGAGCGCGCCGCCGTCGAGACATTCGCGGCCCGCGCGGATCGCGAAGCCGTTGTTGCCGTTCGGCACGAGCTTGAACTGGAAGCGTGCGGAGAAGTCGGCAAGCTCCTTTTCATAGAAGAGGTTGCCGAAGTTCTTCGGGCCCTCCCTGAAGACGAGTTCGCCGTTCTCAACGTAAAAGAGATGCGTCGCGCCCGTCCAACCGGCGAGGTCGCGCCCGTTGAAGATCGGATGGTAGCCGTCGCCCGCGCGCTGCGGACACGTCGCGCAGCCCGCCAGCGCCAGCCCAAGGGCGGCCAGTGAAAAAGCCTTCGTCATCGTTGCCTGATTCATTTTCGTTCGTTCCTTTTCTTTGTTTCAGATGTGTTGGAAACGCGTCCGTCGCCGACCTGCGAACAGCCGACTCGTTCACGTTGATGCGTATTATACCAAAAATTTTGGACAATAGCACCAATAATTCGTAAAAATTTTACGCCAACAAAACGAAAGAAAACCAAGCTAGCGACGAGAATCTTCCGGTGGTACCGCCAGCGAGAAGCCGTCGAGGCGCACGTCCTCGCAGTTGGCGACGTCCGCGAACTTCTTGACGACGCGGCCGACCGTGACGTCCTTCACGCGGATGCCGCGCGGCGGGAGGAGCGGGTCGCCCTCGAGCAGGATGCCGTAGTCGGCGACCTGCGCCGTGCAGTCGGAGATGTTGACGTTGCGGATGCGCGTGCGGCGCAGCTCGAAGTCGGGGAACTTGCCCCACTGCGCGCAGTATGACGTGAAGATGTTGAAGACGCGAATCATCTTCTCGCCCGTGCAGTGATCCATCCAGACGTTCTCGACGAATCCGCCCCGACGCGGGCCCGTCTTGATGCGCAGCATCGAGAACGTGTCGGCGACGCGGCAGCGCGTCATCCACACGTTGCGCACGCCGCCCGAGAGTTCCGAGCCGATGCCGAGCAGCGAATGGCTCTGCACCATGTCGCAGTCGCGGATGACCACGTTCTCCGTGCTGCGGCCGAGCCGCCAAGCGTCCGCGTTGCGCCCCGCCTTGAGGACGATGCCGTCGTCGCCCTGGTCGAAACGACAGTTCTCGATCAGCACGTTCTTCGTCATGTCGACGTCCACGCCGTCGTTGTTGTGCCCATGCGCGAACGTGTCGAGGTTGCGCACGACGCAGTTCTCGGAATGGTAGAGGTGAATCATCCAGAACGGCGACTCGCGGATCTTGAACCCGTCCAGCAACACGTTCCCGCAGCGGTTGAACTGGATGAGGTGCGGGCGCATGTGTGCGCGGTCGAGCGCGAGCAGCCGCCGCGCCGCCATCGGCGCGTTCGTCGAGCACCAGTAGTAGAGGTGTTCCGTCGCCTTCATGTGCTCGGGCGGACGGGCGAACCAGGCTTTCCAGCGTTCCATGCGCGGCGCAATCGTCCCCGCGCCGGTGATGGCGACGTTCGTCACGCCGTAGGCGTAGAGGAGCGGCGAGTAGTTGTAGCACTCGATGCCCTCCCACGTCGTGTGGACTTCCGGGTAGTCGGCGGGGTCGTCCGTGAACGCGAGCGTCGCCCCGTCCGCGAGGTGCAGGTTGCAGTTGTTGCCGAAGCGGACGGCCCCCGTGAGCCAGTCACCCTTCGGCACGACGACGCGCCCGCCGCCGGACGCCTCGCACGCCCGCATGGCCTGCGCAAAGGCGTCCGTCGCCTTCACGCCCTCCCGCGCGCCGAAGTCGGTGATCGGGAAGTCGCGTGCGGCGAATTCGGGCACCGTGATGTCGAGCTTTCCGAACGGCGCGTCGGGAATCGTCAGCAGCGCGGCAAGCAGAAGCGTGAGAATCATGCGCGTGTTCCTTTCGCATGTTGCACGGTCAGATGTCTGAGCGTGCGCAGGGTCTCGAAGTCGGCGATGTGGACGGCAATTGGTTTCATGGTTTCGACATTATAGCAAAATCTGCCCCACCCCGCCTCGCCGCCCCTGAAAAGAAAATGGTCGGCGCGGACGGGACGGAGAGAACCGTGAATGTCCAGTTCGATCCTCGATAAAGCGATTGTCCATGTCTTGATGGCGTGAAGCGTTATGCGAAAAGATGTGCTATAATACGCCCATGACTGTGAAAGTGACATTCCGCAAGGAACTGAGCGCAGAAGAGAAGAAGCTCGCCGAATGCGCACGTGCCGCGAGTCGCGATGCCGTGAAGGCCGCGCCTTGCGGCTAAGGACGAAGTGTTGGGGCGATTGAAGTTCGCGAAGGAAAACACGAAGGAGAATTCGCATGAATCAACTCATTGCATGCTGCGGACTGGACTGCGAGAAATGCGACGCCCGGATCGCAACGGTCACGGATGACAACGCCTTGCGCGAGAAGACCGCCGCCTTGTGGACAAAACTCAACGGGGTCACGATTACGCCGGAAATGATCACCTGTACCGGCTGCCGCACCGAGGGTGCGAAGACGCCTTTTTGCGACAAGCTCTGCACGATACGCAGCTGCGTTCGGGAGAAAGGATGGGCGACCTGTGCCGACTGTCCGCAGATGGACGGATGTCCGACGCTAGGGCACATCGCCGCGAATAATCCATCGGTTCTTGAAAGGCTGATGCGCAAGGAGGCCCGATGAAAGAGTCGAGAGGGTCAAGCTGAAAGACGCTGATGAAGACAGATTTCAAGCGTTATCGACCTCTGAACTGAAGCCTAGTCAATTCCATCTTTCAGCAACATATATCTCTGCGTCTCCTCGTCTCCGCAGCCTCCGTGTTAAGCGCACCCCACCTAGCGGCCCCTTCGGGCTGCTTCGCAGGGAGCGAATCATCTTTTTATGCTGAAGTCCTGTGAGCGCCTGGATTGAGCACCTTGTCGATGAGCGGCTGGGCGCGCGCCACGTCCGACGGATGGACGGCGACGCACATCCGCGTACCCAAGCCACCATTCCCCCTCCAATGAAAGGCGGTGTCGATGACCGTCTGGCGCAACGCAAAGCGAATGCCCTCGGCCTCGAACAGCCGCACGAGTTCGTTCACCTCTAAAACCGAGGCATCCGGCACAAGCAGCACACCGTCCAGCGGTCGCGCGGACGCCTCACCTGGCTTTGTCGCCGAGGCGACCGTCCGCCCTTCATATCCGCGCGCGAAATCCGTCTCGCGACGGCGATTTCGCCAAAAGATGCACCACAAGGGAACCGTCACGCCAACGACAATGGCTCCGATCAGGAGAAAGAGTTGCCAGAACGGATCGTTCGGATCAATCGACAGGCACAAGCCCTCTTGCATCAGCGAGCCTTGTCCCGCGCGAACAAGTTTCACGCCCGCCACAACGCACAGCGTGACAAGAAACGCCACAAGCGGCAACCGCGCCAACGCGCTCCACGTTGTCGAGTTCGCCGTCTCGTTCATTTCCATTTCGCCTCTGTCAACATTCATTGCACGGACTCCTTCAGGAGGCATTATAGCATAATCCGAACGCGGCGCAGTCGCCGGATAAGAAAGCGCACCCCCTTGACATGGTTAGATATCTAATGATATACTACGCGCCATGAACCACAACATGGGAATGCTGATCGCGCGTCTGCATGAACAGGCGCATCGCTGGCTCGTCGGCGAGCTGTCGCGGGCAGGGCTTTCGGGCCTTGCGCCGTCCCACGGAGACGTGCTGGCGCTCCTGTTCCTGCGCGGCGAGGCGACGATGCACGAGATCGCCGCGTTCGCGCACCGCACCCGTCCGACGATGACCGTCCTCGTCGACAAGCTTGCGGACAGGGGGCTTGTCGTGCGCGAGAAGTCCTCCGTGGACGCCCGCAGCCTCGTGGTGCGGCTGACCGCCGCCGGCGCGGCGTTGCGTCCCGCCTTTGAGGCCCTTTCGCGTCGCTACCGTGCGCGCCTCTACAAGGGTCTCTCCGCCGAAGAGGCCGTGACGCTTGAACGACTTCTCGAAAAAGTCTTGGCCAACCAAGAAACAAAACAGACAAAACAGAAAGGAACAAGGAAATGAAAGAAATCAAGACAACAGCAGACCTTGCCAACGCCACGGCAATCGACTTCGGGCCGCTTGCCGAAATCAAGGACTACGTATTCGAACTCGGCCCCGAGGTGAAGATACCCGGAAAAGTGTTCGGCGGCGCGGCGATCAAGGCCGGCGGCGCGGATTTCTCCTTTCAGGTCTTCGCACCGGGAACGGAAGGGGGATTCTACCACACGCACAGGAAGAACGAGGAACTGTACTTCTTCCTTTCGGGCAAGGGCGAGTATCAGGTTGACGGCGTGAACATCCCCGTGAAGGAGGGAACCGTCATTCGCGTCGCGCCGAACGGGAAGCGCGCCGTCCGCAACACGGGCGACAAGCCGCTGACGATGCTCTGCGTCCAGTATGTCGCGGGGGCGGCTGGAAGCGTCAACGCCGCTGACGGCACGATTCTCAACGAGCCTGTGAAGTGGTGACCGGCGCAAGGGCCGCTTGCGAAACGAGTGCGCTGTGGTGGGCGGCGGTCGCATCCTGTGCCCGTTGGCCCGGCAACGCACTCGATAGACTCACACGGGGTAACGGAGGCCCGGAGATCGGCTGGGACGCTCCGTGCCTCCGTGGCTCCGTGTGAGACCACTCTTGTTGTTTCTATAAGGACTCGACGAGCGGGCGAACCTTCTCAAGCCACTTCGCCTTCTCCGACTCAAAATAGACCGTTTCCGAACGATTGGTTTGCAGCGAATCCCAATAACACTTGGTCCGAACGCCTACACAGTCGCACGGCACGTACGCCTCACAGCACCTCTCGCCATAGCGGGCGACAAGCCCAATCTTGTCATGCTCCTCATTCGGCGCGAAGACATAGGCTAACTCGTCCGCCTCGTGCGGCGCGACATTCGGCGGCCACAGCGAAATCGCGCCGGCACAGTCGCCGCCCAGGGCCTCGAGGAAGCCGAAGATGTTGTGGCGCGAAAGGTTGCAGCACGGGGCCGAGCTTCCGGCGCACCTGGTCGGGCGGCAGAAGGTTCTCGAAGAAAATCGTCGTCCGGTCGGAGTCAAACGGCTCGGCCTGCAACGGCGCCGAACATCGATGCCGAGAACGGACAGCACCTTACGCCCTGCGCCTTGCGAACCTTGGCGACAAATGCGCCGATCTCCTTCATGTCCGACATTCTCGACCTTATCGTGATACCGAGCGGTACCATACCATAATCAAACCCCGCCCGTCAACCGCAAATGTTCCCGTTCGGGAACAGGAAGCGCCGCGACGTTTCACTTCTCGATCTTCACGTTGTCGCAGAAGTCGACGTCAAAGCCCGTCGCGCCCGTCGTGCTGTTCGCGCGCCAGACGAGGTTCGAGACGCTGCGCGCGTAGAGGAGCGGCCCGCGCGTCTGCTCGAAGACGTTCTCCTCGACGACGATGTTACGGTGGTAGCGCCGCCGCTGGGCCTTCAGATCCTTCACGTTCGGGTCAATCTGGATGACGCCCTTGCCCCGAACGAGCAGACAGTCGCGGAAGACGTTCCGCCGGATCGTCACGTCTTCGCACGCGCCGGACTCGTACCAGTCCCAGGCGTCCGCCGAGAGGTGCACGGCCTGTGCGGCAACGTGGTCGAAGAGATTCCCCTCGCAGACGACGCGGCCAGGCGTCGTGAAGAGCGTCGCGCGCGGCGACGAGTTCCGCACGATGTTGTTGCGGAAGTCGACGGATGGCTGCCAGTCGGCGTTCTCGACCGCATCCCCAGCGCCGAGGCCGTCCGGCAGCGGCGCGGACAGCGTGAGGTCGACGAGATCCGGCGCGCGCATCGTCACGCCCGTGACGACGACCGTCGCGTCCGACGGCTCCAGCGTGCGCCCCCGGATGCCGCGCAGTCGCTCGCCCGGCAGGAACACCTCGAAGCCGACGGACTGGTGATGCTTGTAGCGGCAGCGGATCTCGGTCGGCGACGGCATCGCCTCGACCTGAAGGCATGTCGAATGGACGTTGATCGCGTCGTCGACCATGCCCTCGAAGAGGCAGTTCTCGACGACGATCTTCCCGCGGCAGTTCGAGAAGTGCGTCGCGTCGGCCTGCAGCGAGGTCATCCGCCCCGTCTCCGCGCGCGCGAACGCGCCGGCCGTGCGGTCGGTCGCGCGCCCCGAGCCGCGCACCGTCACGTTCTCCGACCGCTGGGCAATGAGGCCCATCCCGGCGGCGGCGCGGATGACGCAGTCCTCCAGCACCGTGTCATGCGCCCGGTTGAGGTGGACGGCCGGATCGGGCCGCCAGCCGCTGCGCACGACCACGGCGTCGCCGGGCGCAAGCGGACGCGGAAACTTCTTCGGCCAGTCCTCGTCCAGCCGATAGACGCCCGCACCCAGGTCGTCCGCCCGACCCGAGAACCACGCGCCGCCCTTGTAGGCGCGGTCGTGCGCGTCAAAGGCCTGCGCGAGCTTCGGATCCTTCTCCCAGCCCTCGCCGACGGCGACGAGATGCCCCTTCCCGTCGATCCGCATCGGGAACTGCTTCGGGTCGAACGAGAGGACGGGACGGCCGCCGTCGAAGCGGACGAACCGCGCCTCGCTGTAATACGGACGCTCCCAGTCGACGCCGATGCCCTTCAACGTCACGTTCCGCGTGTCCTGGAGCCCAAGGGCGATGCCCGCGCCGTGGAAGAGGAACTCGGCACGTCCGTCGCAGCGCAGAACGAGATTCGTGACGTGCGTGATTGGCAGGAAGACGCGGCGCGTGCCGGGGTGGTCATGGTTGGAGACGTAGAACGACATCGCCGTCGTCGTGCGGAAGTGGTACGCGCCCGGCGCGAGACGGATCTCGCCGCCGCCCGCCGCGCGCACGCGGTCAACCGCCGACAGGACGGCTTTCGTCATGTCATTCGTCCCCGTCGGCGCAAGGGCGATTTCAACAGTCGCAATCAGTAGATTCAGGATATTCATTTCGATGTTCGCTTCAATGCGTGTTGCGTTCGCTTAACACGGAGTCACCGGAGGACAGGAGGCTCGGAGAACTGCGGAATCGTATCAGCAGCATCCTGACGCATATGCCCCCAACCTCCGTGTCTTCCATTCTCCGTTTTCTCCGTGTTCAGCGCCGCAGGCATCTGTCTGTCGTAGGCATTGATCAGTAGTTGGCGATGGGCTTCATTGTGCCGACGGCGGGCTTCGCCCTTTCGGCCGCCGCGCGGTCGAGGTCGCCGACGTGGAACGCGCCGAGCGGCAGCCCCGCCTCATTCATGAGATACCCGCGCCACGGACGCGAATGGAGGTAGCGCAGCGCCTTCGGCTCCTTCACCTCGTCCGACCAGACGACAAGCTCCTCGCCGTCGATCTGCCCCCGGTACTCGACCTGCGGCACGTTCGCGAGCCGCCGGAAGTTCCCGATCTGCGCCTTCATCCATTTCCCGTCCGCCCCCGCGACCTCGAAACCGTAGTCCGCGCTTCTCGACGGGTCACGGATGATACTCCAGTCCGCCTCATAGGCCGACCAGGTTTTCACGTCATTGAACGACAGCACGAACTTGCCGTCCTCGACCTTCCACGACCTGAGCGTCGGCGAGTCGGCGACAATGTCCGCATAGCCGTAGTCGCGCTTGAGCGCAAGGAGCGCGAGCCGGAGCCCCGGCACCTGCTTGTCGTTCGGGTGGATGTCGTGGAGGTTCCCAGCGTCGCAGAGGACGGCCATGCCCGCGTCCGGCTCCGTCTGCGCGAACGCCTGTTGCGCCTCCTGCATGAACGGCACGCGCGGATTGCCCCACGGGCAGATCTGGCAGAAGTAGAGCTTCAGGCGCGGATTCTCGAAGACGCGCTTCCAGCCGTCCAGCAGCGCCTTCATGCGCGCGCCGTAGCCCGCGATCACGTCGAGGCTCGCCGTGTTGCTCTCGCCCTGATACCAGATTGCGCCGCGCAGGGCGTAGGGCACGACTGGGTTCACCTTGCCGTTGTGGTACTGCGACGGCTTCTGCCCGTTCACGCCCTCGCGTCCGGGCGGCGGCGGCAACGTGCAGTCGGGTATCCACGTCTCGATGTCCGTCGCGCCGACGTAGGCGCCGAGAAGCCCGACGGGAATCTTGAGCGTCGTCTGAAGGTAGTAGCCGTACCAGAGGGCGACGGCGGAGAAGCCGCTCGTGAGGCAGAACTCCGGCGTGACCTTCTGCCAGCGCACGGCCTCCGCCGTCAGCGGCACGTCGCTCCAGCCGTTGCCGAGAGCCGCACAGCGCAGAAGTGGCAGGTCGAGGATCTGTCCGAGCGAGCCGCCGAGGCGGTCGCGGGCGCGGGGCGACTCGCCCCAGAACGGGATACCCATGTTGCTCTGGCCCGAGCAGAGCCAGACCTCGCCGACGAGCACGTCCCGGGCCGCGACGCCGTTGGCGACGAGAACACGCCCTTCGCAATTCGCGGGCATCGGGTCGAGGTCGACGCGCCAGCGTCCGTCGGCGGCGGTCGTCGCAGACTTCTTCTGGTCTGCAAACGTGACGGTGACGGACTCGCCCGGATTGGCGGTGCCCCAGACGGGCACCTTCGCCTCGCGCTGGAGAACGGCGCCATCGGTAAACGGCGCGGCAAACTTCACCGCCGCCAACAGAAAAATCGCCATGTTCATGTTGTTCCTCCCTTTTTCTTCGGTCGTCGAATCAGATCTCCTCGCAGAGGGCGACGTCGCCGCCGTGGAAGACGACGGCAATGCGGTGGAGCGTCACCGTGCCGCCGCTCTCCTTCAGGTTCCACGCCCGCGCGAGGTCGTGGTCGGCCGCATAACGCGCGAGCTGTTCGGCGGCGGCGGCCTTGACCCGCACGAGTGCGGCGGGCGAGGCGTCGTCCTCCGCCTTCAGGTACTTCAGCTCGACGAGCGCCGCGTGGCCGATCTGCGGCCAGCGGTTCAGCTGCGGCTCGAACGCGATGTCGACGAACCCGCCCGCCGACTCCCGCTCGTGGTAGACGATGTAAGGCCCGTGCCCCACGTAGAGGAGCGAGCAGAGCGCGGTCTGCACCACGCGCTCGCCCTCGATCGCGTCGCGCACCTTCCAGTACCGCGAGACCACTCCGCAGGCCGTCTCGACCGGCGTGCGCCAGTCGCCGCGCCGCGCGAAGTCCGCCATCCCGTTCGCGATGTCGAAGATGCGCGGGTCGACGCCGTAGACGTCCTGGTACGCCTTCGGCACGAAGTCGTGCAGGAACTCGCCAACCGTCAGGTTCGGGATGCCGAGCCGCGACTGCCCGAAGTCCTCGTCCTTGATCGTGACGAGCCCGTTGTAGAAAAGGAACGAGACGAAGTTGTCCTCGACGCCCAGCTCCTTCGCCTGGAAGGAGTCCTGCAGCGTCGCCGTCGTGCCGAGCCGCGCGACGATGTCCTCCAGCCGATGGTAGTTGCCGTTGACCTTTCGCCCCTCCGTGATGATGTGGCGGATCTTCATGTAGTCCGTCCGCAGGTTGCGGTCCACGAGATCCGGATGCGGCTTGTGGTTCTGCAGGAAGTACTGCATGTAGTAGAGGACGAGCGTCGGATTCGCGACGCGCGGCGGCTCGCGCCCGTCCGCGCCCGTCTCCGGCGCGAAGCGGTAGTTGTCGTACCAGCGGCGCATCGTCTCGAAGACGGCCGCCTCGTCGAACGCGAAGCCCGCGTGGGCGCGGTAGTAGGCCAGCATCTCGCGGAGATCGTCGTGCGTGAAGCCCGCGAACGCGGCGAAAGCCGGGTTCATCGAGATGTTGGAGGCGATGTTGAAGCCGCTCGTCACGTCGTCCATCGTGACGGGCGTCACGCCCGTGATGAAGAGCCGCGTCACGGGCGCGCCGACGCCCGTCGTCGCCGCCTTCAGCTCGTTGAAGAACTGCTTGAAGAAGCCCTCGCCGTGGCAGAGCGCCTCGTACCGGTCGCGCGACTCGGCGAGGATCGTGTTCGTGAAGTTGTCGTACTCGTCGATGCAGACGTAGAGCCGCGCATCCGAGCCCATCAGCCGGGTCGTGAGGGCGTTGAGCTTCTCGTGGCACGTGCGCGCCGCGCGGATCGCCGCCGCCGCGCCGTCCGGCAGCTGCGCGGCGTGGCGCTCGGCGAACACGTCGAGGACATCCCGGCAGTAGGCGTCGAAGCTCGCCTCCACGCGATCGGCGCGCTTCTCGACCGTCGAGAAGTTGAAGTGCAGCCAGAGGTACTTCCCCCGCTCCGCCGTCGGCTCGCGCCCGATGTCGAGCCCGCCGAAGAGCGCGTCGAAGCGGTCGGCGTAGTCGATGTCGTAGTAGCACTGCAGGATGGCACAGAGGAGCGACTTGCCGAAGCGGCGCGGCCGCAGGAACATCGCGTAGGACGTCTTCTCCAGCTCGCGGATGAGCGCGGTGCGGTCAACGAAATAGCCGTTCTCCGCGCGGATCCGCGCGAAGTCCGTCACGCCGTACATGATCTGCTTCATCTTTTCCATGCCCGTATTATACCACAACCGACCGTTCGCATGCCCTCACGACGGCGCGGCGCTCATTTTCCCATGAGTTTCGCGAAGTCCCATTCGCCGCGCTTCGGCGCCTTGAGGAACGCATTCGCCTCCGGCTTGTTCGTGAACTGCAGCGTCTTCGGGTCGAAATGCAGTTCCTCGCCCGGATAGCGCAGCGCAATGCAGCCGATCAGCAACGCCTCGGTCAGCGGCGCGGCATACGACAGGCGCGAGCCGCAGCGCGCGGGGTCGTTCGACTGAATCGCCTCGACAAACTCGCGGTAGTGGTTGTAGCCGCACAGCTTGTCGCCGGCCTTGATCGCCGCGTCAAACTTCTTCGCGTCACCCGCGAGGCAGTTCGGACGGTGCGCGTGCGACTCGCCGAGCGTCGTCGCCTGGCTGCCGACGATGATGACGCCATTGGCCGGAACGAGCGGCGCAACAGCGGCGGGCGCAACATACGGCTTGCCGGCCTTCTGGGCCTCCGCCTTCTTCCGCCGCTCCTCGCCGATCCCGTAGGCCTTGGCGAACGCGGGCAGTCCCGGAACGCCCGCCGGGTCGGGCTTGAGTCCGCCGTCGAACCACGTCAGCTTGATGCCGTTCGGAATCCACCTGTTCGGCGCGAACGTCATCTCGATGCGCGACTTCTTCGGATAGGCGATCGTCACCGGGCCGGAGCCATAGGTGTCAGCCTTGACCGTGACCGGCAGCCCCAGCTCAAACGTCCAGAACGCCGGGTCGGCATTGTGCACGGCCATGTCGCCGATTGCGCCGCAGCCATAAGCCCACCAGCCGCGCCATGAGAACTTGTGGTAGGCCGGGGAGTAGCCGTGATCCTCGCTCGGGCCGCACCAGCAGTCCCAGGCGTTCTTCGCGTAGTTCGCCGGAAGCGGCTGCGGCTTCGCGTATTCCGTCATGCCCTGTTTCCACACCGGCCGGTCAGACCAGCTGTAGATCTCCTTGATCTCGCCCCAGAGGCCCGCGTCGCGCAGTGCCTTGTAGCGCCACACGCCCGGATGCCCCTGATTGCCCATCTGCGCGACGACGCCCGTCTCCAGCTGCGTCTTGAGCATGAGTTCGCACTCCTCGACCGTGCGGGCGAGCGGCTTCTGCACGTAGACGTGCTTGCCCGCCCGCATGCAGTCGATTGAGATGTAGGCGTGCGTGTGGTCGGGCGTGCCGACCTGGACAGCCTCAAACCTGTCGCCCATCGTCCGCAGCATGTCGCGGTAGTCGGAGAACTTCGGGATGCCGGGGTAGCGCTTCTCCCACGTGTCGAAGCTGCCGGGATCCACGTCGCAGACGGCGACGAGCTCGCAGCCCGCGTCGATGAGCGCCTTCGTCGCGGCCTCGCCCATGCCGCCGCAACCGACGGAGGCGAGCGTGATCTTGCGCCCCGTCAGCTTGCCCGTGAACGCCGTCTTGGGCGCGAGGTCGATGGCGCCGAGCGCCGAGCCGAAGGAGAAGGCGCCGAGCCCCGTCAGGAAGCTGCGGCGGTTAAGGGTCAGGAGGTTTGTGTTCATGTTCATGGTTTGTCTTTCTCTTTTGGTTTTATGTGTGTTCTGCAACGAAAATCGATTTCGGCCTTTTACCTGCTGAAGCCCGTGCGGGAAAGGAACTCCCACAGGCGGTCGGCCCACGTATAGCTGCCCGTGCCCGGGCTCGCGGCCATCTGGAAGCAGTGCCCGCGCGTCGCGAGCGTATGGAGGTCGCCCAGAATCCCCATCCGGCGCAGACGCTCCCAGCACATGACCGAATTCATCGGCGAATAGACGTCCGCGTCGCCGTGCACGAAGCACATGGGCGGCGTGTCGGCGTCGAACGCAAGTTCGGGAGCAGACACAGCATCCGGTGCGTTGTCCCCCTTCCCGTTCGCCCGTCCGGCGTCGCCGGCGAGCGCATAGGCCGGATAGATCGGACACGCCCACTGCACCGTACACGGCAACCGGTCAATCGCGTCGACCGGCCGGTAGGCGGGCGTCCGAGTGCCGGTTGCGGTCACAAGCGTCAGGTGACCGCCGGCGGAAAACCCCACGAGGCCGATGCGGTTCGGGTCGAGCCCGCGCGCTGGCGCTCCGGCGCGCACCACGCGGATGGCGCGCTGCGCGTCCTGCCACGCGCGAAAGTGCTTCGGACGGCCCTCAACACGTGGGCAACGGTACATCACCACGACGCACGTCATGCCCTTGCCGTTCAGCCAATAGGCGAACGGAGTGCCCTCGCCGTTGAAGTTGCAGGAATTGTAGCCGCCACCCGGGAAAACGATCTGGATCGCCTTTGTCGTCAGCTTCTCCGGCACAAACCAGACGAGATACGGGTCATAGCCCTGATCCGGCACAGCGTCCGGCATCTTCCCCTTGGGCCAGAGCAGCTCCTTTTCCGTGCGGATCGTGTCGCCCGGCAGCCAGCGACGGCTTTGGCTCACGGGGTCGCCCAACTTGTCGAAGACCTCCATTTGGCGCAAGAACTCCAGCACCCGCGCCTCGGCATCCGCCGCAGCCGGGGCCTGTCCCCAGCCAGACGTGAGGTGCAGTTCCGCCGGAACCTTCTGCTGACGCAGTTCGCGGTAGAGTCGCGTGAGGCTACGTGCCACGTCCCCATCATTACCCGCGTACACGAAGCACGTCGGGCGGGCGGGCGTCGCGGACGCGAACGCCGTCCGTTCGCCCGACAGACCTTGTGCCGTGACGGTTCGCGTCCGAAGCTCGGTGTGCGGCATGCCGTCCGTACGCACGGCACGCGCAACCGACTGCAACGCCGACGCCCTTTCGTCGTCGCCGACAACGAGAATCCGACAGGCGCGAACCTTCGGATCTTTCGGCGTCACCGTCCCTTCCAAAAGTTCGACCGCCCGCACAGTCCCCGATGCGACGACGGCTGCCAACAGCATTGAGAATCGAATCTTCATCATCACAGGATCTCCACCTGCGGGGCCTGTCCCCGCGTTTCGACGACCAGCCCGATGCGCTTGGGCGGCAATGCAAACCGCACGCCCGGACGGCGGACGTCCTCTTCCTTGTCGCCACCGTTCCAGAAGACGCGCGCCATTCCCCCGACGCACGGCACAAGGTAGGACTCCAGCGTTTCAGGATCGCCCGCGTCGCGCGCGATCCGGCAGCCCGCCGCACGCAGACGCACCCCGACCGTGCGCCGCAACTCGTCCGGGGACAGGCCCCCGAAGTCCTCCGGCTTCAGGATCAGCTTCGCGCGGCAATCGTCGACGCGGGAGGACGTGATCTTCGACCAGTTCGCGCCCCAGTGGAGCAGCGCCTTGTCGAGCGCATACGCCTGCCGGACATAATCCGCGCGCGTCTGCGCGGTTTCACGCGGTTTCTCGTCCAGCGCGACGACGACATCCGGCGCATTCGCGGCGAGCTCCAGTTTCCCGAACGCCTGGGCCATGCGCGCAAAGACCTTGCCCGCCGCGCGCGGCGTGCCCGTGGCGTGGAGCAGCCCGTGCGGGAAGATGCCCTCCAGCGGATCGCGCCAGTGCCACGCGAGAATCGCCGCGCCGCCAAGACCGAACGTGCGTGCGGCCAGCGCACGGAAGCGCGTCGCAAGTTCCGCGTCGTCGTCCCCGCCGCCGACATCCTCCTCCTTGAACGTCGGGTGGCATTTCGCCCCGCATTCGCCCAAAACGAGCGGCTTGCCGAGCGCACGCTGGTCGACGTCCTTGAGGTCGAGCGGCATCAGGAGGGCGTCGCCGTAGTAGTGGCGATCCGTGAAATCGAGATCCTGCGTGCCGTAGGCGGGATCTTTCGTCCGCTTCCGCCCATCGGCCCAGCCTTGCGCATGTCCGACCGAGACGAGCGTGCCGGGACGTGCCGCCCGCGCCGCGCGGCGGTCGGACGCCAGCCACTCCCGCTCCTGCTCCATCGCCGCGCGAGACGTCGGCTGCGTCAGGTGCGGTTCGTTGCGGATGTCGATCGCGAAGCCCGGCACCGTGCGGTAGCGCGCGGCAATCTCGGCAAAGAGCGCGTTCTGTACCTTGAGCCTCTCGCCCGTCTCGTCCGGGTTCGCGTATTCGGTGTGGTAGAAGACGAGCCCGTATTTCTGCGCGAGCTGCACAACCGCGTCGGAGAAGCGCATGTCGGCCTTCTTGACGCCTACGCCGTATTCAGTCCGCCAGGGGATGAACTGCCGCGTCCAGCGGAGCCCCCTGTCGCGCATCCGTCGGAAATCGCGCGCATACGTCAGGGGATCGCGCGCCGTGTAGGACTCGGTCTGCCCCCAGTAGGTCTGGGCCCCCATCCAGAAGCGCACCTTCCCGTCCAGCGCAAACCGCGCGTCGCGCACCTCAATCTTCGGCCCACGAGCAATCACGTCCTCGTTCCAGACGACGAACGCGCCCGTCTCCTCGTCCACGCGCGCGCCGTCTTCGTCGACGAGCGTCGCCGCGAAGGTCACGAAATCCGGCGTTGCGTCCGTAACCGGCAGGTCGAATTCGATTGGCAGCTGCTCACCGGACTTCACCGAACAGGCCCGCTCGAACGTTCGCAGCTCGTGCCCGTTCTCGTCCGTGAGCCGCATCTTCACCGTGACGGCGCGCGCCACACGCCCCAAGTTGGCGACGCGCGTCGAGAGAACCGCCCGCTCGCCGACGCGATAGCAGGCGTAGCGCGCTTTCGTGCGGTTGAGGTGAAGACGATCCATGAGCCGCGTCGCGAGCGTCCGCAGCCGTTCGCCCGTCCACGGCGACCCCTCGGCGAACAGGTCGCGGTCTGTAACGCCGAACAGCGCCCAGGCCGAGCCCTTGAACGTCGAGTCGAAATGGTAGACAATCCCCGCCGCCGGTCCCAGCGCCTCCCCGTCCACCGCCGTCGCCGGAACAAGTTCGCGCCAGACGCAACGGTTCCTGGAGAAGCCGTGTCCGTTCACGCCCAGCTGGGCGACAGCGGCATATCCACGCACCGTGCCGCCATAGCCCGGAACGTGCGCGTCCGCGAACGTGAAGGACGGATCGAACGCCCCGACCTGATCGTCGCGCGGATGAATCGCGTCCTTGAGCCGTCCGTAGCGCGTGTTGATGCGCGGGAACGCGACACGCGTCCGCGCCCGCGCATCCGCCGCCTTGCGAAGCGACGCGAGCGCGAAAGCCGCCGGACGCTCCTGTTCGGCGCCCGCGAGGTCGATGCCGATGGCGAAGCCGCGTGCCCGCGCGAAACTGAACGCCGGGGTCTTCGCCGCGTCCTTCGGCGGCGAGACGGGACGGAAGTCCGCGGCCGCGAGACGGCATTCGCGCCAGTCGGCCGTCACGGGGAAGCGCGCGAACCAGCGGATCTTGCCGTCAACGTCGCCGACCTCCACCTTGCCGCGATGTGTCGTGCCGCCGCCGCGCGCCCAGAACGAGATGACGTCCGCCCCCGCGAGGTGGTTCGTGGACTTGCCACCCATGTAGGCGTTCGCCCAGAAGTGGAACCTGTCCTGCCGCAACTCGACGCCCTCCGAACCGTCCGGCCCCTTGACGGCGACCATGCGCGCCGGATAGCCCTCCGGCACGCTCGGCCCCCACCAGGACGCCGGGGCCAGTGCCACCGGCTCCGTGCCGGGCGGCAGCGCCGCGCGCACGTCGTCCGCCATCAGCCAGCGCCCATCCGCGCCCCTCACGAGCGGCGCGTCGAAAGCATAGCCGCCTGTCGTCAGCAGCGATCCGCCCGCCTTGAGATACGCGCGCAGGGCGGGCGCGGCGTCGGCGGGGAACGCCGACCCGCAGGGAACGATCAGGAGGTCGGTCGTTGCGCGGCTCAGGACGTTCGTCTCGCCAAGCCGTTCGGCGGGAATGCGCCGCACGGCGCCCAGCGACGCGAGCGCCCGCTCGAAGACGGCGGGATCGCTCGCGCACCCGAAGCGGTTCGTGCCCGCCGGGAAGCCGAAGTCGACGATCGAGATGCCGACGGGCGCGCGGAGAACGTCCCCTCTCGCGTGGGGACAGACCCCCGCCAACACGACAAGAATTCCGCACAGCGTTCTCATTTTCATCTTATGCCTTTCTTCCCGGCGTTTACGAAAACAGGATCTCCTGTCCGTGGAACATGTAGTTGCCGCCCACCACATACTGCTTGGCGGTCGGCGAGAAGTCGTCCTGCATCGTGAAATGGAGATGCCCCGCCAGAATGCCCTTCAGGAGCGGCTCGCCGCGCAGGGACGCGATGAAGTCGCGCGTCACGGGATCCGTCAGCTGGACCTTGCGGTCGCCGCGAGGCGCCGGGACGTCCGCCGAGGTGAACCGCATGGACGCCTCCTTCCAGGTCTCGCCCATCCAGTACTTGTTGTGGGCCACGGCCAGCTCGTCCGACAGGAACGGCACGTGCAGGCACAGGACGATCGGCAGCCCCTTCGCCCTTTCGCGGCGGAAGAGCTCGACCTGATGCGGCGTCACGTACCCGTACACGTCGTCCAGCGCGACGAAGTTGACGCCGTTGACGACGGTGGACTGGAACGTCGCATCGAACGGGAAGGTCGCCGTCAGCACCGCACGGCTTCTCTCCTTGAACGCCTCGTCCCGCGTCTCGCGGACGCCATCACGCCCCATGGTCGGCGAGAACTCGTGGTTGCCAAGGCATCCCGCCATGTTCGCGCCGAAATACTTCTTCACGAGCGCGAAATTCGCGCGGCTCTGCCAGTCGATGAGGTCGCCCGTGTGGATGACGTAGTCGGCGTTGTCGCGCGCCCAGGCGAGCGAGTCGCGCAACGCCTCCTCCTGACGTCCGCCGAAGCATCGCGTGCGCTCGTCCTTCAGCGTCTGCCGGACAGGATCTTCGTCCGCATCGGCCGCCGTCAGGTGCGTGTCCGAGATGTGCAGGACGGAAAACGGCTTCGGCAGCCCGATCTTGATGTGCACGTAGTTCAGGATCAGCCGCTCGAACCGTCCCCGCCCCTCGAAGAGCCCCTCCGACACGGCGGGCAGTTTCGCCGTCGCCAGAAGGACACCTGCGCCCGTCGCCTGCTTCAGGAATGTCCGCCTGTCCGTCTTCATTTTCATTTCTCCCTGATCTCCTTCACGAACACGCCGCTGCCCCCGGTCAGAAAGTAGATCTTCCTGTCGAAGACCTGAATCTGGCGGCTCTTTCCCGTCGGCAGCGGATAGCCGCGCTCGAACGTCCGAAACGATTGCCCGCCGTCCGTCGAGACCTTGAGATCCCGCTCGCACGCCGCGACGACAAGCCCCGGCGTGAAGCGGTCGAAGCAGACGAAGTCCGCCCGCTCGGACAGCCCGGCGAGCGGATGCCAGGTCGCGCCGCCGTCCCGCGACTCGATCGGTCGCCGCCCGCCCGAGACATAGCGGCCGGGCGTAAAGGGGTCGGCGACGAGCGAATGCCGCGCGAACCCGTCGCGCCGTCCGTTCGTCTTCGTCCAGACACGTGCGCCCGGCGCGAGCCGCCAGTAGTCGCCCTTCCCGAAGGAGCTGGCCGTGACGGCGCTACCGTCGGACGAGAACACCAGCTCGGCGAGCGTACGGCGCTGCCATTCCGTGCGCCCGTAGACGAATTCCCGCTCGTCCGTCGGCAGGCCCTCGCCCGCCCACGTCCACGTCTCGCCGCGATCGGTCGAGACGTACGGGCCGCCTTTCCCCGGCGCGACCGGGCCACCGACGCAAATCCAGAACGCATCGCGATCGGGCCGCACGGCGACCGTGTTGACCCCATGGGGCGCGACCTTCCCCCAAGACCACGCGGGCAGCCCCTGGGCCGACGCGCGGCGCCACGTGCGCCCGTGATCGGTCGAGACGTTGATTTCGCGCGTCGCCTTGCCGCCGCAGCCCATCACGAGGCCGGGCGTCACCGACGAGAACGCGACGGATGCCCAGTAGCAGGGCAGCTGCGAGCGGAACGAGCGTCCGCCGTCATTGGACACGAACGAGCCGAGGTCGGCAAGGCCGTAGGCGATCGTCTCGCGGTCGAACGGATCGACCTCGACCGTGAACGAGCAGACCTGCATCAGGCCATCGACGCGGCTCGTCCAGTTCGTGCCCGCGTCCGTGCTTTCCCAGAGATCGAACCAGTCCGTCGCGAACCAATGGCGGTCGTCCGCCGGATCGACCGTCACCGACCCCAGGGCCGGCATGTTCACGTCCTTTCCGCAGTGCCGGGCGAGGAAGGTCTCCTTCTGCGGCGCGCCCAGCGCACAGTGCGGCAGGGGCAGGGCCGTCCACGCCGCGTCCGACAGGCCACGCCGGTAGAAGACGCCCGTCGAGTCGCCCAGCACCCAGAAGCCGCGCCCAGCGCCGAGCGCGAGACGAACGCCCTTTCGAGGGTAGCCCAGCCCATCTGGGGCCGGAGGCGGCAGGCCCTCGCCGAAGTCCGTCCACGTCACGCCGCCGTCTGCCGACTGTCGCACGTGACGCCGATTGAAGATCCCGACGAGCGCGGACGAGCCGACGACCTGCGCAATCTCGTCCGGCGCCGCATCCGAAACCTTGCGCCACGTCGCGCCGCCGTCGTCCGAGCGGTAGAGGCCCGTCTGGCGCGGCGTCTGGCGCATCTCGTCCGTGAACTGCCAGTTGTTCAGCAGCTTCGGCTCGACGGGCGGTGCGCTCGCGTAGAGGCGGCCGCGCACCGTGCGGTCATAGCGGACATCCGTGAACCAGTGCCCCTCCGGGCCCGTCTTGCGCCACGTTTCGCCGCCGTCGCGCGAGAAGAAGATCCCGTCCCAGTCCTCGCCGGCGACGAGGCCGTCCGGGTCGAACGGGTCGCGGTCGAGCGCCCGCCCCAGCATCCGCCGCCGCCCGTTCCCGTAGAAGCACGCGGCCAGCGTCGTCCGCCAAGTCTTTCCGCCGTCGTGCGTCACGGCGACGCCGCCCTTCGACGCGCCACCCCCGCCGCCGCCCACGATCACCAGCCGGTCGGCATCGCGCGGGTCGACGGACACGCCGCGCACGAGGTCGATCTCGCGATCACGGAGGTCGAGCGTCAGGTTTCCATGCAGAGGCCGCCAGTGACGCCCCTGGTCGTCCGAGCGGTAGGGGCCGCCGACGTCGACGTAGGCGTAGAGGCGATTCGCGTCGCTCGCGCAGAATTCGACGCCCTGCACATAGCCGCCGCCACAAATCGGCAGAACCTGCCAGCCCGCGTCCGAACGCGGGGACAGGCCCCCCGAACGGGGGGACAGACCCCCGGCATCAGACTGGGGACAGGCCCCCGCCGACGGCTGTGCCGCCAGCAGGAGCGCGGTCGCCGTCCCGAAGCCGAAGACCTGTCGCATCGCCTTTCTTTTCTGTCTCATGATAATCAATTTGCCAAGATTATAGCATAAACGGCAAATTAGCGGATGATAAGGGTGATGCCGGGTCGCCGCTGGAACGCGAGCACGAGATCCGTGCCGTTCGCCGCCACGGTCGCGACGGCCTTCCAGCCGTCCACCGACAGCGTCACCTTGCGCAACGCCGCATTGAGGCGTCGCACCCCCTCGAAGCCGTCCGCCTTGGCGATCACGTACGAAGCCGCTTCCAGTTCCTCAACCGTCTGCGGCAGACCTGCAAGTTCGACCGTCAGCCCCGCCGCAAACGCCAGCGTCCCCTCGACGACGGTCGGCTGGGCCGTGCCCGCCGCGTACGCGGCGCAATCCACGGAGAGACCCGTCAGCGTGACGGTCGCGGCCGTCGCCGCCGGAAGCGCCGCACACGCCACGTCCGGGAACCACTTCTTCAGCAGGTAGTTGCGCGTCGCCACCTTCTCGCGTTCCGTGAGCGCGCGGTCGTAGACGAGGATTTCGCCGTAACGGGCGACGCCCGTGCACCACGACCCGTACATCTGAAGCCCGCCGGCGTGCGCCGGGACGGCCGGATGGGCCTCGATCAGCTCGTAGCCCCCCGACCGCAAGTCGGAGCGGACGGCGGTCGCGCCGTTTCGGAACCATTCCATGCCCGGCGAGACATAGCCCGAACCGAGGGAAAGATCCGTCTCGCCGCCCTGGAAGTCGGGTATGTTCGCGCCGCTCGCGTTCCCGCCGTTTCGGTTCGCCGCCGCGCCCTTGAACCACCCCAGCAGGGGGCCGGCCGCCGCAACGTCCTCCGCCGACTGCGAGCCGAAGACGACAAAGGCCGAGCGGACGCTGTCAATCGCCTTCGTGAACGCCATGTAACGGTTCTTGTTGATGAAGTCCAGCACCGGATGCTCGTTCACCGTGTCCGTCTTGTTCAGGATGGGGCGGTGACCACTGTAGTCCGTCGGCACTTCCGGCACATACACCGCGTTGTCGCCGCCGGAGGCATCCGCCGCCCAGCGGACATACTGGACGGTACCGTCAAGACTTTCAGCGACATTCAGCGTGTCCGCCCGCGAGGGGTCGACGTGGAGGGCCGGCGCGGCGGCATAGGTCGCGTCCGACGCCGGCTCGGACGGCTTCACGTACTTGACCGCGCCCTCCGCAACCGTCACGGCCGCTTCGACCGAACCGTCGGCAACAATCTCCAACGTGCCCGCGCCCGTCTTCGTGAAGGCAATCGGGCCAACCGGCACGACGCGCGCCGTACGCCCCGCTTCGACGCGCACCGTCGTCCCGGCCGAGGCAGTGAACCGCTGCACGTCCGGCCGCACGGGCGCACCCTTCGCAGCAAAACCCGGCAATGCCTTGCCCAGCCACTTGTCGGCGAGATAGGCGGACGCGTCCAGAATCTCCTCCTCCGAGAGATAGCCCTTGCAGACGGCGAGTTCGGCGATCTTCAGCCCGCCCGAAGTCTGCTTCGTGCCACAGCCGCCAATCAGCTTGGACGATGCGCCCTGCCCCTGCACGGCCACGACCACCCAGCCGGGATAGGGATACCCGTTCGCCGGATCGACCCGGACGCCATTCACATAGCAACGCGCGCCATATTCAGATGAAAAGCGGCAGATGCCGTTGGTGAACGCGCCGCCCTCGCGAACCCCAAGACCGCTCAGGAGATTGCCGCCGCCCTGCGCGGCGTCGATGACCGCCAGCACCGTCTGGACGTTCTGCCGGATCTCGGCCGTCTGCGTCCCGTTCGTCAGGAGCGCGAGATACTGCCCCGAACCGTAGGCACCGAAATCCACCGCATGAAGCCCTTCGCCCAGCGCGTTGCGCACCAGCGTCGGGGCCGTCGCGCCCGTCGGCACGCCCGCGAACAGCTCCTGTCCCCTGAACGTCTGCGCCGACGCATTCTTCCAGCGGCTGACGTTCCCCGCGTCATCGGTCTCGACTGTCGCGGCCGCCGCTGAGGCGTCGAAGTGCTCGGCGAGGGGGAACGCGCCGAGCGAAGTCGGCACGGGCTTCGCGGGGAACGCCAGTGTGCCTTCCTGCAGGTCGATCCGGTTGCCGTAGCCGGAAGCGTCGCCGAGCGCGAGCGTACCCGCACCCGTCTTCGTGAGGCCATAGCTGTCGAGGGCGGCGGCATCCGTGCGCACACGCCCGCCGTCAAAGTCCGTGACGGTCAGCGTCTCGCCGTCCGGCACGTTCAGTCCAAAGGATATGCCGGGGAGGTTGTAGGCCGTGTCGGCCTTGAACGCGCGCAAATAGTCGACGTCCGTGCGCCCGTTGTAGTCGCGCGGTGCCGAACCCAGCCACTTCATGCGGAGGTAGGCGAGGACGTCCGCGATCTCCTCTTCGTCCAGCAGTCGGCTGAAGATGATCATCTCCGCGACCTTGAAGCCGCCCGACGCGCGGTTGCGACTGTAAGAGCCCGAGCGCGCGTCACCCATGCCGAGACCGAGGGTCGAGAGCGTCGCCGCCGTCGGCTGCATCGCGAAGAGATCCCACCCGCCGCTGAAGGAAAACGAAGAGGCCGCCGACTTCTGCCCGTCCGCGTAGAATGTGCAGTCCCTGAAAGCCGTCTCCGCATTCCCATCGCCGAACGGCGAGTCGTACGCGGCGGTGGCCCTGTGCGACCAATCGTCGACCGAGAACTGGTCGCTCATGCCGCGATGCCACGAGTAGCCGCCCTTGGCGCCGCCGCCAAGCAGCCAGCCGCCACCCGCCTGCGAGCCGCGCAAGGTGACGATCGTGCCGATGTTGGACAGGTTGACGTAGTTCGCCGCGTCTTCCTCGGCGTCGAAGCAGAGGGCGCGCCCGCTGCCGCATTCGCCAAAGTCAAGAACGGTCGCCCCCAGTTCCGCGTCCTCGGACAGGGTGGGCGCATTCATTGCCAAGTCGGTCGCCGTCCCCCAGCCATCGCCGCTGTTCCAGTTGCCCTTCTCGGTCGAAAGATATCGGTTGCCGACTTTTGAGGGGATCTTCGTGACTTTCGTGCCCGACGTCTCCCAGCCCGTGCGGTCGCGCGCGTCGAGCCAGAAGAGAACGCCAGCCTTCAGCGCGTCGGGGAGCGCCGTCACCTTCTTCGACTGGACGGTCAGCGTGTCGCCGTTTGCGCAGCCTTCGTAGGTGGGCCCCGTGTCACCGAAATATTGTCCGCTCGCCGTCCCCGGGAAGAAGCGCAGGGAGCTCTTCAGGTTGACCGTCTCGGCCGTCGCGACCGAGACCTGCGCAAGGGCGCAGACGGCGCCCAGCAGCTGACATTTTTGAACAGGGAATTTCATTTTGTATCCTTTCTCTTTTTTACTTTACTTTACGACCTTTGGCAGACGACGAATCCAGATGTTGCGGAACGGGACGGGATTCCCGTGATCCTGCAGGACGAGCGCCTCGCTCGGCTTTCGCTTCGGCGCGGGTTGCCCGACCTTCGCAAGCGGCACGTGATCCTGCACGAGGACGCCATTGAAAAAGACGGTCACCGAACCGCCGTCCGCCAGCGTGTCGCCGTCCCACGTCGGCGCATGGAACACGATGTCGTAGACCTGCCAGTCGCCGGGCTGGCGCGTGGGGTTCACCTGCGGCGCCGACTTGCCGTAGAGCGCACCGGCCTGCCCCTTCGGATACGTCGGATTCTCGAACGAGTCCAGAACCTGGATCTCGTGCGCGCCGCCCATGAAGATCACGCCGGAATTGCACCGGCCCTGTCCCTTGGAGGGGCGCGCGGCATCCGTCTGCCACTCGATGTGAAGCTGGCAGTCGCGGAAGCCCTGATGGGTGTAGATGAAGCCGGCGCCGGGCTTGACGGTCAACGTGCCGTCTTTCACGAGCCAGCTGTTGGTCGGGGTCATGCAGCCCCAGTTCTTGCGGAAGGACGCTTCGGTGCCGTCAAAAAGCACGAGCGCATCGCTCGGCGGTTGCCCCGGCTCGGCCGTCACGGCCACCGGCTGTGGGGCGGCAGAACTCGTGCCGCCGGGTGCGCCGGACGCAAAGGCGTTCGACGCGAAAGCCAACAGGCTAAACGTCAGACAGAGAGCGGTTCGCGGGAGGTCTTTGGCGGATACGTTTTGGGGGGGG
>CAKURH010000028.1 GCA_934675625.1 uncultured Kiritimatiellota bacterium
CCCCCCCCCCAAACGCCTGGGAAACAGAGGCGAACTGGAGTACGGGCACGATACCTGACGCCGATTCGGTCGTCTGGATTGATACGGACGCCGGAAATGCGACGATTTCGGCCTCGACGGAATTGCCAAAGTTCCATTCTCTGTTTCTCAGAGGATCCGGAGCTGTCGCGTTTGAACTTGAACCGGCTGCGAAGATGACGACAGGCGGCGGCGTCACGAATTTCTGCTCGGCGGCTTATGCGGGAGGCCTTTATGAATTTGGTGACGAACTGGTCGTCGGGTATGCGAAAGGTTGGCTGGGCGATGTGCAGAGTTCCGGCGTTCGCGTCCAGTTCACAAACTGCCGGGCGGCGATCGGCGGGCGGATTCTGGTCACGGGCTACAGTGGCAATGGGCTTGACGTGTCCGAGGGCGCCTTTGTGACGAGTGCCGGCTATCTCGACAGTTCGGGCATACGAAACGTGACAAGAATCCATGACGGCGGCGTCTACCAGTCGACGGGCGACATGGTCATCAACGACTTCTGGTCGAACGACGCGATTCCCGAAGCCTTTGTCGTCGACGGCGGAGCGGTCACAAACGCCGGGGCGCTCAAGATCGCTTATGGCAACGCGGGGCGGACGGCGGTTTGCCTGCGAAACGGTTCGAGCTGGCGTCAGCAGGGGAATGTTCTGGTCGGTTGCGCCAACGGCAGCAGTTCGGTGTCCAATTCGCTGCAGATCCTCTCGGGCTCGAAGTTCGTTTCGGAAGCGCAGATCCTCATGCCCGCGACAGAGAAGACGTCTCAGAACTTCATCACGGTGGAGGGGAAGAGCGCCCTTGACGCTCAGGAAGTCTGGATTGGCGGCGTCGACAGGAGCACGAACAGCTGGCTCGCCGTCAACGGGGAATCTGCGGCGACAATCGAGAGCCTGTACCTCGGCGCCAAAAAGCAGAACAGCGGCATGTCGTTCGTCGCTTCGGGTGGCGCAACCGTGTCGGTGACGACCCTGAAGGTCGGCGGGTCGTCTTCGGATCACCTCAGCCTGTTCGTCTCGAATGCCCAGTTCACGGTGCAGAATCCGGTTGCGTTGCCGGCGGACACGTCAGTCGGCAACGTCTCGTTTGTCCTGTCGGACGATTTGGCGGATGGTTTCGCAAGGGCCGATTTCCGTGGTGGCCTCATCCTCGGCGCCGGCATCAAGGCCGGAAGCGCGACGCGCACGGCCTCGACCGTCTTGCGGGTCGAGGGCGGTCGGGTGACCGTCGGCGCCGTTTCCGAGAGCGGGGCGACGAGCGGCGATGTGCGCATCGGTGCGCTGGACGTGGCCGGCGAGTCGGACAAGGGGACAAACCGGCTTGAGATTGCGGGGGCGGGAGGCTGTTTCACGGCGTTGCACCGCATGATGGCGGCGGGCTGTGCGGAGATTGCCTTCCATGTCCCAGACGGCGGCTATCAAGGCGCGTTCGGCTGTGGTCTCTACGGCAAGAACTTCTACCTTGAGAACGCCCGGATCGTCGTGGACGTCTCGCAGGTCGCGACGGACGGCACGTATGTCCTGGCGCGCGCGACTGACGACCTCCGACTGAAAGAAGAGAACATTTCGCTGGTGGCGACGGAGAAGCAGAAGGTCAGGCTTTCCGTCAGCAACGTGTCCGGCGCGCGCTTCCTGCGCGTGACGGTGAAACGTCGCAGGGGATTGGCGATTATCATCAAGTGAGGTTGACGATGCTGTTCCGAACTGCTTTTCTGCTCTGTGTCATAACTGCGGTCGGCGGGCTGCGCGGCGCCCCCTCGCCCCGCGCCGTAGCTTCCTTCGATACGTCTGAGACGACGGTCGATGGCGCCTTTCGGAGCTGCATGGCGCGCTGCTGGAGTCCGAGGACATCTCTCCTGTACGGCTGCGAGGTGCCACGGGTCGAGAAAGCCGCGTCATTCAGGAATGGCCTTCTCGATTGGCGCGAAGGCGCCCGCGACAGCTACGGCGCGGGCATGGGCGACTGTGCGATTTCCAGCGCAGTCGCCCTGTCGGGGTGCGTCGACCGGTGGGAGGCCCTTCGCAAGGAAGGGGTGCCCGCCGACGATCCCCGTCTGGCCGAGACCGAGGACTGGTCGGCCAAGCTCGCTCAGGGGCTCCTGAACCTCGCCTCGCGTCACGGCTACACGGGGTTTGTCGCGCGCGGCCTGTGCGAAGAGGACGGGAAGTCGATCTGCTCGCTCTCGTCCATCGACCAGCATACGCACTGGGTGCATGGGCTTTACCGCTATTCGCATGCCCCGATGGCGCGACCGGAGATCTTGCGGACGTGGCGCACGCGCATCGCCGAAGTGGCGGCGCGCATGGAGAGGACGGTACGGCCCGAGACGGACTACAACTTCGGGCTGTGCGACGGGCGAAAGGACCCGCGCGGCATCTGCCGGATGTGGTGGCCAGACAGCACGAACGCGACGAGCGCCTCTCGGCTTCCGTCCATCTACGCGGCGGCCTATGACGCCACGGGCGACCTGCACTGGAAGCGGCTTTACGAGCGTCTGGCGGACAAGGCGTGCCGAGACGCGACTTTTCTGGAGAAGAACAGGCGGGAGGTCCCGAACTGGCTCTCGATTACGCCCACGTATACGCTACTGCAGATGAACGTTTCCATCGAGGTTCTGCTCGGCTGCGAACGCGACCCCTCCCGCCGCGCGAATCTTCTGGAGGGGTTGCGGCAGTCGGGACGGGAGGCGGATCGGCGTGCACGGGAGAAGTGGCGGAATCCACAGAAGAAATGGTACGGCATGGCGCCGGACGCGGAACTTGCGCTGGCGCAGCTGACGGCCGGCAACGTGCCCTATGACGAGACGAATCTTCAGATATTCTCGGCGGCGCTGGGCACGGGCGATGCGCGCACGTGGTGGTCCCTGAAGACGGCGCACCTGTTTGCGGCCTACTGGCGCGCACGGTTGCGGGGACTCGTCCCGGCGGACTTCAAGGTGAACTATCCGGACTTCGTGGCGAAACGTCCCGTGCTGCGCGGCGTCATGCTGCCGGGGCGCCCCTGCCCGGAGAAGGATCTCGCCGACCTTGCCGCGTGGGGCGCGACGCTTGCGCGCTACCAGATGAACGTGTACGAGGGAGCGTACGACCGCGATTTGGACGTCTGGCTGACGCGGCTGGAGCGGGACATCCTCGGTTGGGCGCGGAAATACGGCATCCTCCTCGTCGTCGACCTGCATACGCCGCCGGGCGGACGCTACCGGGGGAAGGACGCGGATCCGAACGGCGTCGGCAAGAACAACGACCTGAAGATGCTCTACGAGGAGAAGTACGCCCGCGCGTTCGTCGAAGTCTGGCGGATGATCGCGCAAAGGCTCAAGGGCAACGAGGACGTCATCTACGGCTACGACCTCTGCAACGAGCCCGTTCAGCGCGGGCAGCCCGTCAAGGTCGACAGCCGCGAGATCCAACGCCTCGCCGCCGAGGCGATTCGCGCCATTGACCCGGTGACGCCGATTGTCGTCGAGGCGGACGACTGGGCCAATCCGGAGGCGTTCGCGCGGCTGTCGCCGCTGCGCATGGACAACGTCATCTACCAGTTCCACATGTACCGTCCGCACGAGCTGACGCACCAGCGCGTCGGAAACGACAAGGACGCGACGAAGCCTCTTCTGCCGTATCCGTCTCCCGAAAAGGGATGGGACAAGGCGTTCCTGCGCCAGCGCCTGCAAGATGTCGTCGCGTTCCAGCGTCGTCACGCGGCGCGGATTCTCGTGGGCGAGTTCTCCTGCATCGCATGGACGCCGGGGGCCGACCGCTACCTCGCGGACGTGATCGACCTCTTCGAGGAATACGGCTGGGACTGGTCGTACCACGCCTTCCGCGAGTGGGCGGGATGGTCGGTCGAACACACGTGGACGGATCCGAAGGGGACGCCCGTGCCGTCCGCCGACAACCCGCGTCTGCGGGCTCTCAAGGCAGGTCTTCGCCGATGATGCCCTGACACTCAAAAGGGCGACCGCGTGCAGACGTTCTGTCGGCGGGTGGTTGTGGTATAATACGCACCCGAACGAAAGCGGGGCGTTGGCCCCATGACCCGAAAAGAGAGAGATGTCCGATGCGTGACTTGAACGAGATTCTGGCGGAAGTGCGCGGCAAGATCGCCGCCGCGTGTGCGCGGGCGGGACGCGATCCCGCCGAGGTCGAGATCGTCGCCGTGACGAAGACGCACGGCGCGGAGGTCGTGCAGGAGGCGTGGGACGCGGGCCTCACGATCGTCGGCGAGAACAAGGTGCAGGAGGCCGCGTGGAAGAAGCCCGCGTCCGTCGCGGGGCCGAGCTGGCATCTGATCGGACACCTTCAGGGCAACAAGGTGCGCCACGCGCTGGAACTCTTCGACTTCATCCACTCGGTCGACTCGACGAAGCTCTTGGACCGGCTCCAGTCCGTCGCCGAGGAGACTGGCGCGTCGCCGCACATCCTGCTGGAGGTCAACGTCTCAGGCGAGAAGTCGAAGACGGGGATGCCGCTTGGCGAGGTGGACGCGGCGGTGCGGCGGCTGATGGAGGCATGTCCGCGCCTCACGTTCGAGGGCTTCATGACAATGGCGCCGTTCTCGGAGAACCCGGAGGACGCGCGGCCTTACTTCCGGCGTCTGCGCGAGCTGCGCGACGCGACGGAGAAGAAGTTCGGGCTCGTCCTGCCGCGCCTCTCGATGGGCATGAGCGGCGACTACGAGGTCGCCGTCGAGGAGGGGGCGACATGGCTTCGGCTCGGCACGGTGCTTTTCGGGGAGCGTCCGAAGGTCAAGGCCGTCCGCGCGGCGACGTCCGACGTGGACGACTTCGCCTCGGCCGGCCTCGACTCCTATTCCGGCGCCGGCCCGACGTACAAGGTGCTGGACTAGGCTGGGCGAAAGGAGCGAGACAGACGTGCGCATTCGTCCGATAGCCTCCAGTTCCAAGGGCAACGCCTACCTCGTCGAGCAGGGCGACGCGGCAATCCTGATCGACTGCGGCGTCAGTCGCAGGTGCCTGCGGGCGGCGTTCGACCTCTCGCGCCTGCGCGCCGTCCTCGTCACGCACAACCATGCGGATCACATCGCGGGGCTGCGTCGTCTGCTGACGTGCGTCGACGTGCCCATTTTTGCGAATGCGATGACGGCCGAGGCGGCCGCCTGTGACCAGGAAATCGATGCGTCGGCGTTCATCTGCTTCGAAAACGGTCAGGCGTTCGACATTGGGCCGTTTGTCGTTCAGCCGTTCTCGATTCCGCATGACGCGGCCGATCCGGTTGGCTACCTGATTCGCGGCGACGAGACGTATTTCCACGGGACGGACATCGGCACGCCGCTCGACTCGATTGGCGTCAAGCTTGCCGAGGCCGATGTCGCGACGCTGGAATCGAACCATGACCCGGTGATGCTGCGCCAGTCGGGGCGTCCCCCGTGCCTTGTCCAGCGCATCGCGGGCCCGCGTGGGCACCTTTCGAACGATCAGGCGTGCGAACTCGTGCGCAAGTTCGCCACGCCGCGCCTGAAGCGGCTTGCGCTTGCCCACCTCTCGCGCGACTGCAACGCGCCCCTCCTGGCCGAGCGGGCGATGTGCGAGACGCTGGTCGCGCTGCGGCGGACAGACATCGCGCTGAAGGTCTTGCCGCCGGATGAGATGGTCGAGCTTTAGATTGGTGCCGCTGCTCGCCGCGCTGGCTTTCGTCGGGTGTGGACGACGCCCTTCGGTTGAACGGCTCGAATGGCCGTCGATGGGCACCATCGCCGCCGTGCAGGGCCGCACGGCGGCTGCGGACGAGCTGGCAGCCGCTTTCGTGTGCGCACAGGAGAGTTTTGCGCGCGTCAATGCGGAATTCAGCCGTTTCGATTCGCAGTCCACCCTTCGTCGGCTGGGGCGCGTCACCGCATTCGGGCAGCCGTGCTGGGACGCGGCGTTGTGGCTGCGCACGGCATCGGGGACGGCGTTCGACCCGTTCTGGCGCGGGGCTGGCGTCCCGGACTTCGGCGCGATCGCGAAAGGGTTCGCCGTCGACGTTGCGGCGGAGGCGGTGACGGGCGCGGGCGACCTTCTCATCGACCTCGGCGGCACGGTGAAGGCCGTGCGCGGCGACTGGACGACAGGTGTCAAGAATCCGCGCGGCGGGGGCATCGCCGCCGTCGTCACGCTGCGCGCGGGCGAGGCGCTGGCGACGAGCGCCGAGTATTTTCGCGGCAAGCACATTTGCGATGGGCGCACGGGCCAGCCCGTCTCGAACGGTGTCGCGTCCGTGACGGTGCTCTGTCCGTCGGCGATGTGGGCGGACGGCCTCTCGACGACTCTTTTCGTGCTCGGTCCGGAGGCGGGCCGCCGTTTTCTGGTCGAGCGTCTTGCCGTGTCATCCATGGGGACAGACCCCGCGTTTGAGGGGACAGACCCCATGGGGACAGGCCCCGGAACACGCTTGGGGACAGGCCCCGCCGTGTTGTGGCTGTTGGACGACGGTTGCGCTGTGGCGGTCGATCCCGCCGCACGGTTTCGGTTGACGTCTCGACCTTGATTCCATTGTTGCCGTGGCAGGGCTTCAGCATGAAACGAGAATCCTCTCCCTGCGCGACAGTCGGCGTGACCGAACGGTTTGCTGCGGGCAGCAGACCGCTCCGAGGTTTTTCGCGGGCGCCCGCCGACAGGCCATCCCCGAGGCGAACCGAACGCGCGTCTTTCGCTTGCGCCCGAAGCCACCGAGGTGAACTGGCGCGTCGCCCGGCCCGTCGGCCCGCGAAAAACTCTTCGCGGCTCTGCCCTCCGCTCGCCGCGCTCGCCCTGCTCGCGGCTCCGCCCGTGCGTTCAATTGGCCCGGAGGAGCCGACAGTCGCACGAGAGGAGCGAAGGGATCGCCTGTCGCCTCGATGTTTCCGCTTGCGGAAGCGCATTCTGCCGAGGGGAATGACTTGTCACGTTCGATTGACTGACGTGGGGCGACAGATGCGACTCCCGGAGCGACGGTTCGCGCGAGCTGTCGGGCCGAAGGGCCAAAATCCGGCAGATTGTCCTGCCGCGCTTGACGGGACGGACGAAAAAGAGTAAACTACACCCATTCTTTGCACAAAAGCATAGGTTAACACATGAAAAAACTCATCCTCTCCGCGCTTTTCGCGACTGGCCTGGTGGCCGGGATCGAAGCGGCGCCCACCGACACCGTCACGCAGGCCGACCTGCAGGCGATCATCCAGCGGCTCAACAAGCTCGAGTCCGAGAACAAGGCCCAGGCGGCGAAGATCGCCGAGCTTGAAGGCAAGAACAAGGCCCTTGTCGCCCAGCAGGCCGCGACCGAGCAGAAGGTCGCGACGGTGACGGTCGCGAAGAAGGATGCGGGTGCGGCCAAGGCCGACAAGACGACCGAGGTCTCCGATTCGGGCAAGATCTTCACGACGGAGAACGGCAAGAAGTACTACCTCGCCGACGCGACGGCCAACATCTTCGAGCCGCTGTCCGAGTCGGGGCTCCAAATCACGCCGTACGGCTACCTCGTGTTCGAGGGCGTGTATTCGGACCGTCCGCTGGACTGTGACTGGTCGGCCGACATCGTGAAGAACATGGGCCGTCAGAACAACACGACGCTCTCGATGCAGGATTCGATCTTGGGCGTCCAGTTCATGACGCCTGAGACCTACAAGGGCTGGAAGTTCTCGGGCAAGGCCGAGTTCGACCTCGCCGGCGGCGATCAGAACAGCTACGACTTCCACTGGCGTCACCTCTACGTGAACGCCGAGCACGAGAGCGGCTGGTCGGTGCTCTTCGGCCAGACCTGGCATCTCTGGAAGATGGTCTCGCCGAACGAGATCGACGGCGCGTGGATGGAGAACGCCGGCCATCCGTATCGCCGCAGCCCGCAGCTTCGCGTGACGAAGAAGTGGGACTGGGAGGACAGCTCGCTCGAATGGCGCGTCGGCATCGTCAAGGGCGGCCCCGGCATGGGCGGCGACCGCGACGGCGACAGCGTGCAGGACAACACGGCGTCCGCGTGGGCTCTCTTCGAGACGGCGATTGTCTACGATCACGAAGCGGCGTGGGATGAGGGGCGCCGTTGGCTCGTCGGCCTTGGCGGCATGTACGGCCGCGATCGCTCGAACCGAATCAGCGGTTTTGATGCGGACGGGGATTTCGTCTACGACGGCGAGTCAGACGAGTACAACTCGCAGATGGTCATGCTCGCCGGTCAGGTTCCGTTCCTCGAGAAGTTCACCCTCACGGGCCAGGTCTTCGCGGGCGAGAACCTCGGCGGGGTGCAGGCCGGCGTGTGGCAACGCGTGGCGTTTGACGAGGTCGGTGCGAAGGGCGAAGAGGTTCGCACGATCGGCGGCTTCATCGATCTGGCCTATCAGCTGAACGACACCTGGTCGTTCGCGGGCGGCTACGGCTTTGACAACCCGTCTGACCGCGCGGCGCGCAATGACGAAGGGCTGCTTTTCAATGACCGCGCATACATTGCGGCGTTCTATCAGGTCATGGCGAACTTCAGGCTCGGCCTTGAGTACGCGCACATGACGACGCGCTATGGCGAGGAGAACAACCGCCATACCGACGCCGGCGCGAACCGCGTCCAGTTCAGCGCGTTCTACGACTTCTGATGTCGGCGTCTCGACAGCAAAGATGAACAGTTGAAAGTCGGGGGCTCTCGGTCTGCGGGGGCCTTCGGCTTTTGAAAGAAAAGCAACAAGAAACAGGTCAGGAAAAGGCAAATGGAAAAGAAAAGGGCATCGTGGTCGGGTCAGCTCGCGTTCGTGCTGGCGGCGGCCGCTTCGGCAATCGGCTTGGGCAATCTCTGGCGCTTCCCGTATCTCGCGGCGCAGTACGGCGGCGGCACGTTCATTCTCGTCTACCTCTGTCTCGTCGTCACGCTCGGCTTCACGCTGATGCTGACGGAGATCGCGATCGGGCGCAAGACGCAGCAGTCGCAGCTCACCGCCTACAACCACCTGAAGGGACACGGGCTGCTCAAGGCCCTCGGCGTCGTCGCGACGGTCATCCCCGTCCTCATCACGCCCTACTACTGCGTGATTGGCGGCTGGGTGCTCTACTACCTGAAGGCGTTCGCGCTCATGGCGTTCACGGGCGCGGCCCCGATGGGCGAGGCGGCGGCGGGATCTGAGGCGTTCTTCACGGGCTTCATCTCGGCCCCGTTCGCGCCGTTCGGCTACGGCATGGTCTTCATCCTCGCGTGCGCGGGCGTCATTCTCCTCGGCGTGAAGAACGGCATCGAGAAGTCGAACCTCGTCATGATGCCGATCCTCTTCCTGATGGCGATCGCGATCTCCCTCTACGTCATCTTCATGCCGGGCTCGGGCGAAGGCCTCAAGTACTACCTCGTGCCGAACATGGACTGCCTGACGACGGAGAGCGGCGCGTTCTCGTTCGCCCTCCTCGGCAAGACGATTCTCGGCGCGATGGGCCAGATGTTCTACTCGCTCTCGCTCGCGATGGGCATCATGGTGACGTACGGCTCCTACATGAACAAGCAGGACTCGATCGAGAAGAGCGTCCGCCGCATCGAGATCTTCGACACGCTGATCGCGGTCATCGCCGGCCTCATGATCATCCCGGTCGTCTACATGTTCGCGGTGAAGACGGGCGTGACGCCGGAGCTGATCGCCCAGCATAACGGCGACGCGGCGCTTGCGACGAAGGCGGCCGTGAAGTCCGCCATGAACGCGGGGCCGGGCCTCATGTTCATCACGCTGCCGAAGGTGTTCGCGACGCTCGGCGCGGTCGGCCCGTGGATCGGCCTCGCGTTCTTCATCCTCGTCACGTTCGCGGCGGCGACGTCGGCGATCTCGCTCATGGAGGCGTGCGTGGCGTCCGTCTGCGACGTCCTGCACATCGAGCGCAAGTCTGCGACGTTCTTCACGACGGCGCTCATCATGTTCCTCGCGACGTTCTCGGCAATCGGCTATGGCCCGTGGGCGGAGATCAAGATCGGCTGGGGCGACCACGCCATGCAGTTCCTCGACTTCTTCGACTTCATCACGAACTCGGTGCTGATGCCGATCACGGCGGCGGCGACGTGCATCTTCGTCGGCTGGATCCTGAAGCCGGAGGCGGTCATCGACGAGGTGGAGGCCGAGGGTCAGGTCTTCAAGGCGAAGCACCTCTACGTCGTCATGGTCAAGTGGTTCGCGCCGGCGCTCGTGATTGCGATTCTCGTCTCCGAGATCTGCCGCGCGTTCGGCTGGGGCGGCTGGAAGATCTAAAACCTTGGGAAGGGCTCGCACGGAGTGACGGAGGCACGGAGAAAGCCGCACCAGCCCAGAACTCCGTGGCTCCGTGCCTCCGTGTGAGAAAAGGAACGAAAGGGTCTAATGCTCATGCAAAAGTTGGTTGTAGCGGTTGCGCTGGCGCTCGCCTGTTCGGGGTGCTTCACCCTTGACTCGTCGACATCCGCGCTGCTGGCGCCGGACGCCGACGAGCACGTCATCGTGCGGAACTACGGCTGGTTCCTCTTCGGCTCTGTGCCGCTCGTCTGCGGCAACGCGGACATCGACTCCTTTTGGGGATCGACGTTCTTTAAAGACGAGGTCACGCTTGAAATCGCGCATGGCGTCTTGTCCCAATATGTCGCGGACAGCGGACGCGAAATTTGCGACATAGTGGTGATGGCTGACCGTGAGGCTCTTTTGTCCGTGCCGCTCTTCGTCGTACCCATCTCTCTTCCGTGGGTTGTCCAGTATAAGGAAGTGAACGTCTCGGCAACGCTGGTTAGGAAGGGGGGCACGCGATGAGGCAAGCCATTGTTGCTGTGGCCATGTCGGCTCTCGTCGGTTGCTCGACGACGTTGACGCGTCTGCCGGCGACAAAGATGCCATCCTCGTCCGATGTTCGGCCGCTGGAAGTCGTTGAGATCTCGAACGCGTGTCTCTTGCTTCTGTCGTTCCTGCCGATTGCCTCGGGCGATCCGCAAAGCCCGAATAGCTGGGGCAGTTGCTGGTTCGAGGACACGACGACGGTCGAGAACCAGCTGAAGATGCTGGAAGACGAGTCCGCGCGCATCGGCGCGACGCGGGCGGTGGACGTGACGACGCTGCGGACGGACGAGTCGCTGTTCTTCTTCCTTCTCCAGCGCGAGAAGATTCACACCTCGGCGGCGCTCGTCCGGGACCTGTCGCGTTCGGAGGAAAACGGAAAGGACAAGGCGAAATGAAGAAATGGAACGTGGCGGCGATCCGCGCCGCGAAGGGCGTGACGAAGCTCGGCTGCTGCACGGCGTATGACGCGCCGTTCGCGCGGCTGGCGGACGAGGCGGGCGTGCCGATGATCCTCGTCGGCGACTCGATGGGCATGAACACGCTCGGCTACTCGACGACGCTGCCCGTCAACATGAGCGACACGCTCGCGGCGACGGCGGCCGTCGCGCGCGCCGTGAGGGACGCGCTCGTCATCGGCGACATGCCGTTCGGCTCGTACCAGTGCGGCGATGACGAGGCGGTGCGCAACGCGGTCGCGATCATCAAGGCGGGCGCGGACGCGGTGAAGCTGGAGGGCGGCGCGTCCGTGCGCGGGCTCATTCGGCGTCTCACGACGGCGGGAATCCCCGTCCTCGCGCACGTCGGCATGACGCCGCAGAGCGTCAACGCCTACGGCGGCTTCCGGAAGCAGGGCAAGACGCGCGAGGGCGCGGAAAAGGTGTTCGCGGACGCGAAGGACGTCGAGGAGGCGGGCGCGTTCGCCGTCACGCTGGAGTGCATCCCGTCCGAACTTGCGGCGGAGATCACGGCGGCGCTGAAGATCGTGACGGTCGGCATCGGCGCGGGGCCGGTCTGCGACGCGCAGTGGCTCGTGCTGCACGACCTCCTGGGCCTGAACGAGCAGGTGCCGTCGTTCGTGAAGAAGTACGCCGACCTCGCGTCGGTCGTGCGCACGGCGTTCGCGTCCTACGTCGCCGACGTGCGCGATGGCTCCTTCCCGGCGTAGTAATTGCTTTCGCTAAACACATTCATCATGAACGAGAGATTCGATACGGTTGAGGACTGTCTCGCGGCGCTGAAGCGCGGCGAGATCGTCCTCGTGACGGACGACGCCGACCGTGAGAACGAGGGCGACTGCATCTGCGCGGCCGAGTTCGCGACGACGGCGAACGTCAACTTCATGGCGACGCATGCGCGCGGCCTCATCTGCATGCCGATGAGCGCGGACTGGTGCCGGAAGCTCGACCTGCCGCAGATGGTTCAGACGAACACCGACAACCACCAGACCGCCTTCACCGTCTCGATCGACGCGACCGAGACGACGACCGGCATCTCCGCCGAAGAGCGCTCAATGACGGCCCTCAAGTGCGTGAAGGACGGCACGACGCCGGACGGCTTTCGGCGACCGGGCCACATGTTCCCCCTGCGGGCGCGCGAGGGCGGTGTCCTGCGGCGCGCGGGCCACACGGAGGCGACGGTCGACCTCTGCCGTCTCGCAGGGCTGAAGGAAGTCGGCCTCTGCTGCGAGATCATGAAGGACGACGGCACGATGGCGCGCTTCGACGACGTGCGGGCGTTCGCGGCGCGGCAGGACCTCAAGATGATGTCGATCGCCGACCTCATCGCCTACCGCCGCAGGAACGACCGGCTCGTCGAGCGCGTGGAGAGCGTGGACCTGCCGACCGACCACGGGCATTTTCGCCTCACGATGTACCGCAGCCGCATTTCGGGCCTGGAGCATCTCGCGCTCGTGAAGGGCGACGTGGCGGACGGACAGCCCGTCCTCGTGCGCGTCCATTCGGAGTGCTTTACGGGCGACGTGCTCGGCTCCGAGCGCTGCGACTGCGGCCCCCAGCTGCACACGGCGATGGAGATGATTGAGAAGGAGGGGCGCGGCGCCGTCCTCTACATGCGGCAGGAGGGGCGCGGCATCGGCCTCGCGAACAAGCTGCACGCCTACAGGAAGCAGGAGGAGGGGCTCGACACCGTGGAGGCGAACGTCGCGCTCGGCTTCCCGCCGGACCTGCGCGACTACGGCGAGGGGGCGCAGATGCTCGTCGACCTCGGCATCCGGAAGCTGCGGCTGCTGACGAACAACCCGTGCAAGATCGCGGGGCTGGAGGGCTACGGGCTGGAGATCGTCGAGCGCGTGCCGATCGTCATCCCGGCGAACGCGCACGACAAGCGCTATCTCGACACGAAGCGCGAGAAGATGGGGCACATCATCTGAGCCGTCCGTTTTTGGTATAATACGTGGCATGAGAATCTTGACGGGCATCCAGCCTTCGGGCAAGCTCCACTGGGGCAACTATTTCGGCGCGATGAAGTCCATGTTCGACCTTCAGGAGAAGGGCGAGAACTTCATGTTCATCGCGAATTTCCACGCCATGACGACCGTGCGCGACGGGGCGGCGCTCCGCGCGGCGACGAAAGACGTCGCGCTCGACTACCTCGCCTGCGGGCTCGACCCCGCGAAGACGGTCATCTACCGCCAGAGCGACGTGCCTGAGGTGCAGGAGCTCGCGTGGTACCTCTCGTGCCTGACGCCGATGGGGCTGCTGGAGCGCTGCCACAGCTACAAGGACAAGCTCGCGCACGGGCTGGAGGCGACGCACGGCCTCTTCGCGTACCCCGTCCTGATGGCGGCGGACATCCTGATCATGCAGTCCGACCTCGTGCCGGTCGGGAAGGACCAGAAGCAGCACCTGGAGGTGACGCGCGACCTCGCGCAGAAGTTCAACAACGCCTACGGCGAGACCTTCAAGCTGCCCGACGCCTACATCCCCGAGACGGTCGCGACGATTCCGGGGACGGACGGCCAGAAGATGTCGAAGAGCTACCACAACACGATTGAGCTCTTCGAGCCGAACGGCTCCATCAAGAAGAAGGTGATGGGCATCGTGACCGACTCGAAGACGATGGAGGAGCCGAAGGAGCCGGAGGGCAACTCGATTTACGAGCTCTACAAGCTTTTCGCGACGCCGGAGGAGGTCGCCGACATGGCGGCGCATTTCCGCGCGGGCAACTATGGCTACGGCCACGCGAAGAAGGCGCTTCTGGAGGCGTACCACCGGCTCTTCGACCCGTTCCGCGCGAAGCGCGAGGAACTGGCGAAGGACACCGACACGCTGGAGGACATTCTGCGCGCCGGGGCCGCGAAGGCCCGCGCCGCCGCCGCGCCGACGATGGAGAAGGTGCGCGCCGCCGTTGGGCTGTGAGGGTTGCCGGACGGCTTGATTTTTCAACCGAAATCGTGATATAATTCAAACATTATGACTATCAAGAAGCCCATGTCCGTCAAGCGGCCGACTGTGCAGGCCGATTCCTTGCCTTCTCACGAGGGGAGCGTCGAGACTCCTGCCTCGTCGGCGTCCGCCACGATTGCCGACCGCTTCAAGCTCGACATGCCCGATCCGAACGCGAAGAAGCGCGGTTCGGGCGTGAGCATGGTCGCCGTTGTCGCTGGTTTTGTGGCTCTGGCGGTGGTCGGCGTGCTGACGTTCGTCCTTTACCAGCATTGGGAATTTCTCAAGGGCGCTTGATGAAAGACGTCATGCTTTCACCGCGTGCGAAGGCCGCGGTGCGTCTCGCGCTGGACGAAGACCTTGCCAGCGTCGATCGCGTGCGGTCGTCCCCGTGGCGCGATGCGACAAGTCTCGCGCTGGTCGATCCTGACGCGGTTGCGACGGGCGAGATCTATGCGAAGGGCGCGGGGTGCGTCGTCGCAGGCGCGACGGTCGCCAAGGCCGTGCTGAAGGCCGTTGACCCGAAGGTCAAGGTGACGATTCACAGGCCCGACGGCAGCGTCGTGAGGCCGAAGGAGGCGATTCTCACGTTTCGCGGCAGGGCGCGGTCGATTCTCGCGGCGGAGCGCACGGCGCTCAACTTCATGCAGCGCATGTGCGCGACGGCGACCTTGGCGAAGAAGTTCGTCGATGCGACGAAGAGGTGGGGTACGCTCATCCTCGACACGCGCAAGACGACGCCGGGGTTGCGCGTCTTCGAGAAGCATGCCGTCACGTGCGGCGGCGGCACGAACCACCGCATGGGCATGTATGACCGCATATTGATGAAGGACAACCACCGCCGTCTCTGGAAGGGCGGCGATCCGGACGAGCTCGATCAGGCTGTCGTCGCGGCGCGCAAGGCGTTTCCGAAGCTCGCGGTCGAGGTGGAGGTCGAAAGCCTGCGCGAGTGCGCGAGTGCGCTCAAGGCGAAGCCGGAGTGGATCATGCTCGACAACATGTCGTGCGCCGACATGAAGAAGTGCGTCAAGATGTGCAAGGGGATTTCAAAGACCGAAGCCTCGGGCGGCATCACGTTGGATCGTGCGAAGGAAGTCGCGGCGACGGGCGTCACGGCGATTTCACTCGGGTGTCTCACGCATTCGGCCGGGGCGGTTGATCTCAGCCTCGAATGGAAAACCGTCTGATTTCAAGACAAAACAAGAAAAGGAAAGAAACCTGACCATGAAACTGATGACCGTGTTGGCGGCGGGTGCCGCATTGGTTGGTGGCTGTTGCTGCTTGTGCTCAAGCAATGACGGGCCGTACCCCGAGACGATCGACGAGGGCTTCGTCAGCCTCTTCAACGGCAAGGACCTGACGGGCTGGTTCGGCTCGAAGATGTATGGCGTCGAGACGATTGAGACGAAGCTCAACAACGGGACGGTCAAGAAGGAGAGCGTCCTCGCGTGCTTCCCCGACCGCAAGGTCGCGGGTGACGGCGGCAACCTCCTTACGGAGAAGGAATACCGCAACTTCATCCTCCGCTTCGAGTTCATGATGCCCGAGAACGGCAACAACGGCCTCGGCATTCGCACGCCGAGTCCGAATGTAGACGCGGCCTACGAGGGCATGTGCGAGCTTCAGCTCCTCGACGACGGCGGCAGCGAATACTACGACAAGGCGGCGAAGAAGGACAAGCTCAAGCCCTACCAGTACACGGGCTCGATTTACGGCGTCGTCCCGGCCCGTCGCGACAACGTGAACAAGCAGATCTGGGGCAAGGACGCCAACTTCACGGGCGGCGGCAGCTATGTCCGCAAGCCGGGGATGTGGAACTTCGAGGAAGTCAAGGTCATCGGCAGCGAGATCGAGGTCTACCTGAACGGCTATCTCATCACGAAGGGCGACGTCTCGACGTTCAAGGGTGACGGCGACACGCCGGACGGGCGGAAGCATCCGGGCCTCCACAACAAGAAGGGCCACATCGGCTGGCTCGGCCACGGTCACGCGGTCAAGTGGAAAAACATCCGCATCAAGGAACTTCCGGAAGACGCGAAGATGGGCGCGGTCTGTCCGCGTCAGGCCCTGAAGGCTCCGGCCGGTTTCACGACCTACTTCAACGGCTGCCCCGAGCAGCTCAAGACGATGTGGAAGGGCGTGACGACTGACGAGAAGTTCGACAACCCGGTCGTCCGTCAGGCGGCGACGCCAGCGAAACGCGCCGAGATGCAGAAGAAGGCCGACGCGCAGCGCGACGCGCACTGGTCGGTCCGCAACGGCAACCTCTTCTTCGACGGCTACAAGGGCGGCTACTCGCTCGCGACGGCGAAGGACCTCAAGGACTTCGAGCTTTGGGCCGACTGGCGCATCCTCTCCATCACGGGCGATTCGGGCCTCTACCTGCGCGGCGCTCCGCAGGTGCAGATCTGGGACGCGCACAACCAGTGGGGCATCGGTTCGGGCGGGCTCTTCAACAACCAGAAGAATCCGAAGGACGCGCTTGCGATTGCGGACCGTCAGGTCGGTGACTGGAACCGCTTCCATGTGATCATGAAGGGTGAGAAGGTTTCGGTCTGGCTCAATGGCGTGCTGGTCGTCGACAACGTGACGCTGGAGAACTACTGGGACCGCAAGCAGGTGATCTTCCCCGTGGAGCAGCTAGAGCTCCAGTGCCACGGCGACCCGACCGAATGGCGCAACATCTTTATCAAGGAACTGTAAGCATGAAAAACTCAAGAAGGGACTTCCTGAAGGCGTCCGCTGCGTTCGGAGCCTTTAACCTGATTCCGGCGCGCGTCCTCTGGGGCGCCACGGCGCCTTCGAACCAGCTCACGCGCGCGCTGATCGGCTTCGGCGTGATCGCGCACAGCGAAAACCACCTGCCGTTCAAGGGCTCGCGCCTGATCGGCCTCACGGACTGCTATGCGCCGCGCGTCGCGGCGGGTCTTGCGGCGGCCGAGAAGGCGGGCTGGGGCAAGGTCAAGGGCTATCGCGACTTCCGCGAGCTTCTGGACGACAAAGACGTTGACATCGTCCACATCTGCACGCCGCCGCACTGGCACGGCGTCCAGAGCGCGATGGCCGCAAAGGCCGGCAAGGACATCTGGTGCGAAAAGCCCATGACCCGCACGGTCGGCGAGGGCAAGCGCGTGATGGAGCTGGTCAAGGCCAACGGGCGCATGTTCCGCCTCAACACATGGTTTCGCTTCCAGAGCACGTTCTACGGCTTCGGCACGACGGTCGAGCCGATTCGCCAGATCGTCGAGAACGGTCTCCTCGGCAAGGGTCCCGTCAAGTGCGTCTTCGGCGAGGGGCAGGGCTTCTCGTGGAAGTTCGGCTGGTCGGGCCGTGTGCAGGACCGCGTGCAGATGATTCCCGAAGGGCTGGATTGGGACATGTGGCTTGGCCCCGCGCCGTGGAAACCCTACACGGACCACCGCTTCGGCACGTCCTTCCGCGGCTACTGGGACTATGACTCGGGCGGGCTCGGGGACATGGCGCAGCACTATCTCGACCCGCTTCAGTATCTTCTCTGCAAGGACGAGACTTCGCCTGTCAAGATTGACTACAAGGGGCTTCCGCAGCACCCGGAGGCCGTCGGCAGCTTCGACCGCTTCACGCTGACCTATGACGACGGGACGGAAGTGATTCTTGATGGTGACGTCTCGCTCCGCGACGAGCCGCTTCTCCGTGGCTCGAACGGACTGTGCGTCTACAAGAAGGCGAAAGACGGCAAGACGCTCCGCATCAAGGACGCGAACGGCTGGTGGAGCGAGGAGAAGGTCTTGAAGACCCTTGCCGAACTTCCGAAACCCGCGCTGCAGCAGACCGACTTCATCGACAGCTGCAAGACCCGCAAGCCTTTTGCCCTCAACGAGTCGAACGGCTTCCGCTCGTCGTCCATGTTCAATCTCGCGATTGTCGCGTGGCGTCTTGGGCGCAGCTTCGAGTTCGATCCCGTCACGCTTCATGCGAAGAACGACGCGGCGGCGGACCGTCTGCTCTATCAGGACGACATGATGCGCGAACCCTGGCGTACGGAAATGTTCGGGTAAGAAGGCTGAAGCAAGAAGAAAGGAACGATTGAGGATGAAGAAGAATTCGACTGTCTCTTGTCTCGTGTCCGCCGTTCTCCTCGGTGTGCTGACCGGGTGTGCGACCGCGCCGAAGTACGGTGCGTTCACGCCGAAGCCCGTGCCACAGCCCGCGAAGGTCGCGTTCGCGGACTACGGCAATGCCATGGCCCATTGGGACGGCTACCAGATGGCGTATGAATGGCAGCGGAAGAACCCGACCGCCGTGCGCACGGCGACCGAGCCGAAGGTCCTTGCGGCCTTTGTCGCGTCGGATGCGGCGGCGGATGCGCTTCTCGCGAAGATCGGCACGTCCTATGACGGCGATCCGCTTGTTCTGACGCAAATCGCCGCAGTCACGCAGTTCGTGATGTGTCCGAAATGCCCGAAGGCCGCGGCGTATCGCGAGGTCTGGGTCTCGGCCCTTGAACGTCGCCGCGCGACGACGGACGACGGTTATGTCCGCACGTTCTGCGACCAGCAGTTGCGCCTTTGCGAATATCGCAAGTGAGACTGCTCGTCATCGACGTCGGAAACACCTCCACGGCCGTGGGTCTTTGGACCAACGGCCGTGTGAGTCATGTCGCCCATTACGATGAGGGCGTGACGGACTTGGAGAGCCTGACACGAAAGAAGGGGGTCGGACTTGGCTCTTTGGACGGGATTGCGTATGTTTCCGTCGTTCCCTCACGGGATGCGGGATGGAGACGTTCGGTAACGGCGTGCGGACTTCCGTTCCATCGGCTTTCCTGTCGCGATTTCCAGTCTCCCGACCGTTCGTCTGCGCATTCGGACGTCTCCCCTCTTACCCTCGATTATCCCCATCCCGAGACAATCGGCGCGGATCGCCTGGCGGACGCGGCGGGAGCCGTCTCGCGCTACGGCGCACCGGTCTTGGTGATGGACTTCGGCACGGCGCTCACGGCGGCGGTAGTCACGGAAGATCGTGTCTGGCGTGGCGGCGTGATTGCGCCGGGCTTTCCGCTCATGCGCGACTACCTCTTCGAACGGACGGCGAAGTTGCCGCGCATGGAACTCGGGCGTGGTCGTGCGCCCAAGATCGGACGCTCGACCGAAGAGGCCATGCGTTTCGGTGCGCTTGTCGGCTATCGCGGCATGGTGCGCGAGATCGTCACGACCCTGCGGCAGAATTTCCGAGAGGATTTCAAGTTGGTGGCGACCGGCGGCTTCGCCCGCTGGGCGCTTAAGGACCTTGACCTTCCCTTCGTCATTGACCCCACGCTTACGCTTTACGGAGCTGGCTTGGTCTGCGCAGGGGCGACGCGGCGAGAGAAGTTCAGGTGAGCCTGCGCCGCTGTGGCATGGACGCGGATTCTGTCGCGCGCCAGGCGCTCATCGTCTGGCCTGTCGCCTGGCGAAAGAATTTGCGCAGCGAGTTCGGGTTCGCGAAGCCGCAGAAGTCGGAGATTGACTTGAGTTGCTGGTTCGGGTCGCGCAGAAGGTCTTGCACGCGTTCCAGCCGGATGGCGTGGATCATCTCCAGGATCGAACGCCCCGTCGCCCGCCTGAATCGGATGTCTGCGAACCGCCGCGAACACGGGAAGTGCGCGGCGACCTCCTGAGCAGTGAGACCGTTGCAGGCCTCGGCCCGGATGAGGTCCAGTGCGGTGGCGACGGTCTTGTCCGTCTGGAAGAGGACGCGCGTCGAGGCGCGGCGCACGACCCGAAGCGGCCCGAATGTCCGTAGGTGCGGCCCCCGGTACTTTCCCTTTGCACGGACGCACGCGAGCAGCATGAGCGCAGCGAGGTTGCCGCCTCGCCGGAAGTCCGGCTCGATGGACGTGAGCGGCGGATGCGTCTTCTCGCAGATTGGCTCGTAGTTGTCGATTCCGAGGACGGCGAGGTCTTCGGGCACGCGCAGTCCGACAAAGGTCGCCGCCGTAAGTGTTTCGGACGCCATCTTGTCGTTGGCCGCGAAGACGGCTGCAGGGCGGGGCAGCGCGGCGAGAAATGCGCGCAGTCGCTTCTGCCGTGCCGTCGGTTCGTGCGCCCGGCCGAAGCGCAGAACGCGGCACGCCTTGCCGTTCAGTTCCAGCGCATGGCGGAAACTCTCCTCGCGTTCGTCGCTCCAGAACCGTCGCTCGAACGACGGCACGAAGGCAAAGTTCCCGTAGCCCGTGAGCAGCAGTTCCTTCGCGGCGAGCTGTGCCGTGGCGGCCTGGTCGTGGAAGACCGCGAACGCGTCGTCGGGCAGCGTCGAGGGGCTGTGGTTGAAGAAGACGGTTGGCACGCCCGAGAAGAGCTTCACGTCGATGTCGCTGTAGTCGCCGCCGCATTCGACGATCGTGCCGTCGGGCGACCAGAAGTCGATGAGCGAGCGGAACTCGGCCCGCGTCGGGAGCGCGTCAAGAACCTGCACGTGATAGCCGACCTTTTCCGCGATCTCCTGCACGCCGATGAACTTGCCAGGCGTGCTCGTGCGCGTTTTGGGCTGGAAGTAGAGAATGACGTTCATCTTGACGCGCAGTATAGCAGATTCTCGAATGGGATGCAAATCGGCTTCTGAAATGGAATCCTCTGCGGAGAGACTTTTTGCTATACTATGCGCCATGAACCACGCGATGCCATTGAAGGGTCTCGACTTCGCCGTCATCGCCGCGTATTTCGCGGTGACGCTGGCGGCTGGCCTCTTCATGGGCCGTTTCGTGAAGGGCACGGGCGACTTTTTCTCCGGCGGCAAGCGCGTCCCGTGGTGGATGGGGGCGGTTTCGAGCTACATGGCGATGATCTCGTGCTTCGTCTTCATCGCCTATGCGCAGATCGGCTATGAGGACGGCCTGGTCGGCGTGACTGTCTTCTGGTCGACGGCGGCGGCGATTGTCCTCGGCACGCTTCTCTTTGCGCGGCGCTGGCAGCGGGCGAACGTCGCGACGCCGGTCGAGTACCTAGAGCGGCGCTACGGCCCGGGCGTGCGGCAGGTCGTCTCGTGGTGCGGCGTCGGCTTCCGCATCCTCAACAACACCGTCCGCCTCTACACGCTCGGCATCATCGCCGCACAGTTCCTCGGCATCTCCCTCGCGCGCGGCATCTGGCTCGGCGTCGCGATTGTCCTCGTCTACTCCTGCACGGGCGGGCTGTGGAGCGTGCTCGTGACGGACCTTATCCAGTGTGTCGTGCTGCTCGGCTTCTCGCTCGCGGTCGTGCCGCTCGCGCTGCACGCGGTCGGTGGCCTCGGCGCGCTGCACGCGGCCCTGCCCGACCACTTCTCGTTCTTCCAGGGACATCGCGGCACGTGGACTGTTCCTTGCGGCCTACTACCTCATCGTCTTCATCAAGTACAACGGCGAGTGGAGCTTCATCCAGCGTCTGACGAGCGTCCCGAACGAGCGCGACGCGGTGAAGATGGGGCTTCTCACGGCGGCGATCTTCCTCGTCTTCCCAGTTGTCGCGGTGCTGCCGGCGATTGCCGCGCGCGCCTACCTGCCCGACCTCCCGCCGGAGCTGCACGAGCGCTGCTACATCGAGATATGCATCCGCTTGCTGCCGCCCGGCGCGCTCGGCCTCATGGTGTCCGCGATGCTCTCGGCCTCGCTCTCGACGCTTGCGAGCGAGTTCAACGTCACCGCGAACGTGCTGACGACGGACATCTACCGCCGGCTGTTCCGTCCGCACGCCGGCGAACGCGAACTTCTCCTCGTCGCGCGCGTCGGCACGTTGGGCGTCGCGGCGGCGATTGCCGTCGGCGCGCTCTACGTGGCGGGGCTCGGCGGCGCGTTTGAGGCGAACAAGCTGCTGATGGCGCTCTTTGGCGTGCCGATCGTCATCCCGTCCGTCTTCGGCATCCTCTGGAAGCGTCCGAACACGGCGGGCGTCTACCTCTGCCTCGCGCTCGGCATTGCGTCGGGCCTGCTGCTCAAGTTCCTCGGAACGGGGGTTTCGTGGGAGGTCGGCACGTTCATTCAGGTCGGCGTCTGTTTCGTGGGCTACGGACTCGGCGCGCTGTTTCGGACGTCCGTGCGGGAGCGCGTGTCCACGGAGAAGCTGTTCCGCCAGTTAAACGGAACGGCGGGAGATTTGAAGAAATGAAAACGTTTGACGAGCTTTATGCGGTCGTGAAAGACCTGCCGATCATCGACTGGCACAACCACCTCGACCTGGACGCGCTTGCGGTGGATCGCCCGCTCGGCTCGCTCTACGAGGTCTGGGTCAAGGCCGATCCCTACAAGCACCGCGCGATGCGCATCTGCGGCGAGCCGGAGCGCCTGATCACGGGCGACGCGCCGGAGGCGGAGAAGTGGGCGGCGTGGACGCGCACGTGGCCGAAGCTCGTCGGCAATCCGCTCTTCGCGTGGGCGCAGCTGGAGATGCGGTTCCTCGGCCTCGACGGCCGCGCAAACGTCTCGCTTGCCGATTGGACGCCTCAGAAACTGTTGCGGGCGTTTCGCGTCGAATACTGCGACCCCGGCTATCGGCTCTCGCTCGGCGATGCGCTTGACGCGGAACAGGTGGACGCCGTGTCGCGGCACGGCGGGCGGGTGATAGACGTATCGATCGACGACGTGTCACGTGCACGAACGGAGGACCTGCTCGCGGTCGGGCGCATTGCCGTTGCGCACGGTTGGACGATGTTGCTGCACCTTGGCGCCTTGCGCGAGACTTCAACGAGACTTCGTGCGCTGGCCGGCCCGACGGGCGGCTTCGCGGGCATGCGCGCACCCGTCGATCCGGCTGCCGTCGCCGCGCTTCTGAACGCGTTGGAGGAACACGGTGCGCTGCCGCGCACGATTCTCCTTTCGCTCAACCCGGAGGCGCACGCCGCGCTCGCCGTGCTGGCGGGCTCGTTCGTCGGCGCGGGCGTGCCGGGCAAGGTTCAGCTCGGACCGGCCTGGTGGTGGTGCGACCACGAGGAAGGCATCCGCGACGTTCTGGAGAAGAACGCGGCCTATGGCGTTCTTTCGAGCTTCGTCGGCATGACGACGGACTCGCGTTCGCTTCTCTCGTTTGTGCGACATGACTATTTCCGTCGCGTCCTCTGCCGCTGGATGTCGGAGAAAATCGCGGTTGGCTCGTTCCCGGACGAAGACTCGTTGATTCGTCCGCTCTTGGAAAACATCTGCTATCGAAACGCAAAGGAGATGGTCTCATGACCTACTGTACAGACAAAGTGGCGGTCGTCACGGGCGCGGGCGGAACGCTCTGCCGCGCGATCGCAATTGACCTCGCGCGTTCGGGCGCGAAAGTCGTGTTGATCGGGCGCACCGTGTCCAAGCTGGAGGCGACGGCCGCCGAGATCGCGGCGTTCAAGGGCGTCTGCCGCGTCGAGCCGGGCGACGTCACGGACGAGGCGGCGATGCAGGCGATCGCCGACCGCGTGGCGGCGGACTGGGGGCCGTGCCGCTTCCTCGTCAACGGCGCGGGCGGCAACAACGTGAAGGCGATGCCGACGCGGCTCAGGTTCAGCGCGGCCGACTTCGCGCCGACGGCGGACTTCGCGACGGATCGCGGCTTCTGGGACATCGACCTCGCGGCGTTCAGGTCCGTCCTGGAGGTCAACACGCTCGGCACCGTGATCCCGAGCCGCATCTTCGGCCTCCAGATGGCGAGGGCCGGCGGCGGCGCGATCCTCAACTTCGGTTCGATGAACACGTACCGTCCCCTGACGCGCGTCGCGCCGTACGCGATGAGCAAGGCGGCGATCGCGAACTGGACGATGTTCTTCGCGCAGTACATGGCGCCGGCGAAGGTGCGCGTCAACGCCGTCGCGCCGGGCTTCTTCGTGAACGAGCGCTCGCGCCAGTACCTGATGACGCCGGACGGCGGGCTCTCCGCGCGCGGCGAGCAGGTGATGGCCCACAGCTGCATCAGGCGCTTCGGCGAGGCGGAGGAGCTGCTGGGCTGCGTGAACTGGCTTCTCGACGACGAGAGGGCCGGCTTCGTGACGGGCATCACCGTCCCCGTCGACGGCGGCTTCCTCGCCAACGCGGGGGTGTGAGGGGGCGAAGGAAAAGGGAAGAGGGAGGAAATAAGGTGAAACTTGTCGAATTCGTTCCGCCCGTGAAGCATCCCCTCTGGACGCTCTGCCGCCAGATGGGGATCACGGACGTCGTCGTCAAGGTCCATCCGGCCTTGACGGGGCTGCCCGACCCGTGGCGGCACGCGACGCTCAAGAAGGTCGTCGACGGCCTCGCCGCCGAAGGGCTTCACGTCGTCGGCCTTGAGGGCGACCCCTTTGACATGACGCCAATCAAGCAGTTCGGCGAGGCCGCGCCTCTCGTGTCCCGTGCGGCGGCCGCGAGCCCGCAGGTCACCGCCGCCGACCGCGAGAGAGCCCTCGCCCGCTACCGCGAGCTTCTCGAGTCGATGGCCGCGCTCGGCATCGGCCTCCTCTGCTACAACTTCATGGTCGGCCCCGGCTGGTCGCGCACGGGCGTGCGCGCCGTGCGCGGCGGGGCCCTCGCCACCTATTTCAACAAGGCCGAATACGAGGCGTCTCAACTCGCAACCCCCAACTCTCTCCGCCTCGCCGCCGACCAGGTCTGGGCCAATTACGAGTGCTTCGTCAAGGCCGTGATGCCGACGGCGGAGAAGGTCGGCGTGCGCATGGCGCTGCACCCCGACGACCCATGCCTGCCGTCGCTCGGCGGCTACGCGCGCATCTTCGGCTCGGTCGCGGACTACGACCGCGCCTACGCGCTCTATCCTTCGCCGTCGAACGCCGTCACCTTCTGCCAGGCGAACTTCAAGCTCATGGGCGCCGACCTCATCGCGGCGGCGCGGCACTTCGGCCCGCGCATCGCGTTCATCCACATGCGCGATGTCGAGGGCGACAAGACCGACTTCACCGAGCTATTCCATGACCAGGGATCGACCGATCCGTTCGCGCTCATGCGCACCTACCGCGCGCTCGGACTTGACGTGCCGGTGCGCGGCGACCACGTGCCGGAAATGGCGGGCGACCGTCTGCTCGCGCCCGACGCCGTGCCCGGGTATTCCGTCCTCGGCCGCCTTTTCGCCGACGGCTACCTGAAAGCCCTCCTGAAAGGAGCCGAAGTTGCGTAGGCTGTCGTTATTTGTCCTTCTTTGCTCCTCTGTCGGTTGCAGCCGTGCGCTTCCGCCGGTCGTCGGTCCTCTGCCCTGCCGCGAGGCGATGACGGACCTCGCGGCGGACGCGGAGATCCTCGTGCGGTCGAACGGCGGCCTCTTCACGCATTGGGGCGGCAGCGCGGGCGCCCGGCCCGTCTCGGCCCCGACGGCCGTCTGGGTCGAGACGGACATGGCGACCAATGGCCTTGCCGTGCTGACGCTGGTGGAGAACAAGGGCCATCGTCCCTCGAATTTCTTTGTCTCCACGAGTCGCTGGGAACGGGTCACGCGCTTTGAGCCCAACGTGCCGGCTGGACTCGCGGTCAAGTTCTTCTCGGTGAAGTTCGTCGCCGAGAAGCCGTTTGACGAGCGGCGGCTCCATGTCCTCTCCGTCACGGGCGAAGTGCCGGAGACGGCGGCCGGCGCCTGCAAGGTCGATGTCGAGACAGGCCGCGACGTGCGGACCGTCTACGACGGCGACCCGGCCCCGGCCGTGACGTTGGCGAACGCCGCGCCGCAGGCGCTGGCGTGGACTGGCGAGATCCGCCTCGCCGACGCCTTCGGGCGCGAGGTGAAGATGCCCGTGGACGTGACGGTCCCGAGTCAGGGCCGCGCGCGGATCCCCGTCCCGTGGCCGCTGCCGGCGCGCGGCTGGTGGGGCGTGACGGCGGCAATCGCCGGGGCGGACGGCTCGTCGGCGACGTCGACGGCCTCCTTCGCCTGGCTTGACCGGCACGACGTGACGCCGCCGCTTGCGCCCGGCAAGTTCCGCATCGGCCTCCAGTGGCACAACGGACGCCTGACGGACCGTCTCGTCGGTCGGACGTTGGACGCGGTCGTCCGCTGCGGCGCCAAGCTGGTGCGCACGGGCCTCGGTTCGCGCCGCTACGTCCACAAGGGGCCGGGCCAGTACGACTGGGCGAAGACGGACGAGCTTGTCGCGGCCCTGTCGGCGCGCGGCCTTGCCGTGAACGCCACCGTCTGGAGCACGCCGCCGTGGGCCGAGTCGCCCATCGACCGGATCTGCCGCCATCCGGAGCATCCGCTCGTCTCGCGGGCGCATGCGCGCATCTGCGGCATCCCGACGGACCTTGCGCTCTGCGAAGACTACTACGCCGCGCTGGCCGCGCGCTACGGCGAGCGGATCGCCTACTACGAAATCGGCAACGAATGGGACCTTTACAATTTCTACCCGGGGACGACCGAAGACGCCGTGACGATCCTGAAGACCTGCTTCAGGGGGCTCAAGCGCGGGAATCCGCGCTGCGTCGTCGCGCCGTGCGGCTGGGCGCTGCCTGACGCGGGCGGACGCGACCACCGCCTGGCGGAGCGGTTCGTCAACTACGGCATCCAGGATCGCCTGCTCACGGAGGCGAAGGGCTTCTATGACGTCCATGCCGTTCACCTGCACGGCGGGTTCGCGAGCTTTCGCGAACGGGTGGTCGGCAAGTTCCTCCCGAACCGCCGGCGGATAGGCGTGAGCGTGCCGTGGTATGCGAACGAGACGGCGTCGTCGTGCGTGTTCGGCAACGAGATTTCCGTCGCGGAGGACGTCTGGAAGAAAGTCCTTTTCGCCTGGGCCTACGGGGCGCGCGACTTCAGCTGGTACAACTTGCGCGCGACTGGCTGGGACCCGAAGGACTCCGAACAGGGCTACGGCATCGTCACGCCCGACTTCAGGCCCCGGCCGGCGTACGCGGCGTTCTCGGCCCTGACGGCCGTCTTCTCGGGCCTCGACTTCGTGCGGATCGTCCGAAGCGAAAGGGACGGTCTGGAGCTCTACGCCTTTGCGGACGCGCGCGACGCTTCGCGCGGGCTCGTCCTCGCCGGGTGGCGGAACCGTCGGCACGACCGGGGCGCCGTGCGCGTCCGCACGGACGCGCCGTGCGCCGTGGCCGTCGACATGATGGGCAACCGGACGGCTCTTCCCGTTGCGTCGGGCGTCGTGTCGTGGGACATCTGCGACAAGCCGGGGGCGCTTGTCCTCACGGGCGCGACGGAGGCGACGCCGGTCGCGGAAGATTTGGACACTTCCGCCGGGGACGAGGCGTGCCTGACGGTCGGGACGGGCGACGTGCGCAGCCGCCCGCCGGACTACGTCGCCGCGTCCGCCGAGCAGGTCTGCTGTCCGTATGACGCGAACCCGGCGACGGCCGACCGCACGTGGAAGGGCCCGGACGACTGCTCGCTCAAGGCCTGGCTGACGGACACGCCTGACGGGTTCGCGATCCATGCCGAGGTCACGGACGACATTCTCGCCCCGGGCGACTGCCTGAAGGTCGAGCTCGCCTACGGGGAGAGGACCGTAACGCGCACGGCGCCGTCGTCGGAAGCGCGTCGCCGGGGACGGGTGACGGTCTACGACGTCTCCTTCCCCGGACCGCGCCCGACGGCCGTCGCCGTGCGCGCCGAGGACGACGACGGGGCGGGCTTTGACCTCTGGATCGGGACAGAGAGGCTTCTTCGCATTCGGTAGTTTTCGTGAAACGATAAACTCGAGATTGACTCAACAGGAAAGGACTGCATGCCATGCGGATGGACAAAGTGATGATGACTCCTCTTGCGACAGTCGCCGCCTTCGTGAGCGTTGGCACGGCCTCGGCATGGGAGTATTCGTATTGGGATTCGACAGGTTCGGGAACTTGGTCGGACGCGACGCGCTGGATCGACGGCAAGCTCCCGACCCAAACGGAGAACGTCAACATCCGGGACGCGGAGGCGTTCGCGACGGACGCGGATTTCGGCTTGATGACGGGCTTGACGCGCATCCGGCTCTCGGGAGAGGCCGCTTCGCTGGACCTTCGCCTCGACGAAGACCATGAAGGGTCCTTCAACTCGCTTCAGCTCGAGAACAGGGAGTCCACGACAAAGGCGACCGTCTACAAGTCCGGCACGGGCGTCTTCTCCCACACGAGCGGGGGACACGGCTTTTACTTCGACGCCTATTGCGTGACGAACGGCGAGCTGCGCCTGAGCTTCGTCGAAAGCCGGACGAACATGGTCTACGGCGCGTTTGCGCCGGGTCGGCTCGTCTTCAAGCGGAATGCGGACATCGCCGTCAAGGGGCTCGACGGTGACGGTGACATGAGCGCCTTCTACCCGCGCACGACCTTCTTGTGGGGCGATGTCGCCCACCAATGGGCCGACGAGACGCCTTTCGTCTTTTCCGGCACGCTCGGCGCGAACATGAACCTGGTCGTCTGCGGCGGGCGCCATCACTTCACCGGCTTGACGTCCGAGAGCCTGGCGGTCCGCCTGCTGAACGGCGAGCTGGGCGTGGGGACGCTCGGCAGGAAAGGCGAGGCCGGCTCGGTCGGCTCGGCGCCGGCGCTGACGTTCGGCGGCTCCGCGACGCTGCTCTATCTCGGCGCGGGCGAGACGACGGACAAGACGCTTGTCTTCGGCGCGGACGCCGCGGCGGCGACCGTCGACGCCGGCGCCCATGGCGGCGTCACCTTCAGCGGCACGTGGGATGCGTCAGCCGTCTCGGACCTGATGCTGACGCTCGCGGGCTCCAATACGGCGGACAGCGTGCTGGCCGCCGACCTCGCGGGCGCGTCGGGACGGCTCGCGCTCGTGAAGCGCGGCGTCGGCACATGGGACCTCGCGGCGGTCCCGCGCGCCGCGTGGGCGGGGCCGGTGCGGGTGGCGGAGGGCGTCCTCAAGGCGGCGTCGCTCGCGCCGCAGGGCGAGCCCTGCGCGCTCGGCACGGCGACCGGCCTGGGCGCCGGCGCGGCCCTGGAGCTGGGAACGCCAACCACGACCGGCGCGGTGGCGTACACGGGCACGGCGTATGCGCAGGTGCGCGGCCGCGCGGTGACGGTCGCCGGCACGGGACGCCTGGTCGGGTCGGCGGCCGGCGGCGTCGTCAACTTCTTTGACGTGACGGCCGCCGGGACGGCGGGCGGCACGCTGGAGCTGGACGGCTCCGGCGCGTTCGACGGCGTCAACGACGTCCGGTCCGGGGCCGGGCCCCTGGGGCTCGCGAAGGCCGGCGCGGGGACCTGGTCGCTGGGCGGCACGGTCGATGTCGTGCGGACGGACGTGAAGGAGGGGACGCTGGTCGTCAACAACGCGTCTGACCGCTATGCCTACTACCGCTTCACGGTGACGGAGCTCTGGGGCGGCCGACGCCTGCAGATCGGCGAGTTCGCCCTTTTCGACGCGGACGGCGCGCGCGTGAACGCGAACCTGGTCGTCGCCGACGAGAACGGCAAGCCGTATGCGCTGAATCCGGGCGAGGCGCAGGACGACGGCGCGTTCGAATACAGGAACACCTCGCTGTCCAACCTGTTCGACGAGACAGCGGGCAATAGGTTCATCGACGGGAACTGCGCGAAGGCGCCGTCGCGGACGGACCCGAAGACCTGGCAGGCCTTCACGCTGCGCCTGGCGGCGGACGCGCGATCGGCGCGGTCCTATGACATTCAGGCCAGCCAGGGCTACAACCCCGACAAGCAGCCGGGCGACGCCTGGAACGCCAACCACATGTGCAACTTCGAGGTGCGCGGGTGGCGTGTCGAGGCGAGCGTCGACGGGCGCAGCTGGGCCTTGCTCGACGAGCAGTACCTGGACGGGCCGCCGCTGTCGGGAACGGGCCGTCGGTGGTACGCGGTCGATGCGACGGACGCGGACCGGAGCGAGCGGCCGGGCTACCTTTTCGGAAACGCGCTTCCGTTGTCCCCCGCCGTGTCGCTGGGCGTGGTCTCCGTCGCGGGAGGCGCGCGCCTCGTGGCGGACGCGCCCGTCGAGATCGCGGCCCTGCGCATTGACGCGACCTCGGCCGGCAGCCTGAGCAACGTCACGTTCGCGGCCTCAGGCACGCTGGACGTGACGGCCTTCGACGGCCAGACGGAGACCCTGCCGCTGGCGTTTGCCGATGGCACGGATCTCGCGCCGCTGCTCAATTGGACGCTGAAACTCGACGGCGAGGTCTCGAACAAGTATCAGATCGGCGTATCGGGCGGACAGGTGACGTTGCGGCGGCGCGGCTGCCTGTTCATTATCCGTTGAAGAAGACAGAAGGGCAAGGTGATCGAAAGATGAGAAGCTTGACGTTTGCCGCGCTGTTCGTGATGCCGTTCGTGTGCGCGGCGGAACGGCAGGGCCCGTTTGGGGAGGGCGCGCCGAAGATGGAAATCGACGGCGTGCGGCGCGCGCCGGACCGGTCGGAGACGGCGGACGGGGTCCGTACCTGGCATTTCGGCCCGGTCACGTGGACATGGCGGACGCGACGCGACGGCGACTGGACATTCGTGGCGTCCGAGATCGCCAATCACGGCGCGCGCGACGTGAAGCTCGGTCGTTGCGACATCCTCGACGCGCAAGCCGGCGTCCTCGCCGGACGGCCCGGCGTGCGATTTCTCGACCTCCAGCGGCTCCAGCTGCGCCAGCGCACGGTACGCGCCGTCAGCGACCCGAAGGCCGCGCGCGACATCCCGATCCACGTCCAGTTCGCCGAGCCCGACGGCTCGTTCGCGCTGCAGTTCGGCTTCACCACGTTCACGACGCTGGAGACCTCGTGCCACTGGTCGGGCACGGGCGGCGTCGCGCGCGTCCGCGCCTCCGGCGCCTTCGAGGACTGGACGCTGAAGGCGGGCGCGGCGACGCCGTTCGAGGAGTTCGCCTATGCCGTCGGCCGCGATCCCCACGCGCAGCTCGTCCGCTGGGCGACGCGCGTGGCGGAGAACTACCGCCCGCAGTTCATCCGCACGCCGCCGCTCGGGCTCTCGGGCGGCGCGTGGACCCATCTCGCGCAGGGCGGACCGGAAAACGCCGACGAGGCCAAGTTCAACAAGGCGGCGGCCCTGTCGAAGCTTCTGCCGGGCTACGGCTTCAGGTATTCCTGGATCAGCAACTCCAACATCCCCGGCGGCAATCCCGGCGACTGGAAGGGCTGGAACCTCGCGAACCATCCTCTCGGGCGCGACGGCACGGCGAAGCGGTACGCCGACATCGGCTGGGTCATGGGCTCGTGGGCGGGGCCGTTCATGCTGAGCTCGGGGCTGACGGACATGACGGCGGAATTCTCGGACGCCCTCTACCGCAACGCGGACGGCACGCCCTGGGTCTTCAAGACGGCCTGGTCGCACGGCGACGCCGGCCGTCTGCCGCGCGCCAAGCGGCCGGCGATCTACGCGCTCGACCCGTCTGTCCCGAAAGTCGTCGCGAAGCTGGCGGACGACTTCGCCTACCTGCGCGCGCACGGCGTGCGCTACTACATGCTCGACTTCCTGCAGACGGGCCTGGCCTATGGCGGCGTCGGGCCGGACGCGCCGCGCTTCTCCGGCGCGGATGGCTCGCGCAGTCGCGTCGAGGCGTTTTGCCGGGCCATGCAGACGATTCGTGCGGCGGCAGGGCCGGACACGTACCTTCTGGGCTGTTCGGGCCCGACGTTCTGCTGCGTGGGGACGGTCGATGGCGTGCGGACGGCCGGCGACCTTGGCGAGGGACGGAACATCCATCCGGACGCGTTCTTCTATCCGGCGAGTTTCGCGATCAACCGGATCGGCTTCTGGACGGGGCCCGAACGGTCGCTCTACAACACGGCGACCTACTACACGCACGGACGGCTTTTCAACAACGACCTCGGCAACGTGCTGACGGTCGGCGAGCCGCTGCCGCTCGAGCACGCCCGCGTCAGCGCGGCGATCCACGCCTTTGCGGGCGCGTCGTCCATGTTCGGAGACGACCCGCGCGACATCACGCCCGAGCGGCTGGCGCTCGTGACGGCGACTTTCCCGCGCGAAGGCACCCCCGCCGTCCCGGAGGACCTCTTCACGGGCGAGCCGGGCGAGCCGCCGTCCGTCCTGCGGTACGATTTCGCGGACGCGAGCGTCTTCGCCGTTGTCAACATGGGCCCGTCGCCGATTCGGCGGACGCTGCGCCGCAGGGGCGTCTTCGTCCTCTTCGACTATTTTGACGCGCGGATGCGCAACCGGCACCGCGACGAAGTCGCCGTCACGGTGCCGCCCGAATCCGTCCGAATCTACCGTCTGGTCGATTGCCGCAAGACGCCGCAGGTGATCGGCACGTCGAGCGCGTTCACGGGGCGCGATGCCGCCGGCGCGTGGGACGCGGCGTCCGGGACGCTCGCCGTGACGGTGAGGCGGCCGCGGCGCGAGCGCGGCGTCGTCTACCTCTTCGCGCCGCCCGGCTGGCATCTCGCGGACACCCGCCAGGGGCGGATCGGCAAGGACGTCAATACCGAGGAACTTGTCGTCGCCGTTCCGTTCGAGACGGACAACGCGGGAGTCTGGGAGAGGCGGATCCTCTTTGAACGCCATGCGCTGAAGGAGTCCGACGTCCGCAACGAAGCGGATCGCTTCGGCTGAAAAAAACGAAAGGATCGTGATGAAAAGAGCTCTCATGCTGATTGTCCAGACGGCCGTCCTGAAGACGGCGTTTGCCGGCATCGACCTTGCGCCGATCAAGACGGGGCACGGCCGCAATCAAAGTCCGTTGCGCGTCGAGCTGTCGCGCCTCGGCACGCTTCGCCCGCGCACGGCGAACGAGATTCACGGGTCGAACTGGACGCTCGGCTGCGAATGCCTTGACCGAGACTTCACCGACTTCGGCGAATACAAGGACTACATCGTGCCGCTCGGCATCAAGGAGATTCGTCTGTTCGCCGGCTGGGCGAAATGCGAGAGGAAGCCCGGAGAGTTCGACTTCGCGTGGCTGGATCGCTGCGTCGACTGGGCGAACGCGAACCGCATCAACGTCTACCTTGACATCAGTTACGGCAATCCCATCTACAAAGGCGCGGGTGGCGCGGGTCTCGCGAACGGAACGCCGGACACACCGGAGGGCTTGGCGAAGTGGGATGCCTGGGTTGAGACATTGGCAACGCACTACAAGGGACGCATCCGTGACTTTGCGACGTGGAACGAGCCGGACAACGGCGGGATGAATCCGCCGCCCGTCATCGCCGACCTGTGCGTGCGCACGGCGCGCATCCTCAAGCGTCTCATCCCCGACTGCCGCGTACACGGACTTTCGCTCGCGTCCAACGAGCCGGAGCTTTTCGAGACCTGCCTCGTCGAAATCGCGAAACTCGGCGGCATCGACCTTTTCGACACGTTCGTCTATCACGGCTATGCGGTGAATCCGGACTCATCTTATGCGCGCGTCAAGAAACTTCAGGAAATCTGTGCGAAATACGCGCCCAAGGCCAGGATGCGGCAGGGCGAGAACGGTTGCCCGTCCGAGTTCAGCGACCGATTTGCGCTGTGGCTCTATCCGTGGAGCGAAAACTCGCAGGCGAAGTGGAACATGCGCCGCATGCTCGGAGACCTTGGCCACGACTGCGGCAGCACCGTCTATTCGATTTGCGATCTCCAGTATCGTCCGCCGCATGCGCCGTATGTCTACCAAAACCGCAAGGGGCTGCTGCGCGCGAACGCGAACCGTCAGGTCTATCAGGTCAAGAAAGCCTATTACGCGGTGCAGAATGTCGCCTCGCTTTTCGACGACACGCTCGTGCGCGTGCGTCAGCCCGGCGTCTCGACGTGCGACCGTACGCTTGCGCTCTACGAATACGCAAAGGATGCGCGGCATCCGCTCTTCGTTTTCTGGACACGGGGTTTGGTGGACGTGAACAAGCGTCTGCTCGGCAAGTCGTGGGAAGTCTCGGAGGTTCGCCTGAACGAATTGGATTATCGACAGTCGGCGGACGGGACTTGGCGGCTGGAGAATCTCACGCGCGCAGGCATTCCGTCCGACGATTTCACGACGCGCCCGATTGTGCTGGAATGGACGGGTGCGCCTCTGAAGGATCCCGTCTGGATCGATCTCTTTACGGGGGCGGTCTACGCCTTTCCCGCGAAACTTCAGATCGTCCATTCGGCGGGCGTTTCGTTCGTCCACGTGCCGGCTTATGACTCGCCATGTGTGCTGACAGAGCGCGCCGCCGTTGACTTTGAATGTGAAGATCAGGAAAGGATGTCGAAGTGAGAGGATTTGTCGCGATGTTGGGCCTGATGGCGGCCATCGGTTTGCGGGCGGACGCGGCGGGCGTCAAGGTCTACGAGGAGCCGGGGTGGTGCGTCTGGTGCCCGAGCGCCGTGGCGCTGCCGGACGGACGATTCGCGCTCGTGCATTCGCGGTGGCGCGAATCGGACGGCTTCGAGGCGTGGTGCGCGAGGAGCGAGGCGGCGCTCGCGGTCTCCGAGACGGGCCCGCTCGGCCCCTATCGGTTCGTGAAGACGATATTGCCCGGCTCGGGACGCGACGGGGACTTCGACCGCGACGTCGTGCACAACCCGCAGGTGCTCGTCGACGGCGGGAAGTACTATCTCTTCTACATGGGCACGCATTCGGACCTCGCCGACGGCACGCGGCCTGGCGTCTCGTCGTCGGGGACGTCGAAGGGGAGCTTCCGCCTGAACCAGCGCGTCGGCGTCGCCTGGGCCGACCGCATCGAGGGGCCCTGGCACCGCACGGGACGCCCGGTCCTGCCGGAGTCGGAGGACTGCATCATGGCGTCGAACCCGGCGGTCGTGCGGATGCCGGACGGCAGGTTCCTGATGGTCTACAAGTGGGGCTGGCCGCCGGCGGCGAAATGGCCCCACTGCCGCAACAGCTGCGCGGCGGCGGTCGCCGACTCGCCGCTCGGCCCGTGGAAGGTCGTCTCGAAGGACATATTCCCCGTGCGGTGCGCGAACTTCCCCGGCGAAGACCCCTGCCTCTGGCTGGAGGGGGACGTCATCTGCTGCTCGATCCACGACAACGGCCGGTTCTACTCCCCGTCCGACCGCGCGCTGGTGACGTTCGAGAGCCGCGACGGCATCCGCTGGACGAACCGGGGCGAGCTTTTCCCGCGCGGCGACATCGAGCGGCTGGAGCGTCCGTTCGTCCTCGCGGAGCCGGACGGGTGCCGCCTGCTCTTCGCGGCGTCGAAACCCCGGGGCGACTCGCCGCACGCGGAGATCCGCGCCTTCCCCGGCATCCTGCCGGAGCCGTCGCGGACGTTCGACCTCGTCGTCTACGGCGGCACGTCCGCCGGCCTCGCGGCCGCCGTCGCGGCCAGGCGCGCCGGGCTGAAGGACGTCGTCGTCCTTGAGCCGACGCGGCGGATCGGCGGCCTCACGACGGGCGGCCTCGGCCAGACGGACATCGGCGTGAAGCGGGCGTTCGGCGGCATCGCGCGGGAGTTCTACCGCGCCGTCAAGGCGCACTACGCGAAGCCGGAGAGCTGGACGTGGCAGCGGCGCGAGGACTACCGCGCCGGCGGGCAGACGACGAACGACCCGGACGAGGACGCGATGTGGACGTTCGAGCCGTCCGCCGCGCTGAAGGTCCTGGAGGGGTGGGAGCGTCGCGAGGGGCTCGATGTCCGTCGCGGCGAACGGCTCGACCGCGGCCCCGGCGGCGTCATCGTCGCGGACGGGCGCATCGTCTCGCTCCGCACGAAGTCAGGCAAGGTCTTCCGCGCGCGGATGTTCGTCGACGCGACCTACGAGGGCGACCTGATGGCGGCGGCGGGCGTCTCGTACGCCGTCGGACGCGAGGCGAACGCGGTCTACGGCGAGACGGTCAACGGCGTCCAGTCCGGCTGGCATCCGGCGGACTTCCCGAAGGCGTGGGACAACCAGATCCACGTGCGCATCGACCCCTACGTCGTGCCGGGCGACCCGTCGTCGGGCCTCCTGCGCGGCATCGAGCCCCTGGGACGCGAGTCGCCGAACGGCTCTGGCGACCATCGCGTGCAGGCCTACTGCTTCCGCTCGTGCCTGACCGACATCCCCGAGAACCGCATCCCCTTCACGAAGCCGGAGGGCTACGACGCGCGCGACTACGAGATCCTCTTCCGTCTCGCCGAGGCGGGGGAGGACCTGGCGCTCGTCAACTTCGCCGCGATGCCGAACCGCAAGACGGACACGAACAGCCGGGGCGGCTTCTCGACGGACTTCGTCGGCGCGAACTGGGACTATCCGGAGGCGTCCGACGAGCGGCGCGAGGAGATCGTGCGCGCCCACCTGAAGTACCAGCGGGGGCTCTTCTGGACGCTCGCGAACCATCCGCGCGTCCCGGCGGGCGTCCGCGCGTTCTGGTCGCGCTGGGGGACGTGCCGCGACGAGTTCGCGGACGGCTACGGCGACGGCTGGCAGCGCCAGCTCTACGTGCGCGAGGCGCGGCGCATGGTCGGCGCGTACGTGATGACCGAGCGCGACTGCCGCCGGCAGCGCCAGGTGCCGCACCCCGTCGCGTGCGCGGCCTACGGCATGGACTCGCACAACGTGCGCCGCCATGTGGTCGACGGCCGCGTCGCGAACGAGGGCGACGTGCAGGACCACGGGTTTCCGCGCCCCTATCCGGTCGAGTACCTCGCGCTCGTGCCGAGACGCGGCGAGTGCGCGAACCTGCTCGTGCCCGTCTGCCTCTCGGCCTCGCACATCGCCTACGGGTCGATCCGCATGGAGCCGGTGTTCTTCGCGCTCGGGCAGGTCGCGGGCACGGCGGCGGCGCAGGCCCTCGCGGGCGGCTGCGCCGTGCAGGACGTCGACTACGGAAAGCTCAGGGAAAGGCTGGTGAAGGATGGCATGGTCATCGAATAGGAAGGCGGCTCTTTCGGCCCTCGCTGCGGCGCTGGCCGCCGGGACGCTCGGCGCGACGGACATGGAGCACAAGGCGAAGGTCGTCGCGACGGTCCGGACGGCCTTCGCGGGTGTTGCGGAGGTGACGTGCGACGATCCCGGCTTGTGGACGTTTGACGTTTCGGCCTCGACGGACGAAGGGCGAGACGTCGTGACCGTGCGCATCTCCGCGTCGGCCGAGACGAACCCGCCGCCGTTCGGCGTCTACCTGCGCGGCAGCGGCGCGGGCGTGCAGAACGTCTGGACGAGCGACACGTCCGTCAACGGCGACGCGCGGCATCTTCGCCCCAAGCTTTGGTGGGGATGGTGCGCGAAGTACCGCTCGGAGCTCGCGCGCGACCTGCCGCTCGCGGTTGGCTTCAATGCGGTGGAGCGCGCGCCGGTCGCCCTCGCCGCGTCCGAGGCGATGCGCCCGGTCGCGTTCGGCCTCTATGCCGATGACGAGACGTGCGACGTCATCGCCCGCTGCGAGTTCTTCGCGCAGCCAACGGCGCCGATGCGGGCGTATGCGGTCTCTGTGCTGGTCGACCGCCGGAACGGTACGCTGCCCGACACGGTGCGAGAGGCGGCGGACTGGATCTCGCGCGTGAACGGCTTTCGTCCGGCGCACGTTCCGGAGGCCGCGTTCGAGCCGCTTTACTCGACATGGTACGCCTATCTCCAGGATGTCCGCGCCGAGCCGCTGGAGGCGGAGGCGCGCCTCGCCGCCGCACTTGGCATGAAGACGATGATTCTTGACGACGGCTGGCAGAAGGAGGACAGCGCGACGTTCTACTCGGCGGTCGGCGA
>CAKURH010000029.1 GCA_934675625.1 uncultured Kiritimatiellota bacterium
CGGGAAATCCGCACGTCCGGTTTGATGAGGGGGAAGTCGCATCGGCGAAGCCGAGGCGTGGGTCTCTACTCTACAAAGAAGATCATGCAACGAAGATAACGGCTTGTGCGAGCCTCCTGGCCGGCACGGCACTCTTGGCCGGCGCGGCAGGGGCGGCGACTCTTGTCGCCGGCGTCGGCGACCATCCTGCAGTGGCGGTGGACGGCGGTTGCGTCGTCACGCAAACGGAGGCGGTCGCCGTCTCGTCGGCCGCGAACGGCCTCGCCAAGCGTGGCGACGGCACGTATGTCCTGCCGTCCGACAGGTTGCTGCTGCGCGATCGTTTCGCGTTGAAGACCGGCGCCGGGACGGGCGAGTTTCGTTTCGTCACGTCGGCCGATGGCCTTGAATTTCCGCCGCCGGACGCAGTGGCCGATGCCGCGTTCTGGGTCGATGCCTCGCGCGAACACGCGATTGCGACGACCGTGACCACGAATGTCGTTGCGAACGCCGACGGCTCGGAGACGACGAACTTCGTCGCGAACGCCGAGACGTGGTATGACGTGCGCGACCTGGAGGCCGTTACCGCCGGAAACGCGGGCACGTATCCGCGCGCCGTCGCCAGCCGCGCGCTCACGTTCGGAGACGGCGAGACGCGTGCGCCGTCCGTCGAGACGCTGGACGGACGCTCGGTCGTCAACTTCGGCTGCGGCCGCACGGGACGGTACATGATGTGGCGGACGCCCGACGGCGGCACGAACCGCATCGACGGCATCCGGCACCTGTTCGCCGTCCAGTGCATCACGAACAGCTGGGGCTACCTTCTCGGCTCGCACGGCAACGACAGCGCGAAAGCCACGCCGGGTTCGCCGAACGACAGTTCCCTGACCCTGGTCAAGGGAACGCCCCTCTGGCATTCGTCCAATCACGCGATCTGTTCGGGGCGCACCTTCCAGAACGGCGTGGCTGTTGACGGCTACACGGCAAAGGCCAAGCTCGGCTTCCATCTGCTGGAGTTCGTCACGCAGGAACTGACGGTCGATGGCTCGGACTGCTTCTTCAACGACCACGACTACCAGGCGTCGGCCGCCACGGGCGGGCAGGGCGGCGAGGTCGAGGGCAACCGTGTCGGCGGCGACTTCCTGTCCGAGGTGCTGGTCTTCACGAATCGCCTGACGGAGGCGCAGCGCATGGCAATCGAGGCGCACCTCATGGCCAAGTGGCGACTGCAGCCGGAAACCCCCGACGTCACGCTCGTCACGAAGGACGGGACGACCACGCGCGTCTCGACGGACGGCGCGGCTTACGACGCCTCGGTTGTCGGGAACGGCCGTCTCGAAATTGCGGGTGCGACGACGGCCTATCTTCAGCCGATGACGGACGACCGACTCGTCGTCGCCTCGTCGCCCGTCACGCCGCGCGGCGGAACGGCCGATTCGGGCAACGAAGCAGCCCATTCGACGGCCGCACAGGACACGGCGGCTTTTGCGGGCGAAGCGCGTCTCGCGGGTGCCGCCTACGTCAACACGCCCGTTCCGCTCGTGCTGGAGGCTGGCGAGACGGTGACGGCGAATCAGGACGCGACAGGACTGTGCGTGCGCGTGACGGCGGATGCGAAGTCCGGCTCGCTCGTCAAGCGCGGACGCGGCGAGGTGTCGCTTGCGCGCGTTCCGGCGGCGGTCTCCAAGCTGTCCGTCGAGGAAGGCGTCCTGCGCCTCGTCGCGCCGGGACGTCCGACGGGCCTCGAGGCGGGCGCGAACGTCGGCATCGCGGCCGACATTTCAAATGCGGACTGGGAAACGGTCGAGACTGGCGCGACGGTGACGGTTCCGGCGGACGGCGTCTACGAGCTGAGCTTCTCGTGCCGCCGTGACGGCAAGTTTTACGATCAGCCGCTTTATGTTGACGTCGTCCTTTCCTCGGACACGATGGGTGAGAGGACTGTCGGCCGTGCGGTCTGCGTCGAAACGAAGCCTTCGCGGTTCTACCGGTTCCGTACGCCGCGCCTGACAGCGGGCACGTATGCGCTCGCGCTCAGGAGCGCCGTGGCGGCGGCGGAGACGTCCGGCGCCCAGTTCGACGGCTTCCGCATGGTCTGCGTCGCGGACGAGCCGGACGCGCCGAACGCGCTGACGAACGGCGACTTCGAGGACTTCGCGTGGCCGCTCGCGGCGCCGGGCTTCTCGGCGGCGGCAATTGGAAATTCGGCGGCCGGCTGGAAGTTCGAGCAGGCGGCGGGGCGGGCGGCGGACGCCGCGCCGTCGGTCGCGCTCGTCACGCCGGGGGCGATGGACGCGACCTCCTGCTATTGGGATGCGCTGGGCTATCGACAGGGCGCGGCGGCCGTCTGCTTCTTCAAGGCCGGCGGGACGCTGACGCGGACGAACCTGACGCTGGCGGCCGGCGCCTATCGCGTCCGCGCCCGCCTCGCGCGACAGCGCCACCCGTGGGGTGACGTCGGCGCGGCGGCGGCCGCCCTGACGGCCGCGGTGACGCCGAAGGGCGGCACGCCGATCGCGCTTGGCTCGGTCACGCAGGAGGCACGCGCGGCGACGGTCGTCACGTGGCCGACGGGCTTTGCGCTGACGGAGCCGACTGCGGTCGATCTCGCCTTTGCGCAGAAGGCGGACACAATCCTGATTGCCGACGATTTCGAGATCGTGCCGGCGCGCGACCTGCTGGCGAACGGCGGCTTCGAACAGGAAGTCTCCATGACTTCGGATGACGGGAACTGGATGAGCGAAGGGGATCATGTCGCCCGTGGCTGGTATGGGAATGCTACGCACGACGCGGTCTTCTCCCGGAGCTATTTCGCCGGGAGCAATTACATGCGCATCCGGGCGGCGGGCCTTGTGCGCCAGCAGGTCACCTTCCCGGTCGCCGGCGTCTATCGCCTGACCCTGCACGGACACGCGCCGTATGGGAGCGCCGCCGATTCGGACTTCTCCGGCAATCCGCTGCGCGCGTGGTGGCTTCAGCCGCAGGCGGACGGCGCCGTCGTCACGAACGAGATCGGGCGGACGTCGTTCGCGAAGCAGGACGAGCAGAGCCGGAACTTCCTCCGTTTCAGCTGGAATTTCCGCGTGCCGGAGGCCGGCACGTATGTGCTGGGCTTGCAGGGAACGGGCGTCCGCGACGCCACCCTGCTGGTCGACGACGTGTCGCTCGCGTGGATCGACGAGGCTCAGGTCGAGGCCGCGCCCTCGGCTGACGCGGAACTGGAACTGCGTGTCGCGGCTGGCGCCAAGGTCCGCCTCGACTACCCGGGCGCGTTGACGGTGCGCAAGCTCTGTCTGGGCGGCAAGCGCGTTCGCGCCACGACCTGTGACGCGGACGGGAATCGGACGGTGACGGTTTCGGCGGCGGACTATCCCGACTTCTTCACGGGGCCTGGTTCGGTGACCGTCTCGACTCCGAGCCGCGGCGTCCTTTTCATTCTCCGATAGGAAGGGCACGGTCACAATGGCATCGAGATCGCGACTCGTGGGGCTGGCCGTCGGCGCATGCGCGCTGACGGCCCTGCCGTCTGTCTGCGCCGGAACGCTGGAGGACGGCTTCGGCAATCCGCCGTCCGAGGCGCGTCCGCGAACCTGGTGGCACTGGGTGGACAACAACATCACGCACGTGGGCATCACCAGGGATCTGGAGGCCATGAAGCGAGCCGGCCTTGGCGGCGCGACGATCCTGGACGTCAGCAGCTTCGGCGGCGGACTGAAGGGCAAGGTGAAGACGCTGTCGCCCGCGTGGTTCGACTGCGTCGCCCACGCCGTCCGAGAGGCGAAGCGGCTGGGGCTGGAGCTGTCCGTCGCCAACTGCCCCGGCTGGAGTTCGTCGGGCGGGCCGTGGATTCGTCCCGAAGAGGCGATGAAGAGCCTCGGCTTCACCGAGACGACCGTCACGGGCGGTCGTCGCCTGTCGCTGACGCTGGCGCAATGCGAACGGCCGGAGAAGTACGTCCGGGACGTGGCGGTTCTGGCGTTTCCGGCAATCTGCGGCGACGGCTACGATTTCAAGGCCGACGTCGTGAAGACGACGATCCGGCATGACTCGTCGCTGACGTTCCCGCCGGGCTTCCCGCACGCCCAGTATCGGTATGCGCCGGAGACGCTGTGGGACGGTCGGTCGTCCACGTGCGTCATGTTCAACCCGTCGCGCGCGAAGGAGACTGAGGCGATCGAGTTCGAGCTGCGGGAGCGGCGGCAGATGCGCAGCGTCCGCGTTGACCTGTCGCAGCCGCCGTGGGGCAACCGGGCGCGCTACCGCATTCTCGTCTCCGAGGACGGCATGGACTGGAAGGAGCATTGCGTGACGCCCCCGGTCGTGAAGGACGGCGGCGACGCCGCGTTCCCGCCGGTCACGTCGCGTTTCTTCCGCCTGGAGCCGCGCGACTGCGGGTGGCTGCCGATCGCAGCCGTGCGCTTCTCGCCGGCGTGGCGCATCCCGGACCTGACGCTGAAGACGTTCTTCCACCACGGCCTTTCCGCCACGGCGCCGACGCATGTCCGCGACATGCCGTCGATGCCGAAAGAGGGGGCGGTCGATCCCGACCGCATCGTCGATCTCACGGCGTCCGTCGCGGCCGACGGGCGGCTCGAATGGGACGCCCCTGCGGGACGGTGGACGATCCTGCGCTTCACGATGTACACGCGGCAGTCCGGCAACCATCCGGCGAACCCGGAGGGGCGCGGCCTCGAATGCGACAAGATGTCGCGGCGCGGCGTCGAGGCGGCGTGGCGCGGCATGATGCGTCCGATCCTCGACCGGGCGAAGGCGGCGGGGGCTGCCGGCGTCGTCACGGGCACGCTGATCGACAGCTACGAGGTCTGGCCGCAGAACTGGACGGAGGAGATGCCGGCGGAGTTCCGCGCGCTGCGCGGCTACGACCTCGTGAAGTTCCTGCCGGTCTTCTCGGGACGCTACGTGAAGGACGCCCTGACGAGCGAACGCTTCCTGGAGGACTTCCGCCGGACGGTGTCCGACCTGTACGCCAAGCACTACGGCGACGGCTTCCGCCGGCTCGCGAACAGGGACGGCGTGCACCTGGAGCTGGAGCCGTATGGCGGGCCGTTCGACGACCTGCTGCAGGGACGCGGGGCCGACATCCCGATGGGCGAGTTCTGGCAGGGGCCGTCGTGGGGCGTCGGCAACGCCAAGCTCGCGTCGAACGTCGCGGACGTCTACGGCAAGCGCTACGTGCAGACCGAGTCTTTTTCGGCGGGCGACCGGGCGGCGGCCTGGACGAGCTGTCCGGCGCGCCACAAGCTGCAGGGCGACTCGGTCTTCGCCCAGGGCGTCAACCGCCTCGTGTTCCACAGCTTCGCGCACCAGGCCTACGAGACGACCGGCCCTGGCCTCACGGTGGGCCCGTGGGGATTCCACTTCAACCGCCACAACACGCTGTGGCCGTTCTACCGCGGCTGGCTGGACTACGTGAGCCGCGCGCAGTTCCTGCTGCAGCAGGGGCGGACGGTGACGGACGTCCTGTACGTCACGCGCGAGGACACGCCCGTCACGCCGACGTTCCAGCCGGCGACGCCGTATGGCTGGAACTTCAATGCCATCGACGCGCGGACGTTTGCGAAGGGCGTGCGCGCGGTCGATGGGTTTGCCGAGATCCCGGGCGGCCGCCGCTATGCCGTCGTCGTGCTGCCGCAGGCCGAGATCGCGTCGGCGCCCCTGCTGGCAAAGGCGGAGGCTCTTCGGGCCGCTGGCGTCGCCGTCGTGCGCGGGCCGAAGCCCGTGCGGTCGTTTGGCCTCGCCGACCGTGCGGCGCGCGACCGCGCCGTCACGGCATTTGCGGAAAACGCGTGGGGGTGCCTGCACCGGACGGTCGGTGCGGCGCTGGCCGCGAAAGGGATCGCGCCCGACTTCGCGGCGACGGGCGACGGCGACTTCGTGCGGCTGCAGCAGGGGAAGGAGGCGGTGCAGTGGATTCACCGCCGGACGGACGACCGAGACATCTACTTCGTCGCGAACGTGCGACAGGCCGAGGCGCCGCTGACGTTCGTCGCGTCGTTCCGCACGGTCGGCGAACCCGAACTGTGGGACGCCGAGACGGGGACGCGGCGTCCGGCGCCGGTCTTGCGCGTGACGGGCGGACGCATGGAGCTGCCGCTGGAACTTGCGCATGGCACGAGCGTCTTCGTCGTGTTCCGCCGGGATCGCCCGCCCGCACAGACGGCGCGCGGCGTTGGACGGGCAGGCGCCGCACGTTCGCCGGAGAACGTCGCGACGCTCGACTGTTCGACGGGCTGGACGGTTCGCTTTCAGAAGGGGCGCGGTGCGCCGGAGGGGGCTGTGCCGTTCGGCACGCTGACGCCGTTGAACGAACGCCCGGAGCCGGGCATCCGCTACTTCTCCGGCACGGCCACGTACCGCAAGACGGTTGACGTGCCCGCCGAATATGCCGAGCGGACGAAATGCGCATGGACGCTCGACTTGGGGCATCTGCACGACATCGCCAGCCTGACGGTGAACGGACGGGATCTCGGCTTCCTTTGGCATTTCCCGTTCCGCCGCGACGTGACGGACATCTTGAAGCCGGGCCAGAACGTCATCGAGGTGCGCGTCGCCAACCGTTGGATCAACCGGCTGATCGGCGACGAGCAGGAGGCGGAGGCCGGATCGTGGGTGCGGAAAGGCGGCGGGCCGCCTCTCCTGCGCGAGTTCCCCGAAGGGTATGTCGATGGGAAGCTGCCTAAGGGCCACTTTGCGTTCACGACCTGCCGACCGTATGCGAAGGGCGATCCGCTTCAGCCGGCCGGGCTGCTCGGCCCCGTCCGCCTCGTGGTGCAGCGACGTGAGTAAGCCACACCGTGAACGAGTGTCTGACCCCAGTGGTAGGGTTCCGACGAACACCGTCAAATCGGGCGAAGAGGCGACCTGAAAAATTGCTTTCGCTAAACACGGAGAAAACGGAGGTGGGGAGGCACGGAGTCCGTTTGCCTCTCCGCGACTCCGTGCCTCATTCGTCTCGCGGGCCCTTGCGGGCAGTTCGCTACGCTCACTGTCGCTTTGCGACCTTCCCTCCGAAACGCCTTGCGTTTCGGAGGCGCATGTGTTCAGCGTCGCAGACCCCTCGACCGCATGCACCTGTGAAGAGCACAAAGCGATTTCTCTGCGCCCGCCTTGCGCCCCCTGTGCGGCTAAGAATTGCTAAACGAAACGACGCTCAAATCCCTTTGAAGAGCCCTTCTTTCGCACCAAACTTCGTTCTCTTGCCGCAAGGCGCGGCTTCGCCTCTGGCACAAAGGGGGCTCAGAGGATTCGTGTTTAGCCGAGACTTCACCACGGCTGGTCATTCATCCAACCGACACTTCCTACCGAATTGCACGCGCAAGGATGTCAGGGATAATCTCGGAGCCAAGCGTCGAGAATGCAAAACACTTCTTGCCAAGGTTGTTAAGAGACGCACCAACATGAATCAGCGTTGACTGGTCGATGACAAGATAGCGGTCATGGAACAACTCCGACTCATTAACCGTCAGTGAATTCGCATACTGGCGATTGAACTGCGCGACATCGACATCATGCAGTTTCTGACGTCCTCTCGCGCCGACAACAACCGTCACGGCCACACCCGGACGTTTCTGTGCGACAAGTGGCAGACACGAATCGTCGAAATACGGGTCTATGACCACAAGCTCCTTCCTCGCCATGCGGACAAACCGCTTCATCTGGACAAACGCATCATAGAACTGACCTTCGAAGAACACCTTTTGAGGCGGGAATGACTTGTCGCTCATCGCGTCGAAGATCTTCTCGAACCGTTCCTCATTCCGGGCCTGCGCAGACTCCTGCTTCAAAAGGCGCCGTTCCGCCGCGTCAATCCGGGAAAAGACAGGCGCCATCGAGATCAGCACGCGACGCATCGCGACAAAGGCGTCCATGACACGGATGCTGATGTCAACGGCAACCGGACTTCGCAAGGCCGTCGCCAGCATGGCCACCCCCTGCTCCGTAAAAGCAGACATGCCGACGGAGGAATGCCTCATGCTCTTGAACCGGTCACAGTTCGTGACCAGTTCGGACATCTCTTCCGCCGAGAGCTGAAAGCGAAAGCGCGCGGGAAAGCGTTCGGCATTGCGCTTGACCGCCTGATTCAGGGCTTTCGTCTCAACATGATAGAGGCACGCCAAGTCTCGGTCAAGCATGACCTGCTGACCGCGAATAGTCAAAATCAGACGCTGAATGTCTGCTTCCGAACACAAGGCGACTTCTGAACGTTCCATTTTCATCACTCGCTTTCACTCCAACCGTAATATAGCCGACAACATGCGGTTTTCATAAGGACTCGCAAATTTACGCAACTCTAAATCCGCAAGAGCAACGTACGCCTCGCGGGCCTTGGACGAGGCACATCCCACGCAAAAAGCCTGCGTGAATTATACCACGTTCCGTCGAAACCCGTCAAATCGGTGAAGCGACGGCAAGGGAAATTGCTTTCGCTGAACACGGAGAAAGCGGAGGTGGGGAGGCACGGAGACCTTTTGCCTCTCCGCGACTCCGTTCTTCAAATCCTCGCGGGCCCTTGCGGGCAGTTCGCTGCGCTCACTGTCGCTTTGCGACCTTCCCTACGAAACGCTGCGCGTTTCTTCGGCGCATGTGTTCAGCGTCGCAGACCCCTTGACTGTGTGTATTGGTGCCGCGCTTGTCTCGTAATTCCCGTTTCCGTATAATATTCTTGGCCAAGAACAAATAGGCCATTCCATTGTGGATGTGCTATAATACCCTCCGTCTGCACCTGTTGGTGCCGGAGGAGCGTATTATGAAGAACCTAATCGAAAAGAGCCTGTTCATTCTTGTTTTCTCGCTTGTGGCGTGTGCGGTTTCGGCGGCGCAGGACGTCCTCGTGCGCTATCCCGACTACCCTGCGGCGATCGAGCGCGATGCGGCATATGCGGTGCGCGTCCGCCAGGGAGACGCGAAGCGGCGCCTTGTCGTCTGGAACCATTGCGAGAAGTCCATGCTCGAACGGCGGACGCGCGGCGGCGACGTGAACCGCCGCTTCTGCGAGTTCGCGTTCGCGGGCAGCCCCGTCACGGTGGACATCGCCGTGCGCGAGGACGTGAAATGCTACAAGGTCTTCCCCGCGCGGAAGGGGCTGAAGCACACGTTCCGCAACGGCGTCATCTCCGTGACGCTGACCGAGCCGACCTATTTCGGCGTCCAGCTCAACGACTACGACAAGACGATCCTCTCCGTCTTCGCTGACGCGCCGGAGAGCGCCGCAGACATCCCCGCGCCCGGCGCGCCGGGCGTGCTGCGCGTCGAGGGCTGGCGGGACGCGCCCGGCGCGGACGGCGTGCTGGAAGTCCCGCAGGACGTGAAGGAGGTCTATCTCGCGCCGGGCGCCGTCCTGAACGCACGGCTGAAGATTCGCCATCCGAACGTCCGCCTGCATGGGCGCGGCATGGTGCTTGACCCGATGAGCGACATCTTCCGCTATGACCAGGTGCAGAATCCGATGCGCGGCCTCGTGCTCGTCCAGTCGAATGACGTGACGGTCGAGGGCGTCAAGCTCGTCGACGCGCGCACGTTCAACTTCGTGAGCTGGGGGCGGAACATCGTTTTCCGCAACGTGAAGATCCTGTCCACGATGATGTGCTCGGACGGCTTCACGAACGGCGGCCGGAACCTGCTCGTGGACAACGCCTGGGTCTATGTCGGCGACAACGGCCTCGTCGTGAACGGCATTAAGGACGCGACCTACCGCAACGTCGCGATCGGCACGTCCTGCAAGGCGATCTTCCCGCAGTGCTCGAACAGCCGGGTTCGGATGGAGAACGTCGACGTCTTCCGCGCGGACGAGGGCGTGATCGCGAACGAGTACAACGGGGCGCTGCGCCGCGACAACAAGTGGAACGAAACGGGGACGGGCCTCCAGAAGCGTGAGCCGGGACCACAGGATCTCGAGCCCCAGTCCGAAGACTTCTTCTTCGACAGTCTCTCGGCGATCGACGCGACCTACGTCGGCTATGTCTTTCGCGGACGGAACATGGGCGACCTGCCGAAGTCCTTCGGCTTCCGCAACCTCTCCGTGCCGCACGTTCCCGGCCGCGACGGCTGGCGCGGCATCGGCGTGACGAACGGCGTTTCGGTCTCCGTCCAGAACGACGCGGCGAAGTGGCTCAACACGAGCAATTACCGCTTCGCCGTGACGAACCTCTATCTCGCCGGACGGCGCGCGGCGGCGTTCCCGTCCTTCGCCGTCGAGCCGAAGGACGCGGCGGTGCTCGACCTCTCCGTCGTGACGGACGGCGCGCTGCCGCGCACGGTCGCCTTGGCGCCGGATCGCGTCGAGGTCAGCTGGACGTGTCCCGACGCGCGCAAGCGGCGACTGCCGACGCCGCCCGTCAACCTGCTGGAAGACCGTGCCGCGACGCGGAGCATCTGGCAGCGCCACCCCTCGTGGAGCGTCAAGATGGACGCCTGCTCGCGCGACGAGACCGGCGCGGTCGTCTATCGCCTCCGCCAATGCGAGCGGAATGCGGGGATGCAGGCCGTCCTCACCTCGCGCGTGAAGGCGGCGGGCTTCGGCACGTACCGGCTCACGTTCGAGGCGAAGGCCCGAAGCGAGACGCCGTTTGCCCTGCAGGTCCTGGCCGTCACCAACGAGAAGCAGAACCGCGTCAGCCTGGATGCCGTGCGGGACGGCGCGTGGCACGCCTACGAGACGGACGTCGACCTGTCGTTCGATCCGGCGCAGACGGATCTCGTCGCGCTGCTGGTCGCCGTGTCCGCGCCGGCGGACGAGCTCTGCTTCCGCAACTTCCGGCTGGTGCGCGCAGGGCGCCCCGTGCCGTCCGCCGCGCTCAGGAAACGCCTCGACGCGGGCCTTGAGCGGTATGGCATCGTCCATTTCTCGCTCAACACGTTCACCGACCGCGAGTGGGGCTACGGGAACGAGAATCCCGAGCTGTTCAATCCGACGGCGTTTGACGCCGACCAGATCGTCCGCGCCGGCAAGGAGGGCGGCCTTCAGGGTCTCATCGTCGTCGCGAAGCACCATGACGGCTTCTGCCTCTGGCCGACGAAGACGACGGAACACAACATCGCGAAGTCGCCTTTCCGGAACGGGAAGGGCGATTACGTCAAGGAAATGCAGCTTGCGTGCGAACGGCACGGGCTGGCGTTCGGCGTCTACGTCTCGCCGTGGGACCGCAACAGCGCGGCGTATGCGACGCCCGCCTATCGCGAAACGTTTCGCCAGCAGGTGCTGGAGCTCTTCTCGGGCGGCTACGGCCGCCCGTTCGAGTTGTGGTTCGACGGCGCCAACGGCGGCGACGGCTGGTATGGCGGCGCGTGCGAAAGGCGGACGATCCCGCCGAACTACTACCGATTCCAGGACTTGATCGACGAGGTCCGGGCGCTTGACCCCGACGTGTGCGTGTTCGACGACGGCGATGCGGGCGACTTGCGCTGGCCGGGCAACGAGTCCGGCGACCTGCATCCCGATGCGCGCGCGACCACGGCGGCGCGGGGGCAGGGACCGACGCCCGGCTGGGAGGATGCGCGGTTCAAGGGCGACGTCAACGGCGCGCTCTTCAAGCAGCCTGAGTGCGACTTCCCGCTGCGTCCCGGCTGGTTCTGGCACGCGGCGCACGACGGCTTCGTCCGTTCGCCCGCGTTCCTCATGAAGGTCTACCTGCGCACGTGCGGCAACGGCGGCACGATGAACGTCGGGATCGCGCCCGACCGGCGCGGACTTCTGCCGGAGGCGGACGTCGCGGCGCTGCGCGGCTTCGAGGCGATGCGCCAGAGGTTCTTCGCGACGCGCGTCGAGCCGAAGGACGGCTTCAACGTCGTCGTCCTGCGCGAGGACGTCTCGGACGGCGAGCGCGTGGACGGCTGGGAGCTGGCTGTGGACGGGCGGACGGTGGCGACGGGGGCGTCCGTCGGAGTCAAGCGCATCCGCGTCCTGGACCGGATCGAGAAGGGCGCACGGGCGGACGTTCGCGTGACGAAGGCCTGCGGAACGCCGGGACGCATCACGTGCGAATTCTACGCCGTCGATCCAAGGCTGGTCGCCGAGGTGCAGGCGGCCCGCGAGCCCGCGCCGCCGAAGCCGTCGTTCGAGAACGTCGGCATCCCGACGGCTCGGACGTCCACGAGCCGGGACTTCCTGTTCAAGCATCCGCGCACGTTCACGTCCGTCACGCTGACGCCGGACAAGGCCGACGTGGACGGAACGCCGGTCGTCGTGCGTTTCGCGTTTTCGGACGACGGCGAGTCGTGGCGAACCGACGCGGCCGAGCGTCGGCTGGACAACGTCGCCGCGAACCCGATTCCGCAGCGGCTGGACCTCGGGCGCGCGATGACGGCGCGCTACATTCGCGTGACGGCCGTGCGCACGCTTCAGGCGGGCGCGCCGCTGGCGGATGTCGCGCTGTCCGTCTCGACGCCGCCTGCGCCGCCGCCCATGACGCCCGTCCAGGTGAAGCTGGCCGAAGGCGCCGATCCGCTTTGGCGGGTGGCGGACGCGGCGACGGCCGAGGGCGGCGTCGAGACGCACCGCATCTCGCTGACGCGCGCGGCGGACGCGGCCGTGCCGCCGGTCGTCGAGATCTCCCTTGACGTGCCGGTGGGCGCGGCCGCCCACTACTGGCAGCCGACGCGCAAGGGCCAGGCGCTCTTCGAGGCCGGCGAGATGTCGAAGTTCAGCTACGGCACGCCGGTCCGGGCGTTCGTGGACGACGGCGACCGCAGCCGGCTGACGATGGCCTGGAGCGAGTGCGTCCGCAGGGTCGACTGCGCGCAGCGGATCGTCCACGAGAAGCCGGGCGAGTTCTACTTCCACGTCACGCTGAAGGTCTTCGCCGAGGCCGAGGCGCCGCTGAAGGACTGGCGCATGGCGCTGCGGCTCGACTTCCGCGACCGGCACTGGTCGGACGCCGTGCGCGACGCGGCGGACTGGGTGCGGCGGTCGATGCCGGTTGCGGACGCGGCGGCGCCGGAGGCGGCCTACGGGAGCGTCTATTCGACCTGGTACGCCTTCAACCGCGCGTTTGACGCGGCGACGCTGGAGCGCGAGTGCGCCGAGGCGGCTCGGCTCGGCATGCGGACGCTCATCGCGGACGACGGCTGGCAGACGACGCACGGCGACTGGGATCCCGTGCCGGGGAAGTTCCCCGACATGCGCGCGCACGTCGACCGCATCCATGCGCTGGGCCTGAAGTACGTCCTCTGGTATGCGCTGCCCTTCATGAACGAGCGGAGCCGCCATTATGCGGCCTTCAGGGGCAAGTATCTGGCGTCCGGCCCGTTCTGGGAGCATCGGCTCGGCATCCTCGACCCGCGCTTCCCGGAGGTGCGCGCGTTCCTCGCCGACCAGCTCGTCGACCGGCTCGTGCGCTGGAACCTCGACGGCTACAAGATCGACTTCATCGACTTCTTCCGCACGTTTGGCGCGAACGTCTACGATCCGGCGGGCGGCGCGGACCCGGCGGCGGCCGAAGGCTACCGCGGACGGGACTTCAAGTCGATCCCGGCGGCGGCCGAGGCGCTGGTCGCGGACATCTCGCGGCGGCTGAAGGCGGTGCGCCTGGACGTGCTGCTGGAGTTCCGACAGCCGTATGCGGGGCCGGTCACGGCGACGTACGGCAACATGCTGCGCGCGAACGACTGCCCCGGCGACGCGCGCGCCAACCGCGTGCGCACGACCGACCTGCGCCTGACGGGCGGCCGCGCGGTCGTCCATTCCGACATGCTGAAGTGGACGCCGTCCGACGACCCGTCCGACGCGGCGCGCGCGATCCTGTCCGTCATCTTCGCGACGGTGCAGTACTCGATGGTGCTGGACACGATCCCGGCGGCGCAGAAGGCCGAGATCCGCAAGTGGATCGCCTTTGCCGACGCGCACCGCGCGGCGCTGCAGAAGGGCGGGTTCCGCGCGCACGGCCCGGCCGAGGGCTATCCCGTCCTCGAGGGCTGGAGCGACGCCGAGCGCATCGTCGCGGTCTATGCGCCGAACCGCGTCGTCGACCTCGCGGACGACGGGCGGCGCACGGTCATCGTCAACGCGACGCCGTCCGGAACCGTCACCGTGCGCGACGCGGGCGGCGTGCGCGCGGTCGCCGTCGCGCCCTATTCGGCCGTGGAAGTCTCGGAAAAACAAGTTCAGGCAGAAACAAGAAGGAGAACAAGATGATGAAAAGAGTGCAGATTGGATTGGCTGTCGCGGTTGCCCTTGGGGCGCCGCGCGTTTTTGCGGACGTCTCCCGGTTCGACGAGCGCATCGCGGCGGATCGGTCGCAGGCCGACACGAACGGCCTCGAATGGGTGGACGGCCTGTCGCTGCCGCTGGAGTCGAAGGGCTTTGCGAACACGCCCCAGCCCTACGGACGCATCGCGGCGGACTTGCTGCCGCGCTGTTCGGCGGGCGTCCGCGCCATGTCCGACCAGTCGACGGGGCACTACTTCCTGTTCGCAACCGACGCCGATCGGCTCGCGGTCGAATGGGTCTTGGACGAGAAGCGCGGACGCGATCCCTACATTCCGCCGCAGGGCCTGTATGGCGTCGACATCTACGACACGGTGGACGGCAAGTGGCGGTTCGTGCGGAACGGGCGGCTTTCCGACCTGTCGAACCCGACGAATGCGGTCTGCGTCGAAATGCCGGGGCGGGGGCTTCGTCCGGTGCGGGTCTACCTGCCGACGCGCGGCGTCGTCCGCAGCATCCGCCTCGGCCTGCCGAAAGGGGCGAAGCTGGCGCGGTGGCGGCATCCGAGCGGCATCGGGCGTCCTGTCGTCCATTACGGCACGTCGATCGTCCACGGCGGCTGCGCGTCCCGTCCGGGGCTGTGCTTCACCAGCGTCGCGGGACGCGCGGCGGACGTGCCCTACGTGAACCTCGGCTTTTCGGGCCAGGCGCGGCTGGAGTCGGCGATGGCGGACGTGCTGGCGCGGATTGATGCCGCGCTTTATCTCGTCGATCCGGTCTGGAACTGCACGCCGGACATGATCCGCGAACGGCTGGAGCCTTTCCTTCGCAAGCTGCACGCGGCGCGGCCGGACGTTCCGATTCTCGTCTGCGAAGGCATCGAGCCGAACGGGAGGCGCCTGCCGACGAACGTGGCGATGAAGGGCGTGTACGACCGTCTGCGGGCCGAGGGCTCGGCGCTGTCGGCGCGTCTGCGCTATCTGTCGGCGGACGGGCTGGTCCCGGCGGACGGCGAGGCGACGCACGACCACTGCCACCCGAACGACTACGGCTCAGTCCCGATGGGCCGGGCCTTCGCGCAGGCCATCAAGGCGTGCCTCCTTTATCAGAGGAACACGGCGCCGGCGGCAAGGTAGGCGAGGAGCGAGACGCCCCCGGCGAGCAGCGCGTAGGGGATTTGCGCATCACGCAGACCTGCGGCTTGTGAGGCGCGGGTGACGCTTGACAGACGGCGGTTGAAAATGGTATTGTTCTGTCGGTTGGGTTGCATCTTGTGACCCTCGGATTCTCGTGTGCGTTTGTTTGCGTGTCGGTTCACTCGTCAAAGCCTGTCAATCAGGCGGAAGGAGTCGGATATGAAGGTCGCTCGAAGGAATCTCGGAAGTCTCGGCGTATTCACGCTCGGTGCGTTCGCCGCCTGTCAGATCCACGCCTCGACATGGACGGTGTCGTTCGACCCGGCCGCACCCGTCAACACGAACGGGTGGGATTTGGGAAAGACGACTGAACAGAAAGAACGGTCTTCGACACAGCCCGGTGGACGAAAGTTCGATCCCGCCAAGGGATCTGCCGTGTCCATTGAAAGTCCGCTTTACGAGGCGAACATCCGCATGGTCGCCTTGTCCGCTTGGGGCAACACCCTTAATTCAACCTCAAGGGTCGAGGTGTGGGGGCGGGCCGACGTGACGGCCGCTTATACGCTCCTTTTCTCACGGGCCGAACTCAGCAACAAGCTGCTCGAAAACGAGCCTTTAGACCGAATCACCGTTCCCGAGGACTTCGCCTGTCGACAGCTGAAGATTGGCTACACGAAAAGCGGCGGAACTTGGGTTCTTGCGAAAGTGACCGTCACAGACGACGCGATTCGCGCTGAGCCGCTGACGAACCTGCGCACGGAGGTCGTGGATGTCGAGACGCGACGCGTGCGTGTGAGCTGGGATCTCGCGGAAGGGCTTTCGGAAAGTGAATGGCGCACGTTCACCACCGCGACTGTCGGCGGCATTGGCGATTCCGAGACGCTGTGGCGTGAATCGTTCGACGGCGTTCCCGCCGTGACGACAGCAAAGAAGTTGGACGCAGCCGCGCTTGCCGCACTCGGTTTCGGCGACTGGGACGCGGTGAACGTGCGCCAGTCGCCTGTTGCAGGGGCCTTGCTGATTGGCTGGGGCTCACATGATTCCGGCTCGCTGACCACGCCGCCGTTGGGGCGTGATCTTGCGGCGGGGCATACGCTTGTCATCCGTGCTGCGACCCGTGATGTCAATGCAGGCATTCTGCCGATTGCCGTCGTCTCTGGCATCGTCACGTCGCATGTGGCGGACGTCGCCATCACGAAGACGCCGCAAGATTGCCAAGTGTCCCTGCCCGCGCTCGCGGACACCGACCGCATGTTCGTCCACTCTCTCACCAACTTCGCTGCCGAGCAGACGTTCATCTACGACCTCGCCATCTGCGCGGACGGTGCCTACGTGGCGGAATCCATCGTCACGAACGCCGCGTCCGACGTGACGTCCGTTGGGGAAAATTCGGCCGAGGTGACCGTGCCGACGGGCGGCACGAACCTCTGGATTGAAGCGCGCACGGTCTATGGTGATGAGACGTCCGCGTGGACTGAGCCGTTTCTCGTGTCGCTGTCCGACACTGGCTCGGGTGAAAGTGATGGGGATGGAGAGAACGACGATTCGCCCGATCTCGCGGCCCCGTCACGCATTCGCGCGGGGCGCTTGCCGGATGGGCGCATTCGCGTCGGCTGGAACGTGCCAGACGGCGCGACGAACGTGAAGCTGCGCGTGTGGACGCGCACGACATCTGGCGGACTCGCCGCCGTGGCGGAGGGCGACATCCTCTGGCGCGAGACGTTTGCCCACGCGCCGGCCACCAACAGCAGCGTGGCCGTTAGCACGGAGGAAAAGCTTCGCCTCTACACAGACCGGGGCGCGGACGGTTGGGATGTCTCGCGCTGCGTCTCGGTGGCCCTTGCGACAGAGGCGTCCGCCCTCAAGATCGGGACGGGCGACAAGACTGGTGCCCTTGTCTCGAAAAGTCTGGGCGTGTCTGGGGAGGGCCTGACGCTCGTCGTGACGGCCAAGCGTGGCACGGGCGAGAAGAACTCAGGCGTCACGCTCAAGGCGGCGACGCTTTCGTCCGATGGCTCCCAGACGAACGTGCTTGGGCAGTCGGCGACGCTCGCCGCCGAATGGACGGAATGCGTCTTCCCGATTCCCGTTTTGCTGACGGGTGCCGAATCACTGCTTGTCGCGTCCGTCATCGGTACACCCAAAGACGGACGCGCTCTTCTGGACGACATTGCGCTCGTGCGTAATTACGTGGCGGCGTCCGTCGTCACCAACGAACGACTGTTCGCCGACTGCGGTTTGTCCGCTTCTTACGATTTCGCGGCGGCAGATCATGGCTCGGTGCTTTTCGCTTCGCTGTCGGCGCAGGGCGCGGACGGGCTGACCAGTGACTGGACAGAGCCTTTCGCGCTTGATCCGTCCGCACTCGGCGAGTGGAACGATCGGCACGTCACGATGCGGACGTCGGAGTCTCAACTGACCTTTGACGTAGACGGGCTGCCGAGACCCGACGGTAAAAACTGGGACGTCTCGGAATCGCCGTTTCGCTTTCTGGTTCAAGGCGAAGAGGTCTTCACGTTGGCGAACCGTGACGCCACGAAGCAGTTGAACGTCGGTGTCTACGTCTGCACGAACGTCTTTGAGAAAAACTGGGTTGTCTTGATTCCGGGTTCGCCGGACACGGTTGCCGAGGTCAAGGACGCCGAATGTCGTCTGGCGATTCGGACGGACGCCTTTGCCGCGCGCCGTCTTGAACTGTCGGGCACGTTCGCCCAGCTCAATGCGTCCAACGAGAACGAGAAGCGGCTTCTGCTGCAGTATCGGGCGATTCGACCCGACGGCACGACGAGCGACTGGCAGACGATGGGCGAATACGTGTCGACCTACATGTCGGCAGATCTCTCGCCCGATCTCGTCGGCACGCAGAAGGACGTCTCGTGTGCGGCCGATTTCCGTTTCCCGCGCGGCTCGACGGTCGAGGCGCGCGTCTACTGCCGCAAGGCGAACGATTCGGGACGCGAACCGCCGCTCGGTTTCCGCGACTTGCGCGTGCGCGTCCTTGGCGTAGGGCCGAGCCTCGTGTTTGTCATCCGTTGATGGCTCGCCTTGGCGCATTCGGAGGCCATCGCCGCGTATTTGCTATAATACCCCTTCATGAAACCGATTGCCCCCGACACGTCTGCGCCTGAAGATCCCTTTGCCGGCTATGTGCCCGTGAAGGTGGCGCACCCTGTCGTGGACGTGGGTGACGTGCCCGACCTGCCGCCGTCCGAAAGGCCGCGTCGCTGGAAGCCGCCGCGTCGTCGCAAGCCGGGGCGGTCGCTGGTCAGCGGATGCGGAACGCTCGTCTTCCTGCTGTGCGCCGCGATTGCCGTTGTCGTGATCGCCGTCATCGCCTACGGGTATTTCTATGATCGCCCGGTGACGGCGGAGATGCCCGAACTGACCGTCTGCGCGCGCCCGGTCAATGCCTTGTCCGAGTGGGGCCGTGCGGCGCGCGCTCGGCTGACGGAACTTGCCGGGACGAATCTCGCCCGTCGGCTGACGCTGGGGCTCGGCTCGTCGCCCAACGTCGTCTCGCAGTCCATCGAACGCGTGTCGGCGATCGGCGTGCAACGCCGCAGTCGGCAAGACGAGGCGCAGCGATTTGTCGACGGCCTCGACTGAAGAAAGGTTGAATCATCATGGATGCCCTGTTGACGAATCTCTTTGAGCAATGCGAAGACTATGGCGCGAGCGACGTGCATCTGGCGGCGGAGATGGCCCCGCGTTTCCGCCTGCGCGGCACGCTCGTCGAGAAGGGCGGCTACCGTCCGTTCGATCAGGCGACCGTCGACCGCCTGGCGATGGAGCTCGGCCTCCTGACGCTGCCGCCCGGCTGCCCGGACGGAACTGAGCGCATCCGCCGGACGCTGTTGTCCGAAGGGTCGCTGGACGGCGCCCTGACGTCCCTCGGCGGCGTGCGCTACCGCTTCAACGTCTTTCGCGAGGGCGGACGCCACGCCGTGGCCCTGCGCCGTCTCGACTCGACGTTTCGCTCGTTTGACGAGCTGGGGCTGCCGCCGATGCTGGAGGCGTTCTGCGACGCGACGGACGGCCTGTTCATCGTGACGGGTCCGACCGGCTCCGGCAAGTCGACGACGCTGGCGACGATGATCGACCGCATCAACCACACGCGCAACGCGCACATCGTCACCATCGAGGATCCCGTCGAGTTCGTCCACCGCTCCGACCGCTGCATCGTCAACCAGCGGCAGATCGGACGCGACGCGCCGAGCTTCAACAACGCGCTGGTCGCCGCGCTTCGGCAGGATCCCGACGTCATCCTCGTCGGCGAGATCCGCGACCTGGAGACGATCCGGACGGCGCTTCAGGCGGCGGAAACCGGGCACCTGGTGCTGACGACGCTGCACGCCGGCGACTGCGCGGGGGCCATCGAGCGACTCGTCGGCGTGTTCCCCGCCGACGAGCAGGCGAGCGTGCGCCAGCAGCTGGCGCTCGTCCTGCGCGGCATCTTCACCCAGCACCTCGTGCGCCGGGCCGACGGCGACGGGCGCGTGCCCGTCTGCGAGCTGCTGATCAACAATCCCGCCATCTCGAACTTCATCGTCACCGGGCGCAGCCAGCAGGTCTATTCGGCGATGGAGGTCGGCGGGCCGTATGGCATGTGCACGATCGACCAGTCGCTGAACGCGCTGCTCGACGCGGGCCTGATCACGGTCGAGACGGCGTGTGCGCTTTCGAAGAACCCGCAACAGTACAGGTAATCGAATATGATATAATAGCGGCATGATCTTCCGAGCAAGGTGCGGTGTGCGAACGAGGGCCTTACTCGCCCTCGCGCTTGCGCTTGCCTCGGTCACGGCTTCGGCCATCGACGCCTCGAACCGCTATCGGTCGCCGCGCAATCCGGAACGCCGCATTCGCGCCTCGACGGAGCTCATCGTGCTGCACACGACCGAAGCACCCGCGCGCAGTTCCCTCAACAAGGTTTCGGATCGCGGCGAATGCCATTTTTGCGTGACGGAAGACGGTTCCGTCTACCGCATCGTCGACCGTGACCGCGAGGCGTTCCACGCGGGGCGCTCGATGTGGAACGGCAAGGAGGATGTCGACAAGTTCTCGATCGGCATCGAATGCGTCGGCTACCACGACAAGGCGATGCCCGCCGCGCAGATTCGCGCGATCCGCACGCTCGTCAAGGAGCTGCAGGCCATGTACAGCCTGCCCGACCACAAGGTCGTCTGCCACAGCCACGTCGCCTACGGTGCGCCGAACAAGTGGCACCGTTACAAGAATCGGGGGCGCAAGCGCTGCGGCATGCTCTTCGCCATGCCGTCCGTCCGGCGGCAGCTCGACCTCAAGACGCGTCCCGCCTACGACCCGGACACGCGCGCCGGGCGGCTGAAGCAGGCCGATCCCTATCTCCAGAAGGTGCTGTACGGCAGCGTCGACACGATGGTCGCCGCCTATGGCGCGCCGAAGCCCGTCTCGCCGGCGCCGAAGCTCGCGCCGCGCATTGCCGCGCCGAAATCGGACAGGAAACAGGCACCGACGCCTTCCCGTCCGTCGGCAAAGGCGGTCGTGAAGAAGAAGGCGTCCGAGCGCGCGAGCCGCGTCCACGTAGTCCGTCCGGGCGAGACGCTGATGGTCATCTCCGGCAAGACCGGCGTGTCCATGAGCAAGATCCGGGCCCTGAACGGGCTGCGCTCCGACCGCATTCTCGTGGGGCAGAAACTGAAGCTTGAATGACGGACGGGTTGGCGAAGGGCGTGCGGTCGCCGCAGTGTAGGAGCAAATTTGGTATAATAGCCGCTCCTAACGGTTTATAAGGAAAAGAAAACACATGTCACAGTTTTTCGACTACACGGGCGTCGTCGAGGAAGTCCACGAGACGCAGAGCTTCGGCTCGAACGGGTTCACCAAGCGCGAGGTCATCATCGGCAATGACGTCGATTCGCCTTCGAAGTATCCGAACCCCGTCAAGTTCACGTTCAAGAAGGACAACTGCTCGCTGCTGGACGGCATCAAGAAGGGCCAGCGCGCGAAGATCCACTTCGTCATCGACGGCCGCCGCTGGGAAGGGCCGCGCGGCGTCCAGTTCTTCGTCGACCTCACGGGCCTCAAGATCGAAGTCCTGAATGCGGACGGCTCCTCGACCGAACCCGTGCCCGCGCCCGCCGAACCCGATTTCCCCGCTGACGCCGGTGACGTGGACGACATGCCTTTCTAAGGCCTCGGCCTTTCTGGACGCGAAGAGCGTCCCGGACGCGGCGGTCGCGGCGGAACTCCTGATGGCCCGGCTACTGAAGACGGGGCGCGGATTTTTGGCGTCCGCGCTTGACCACGAAGTCTCCGAACGCCAGCTGGAGGCGATGCGGCGCGGCATGGCGCGTCTCGTCAAAGGCGAGCCGATCCAGTACGTCCTCGGCGAGTGGGACTTCCGCACGCTGACGCTGACGTGCGACCGCCGCGCGCTCATTCCGCGCCCCGAAACGGAAGAGCTCGTCACGCGCGTCCTGCGCCACCTTGCCACCCGTTCCCCAGCCCCCGTTCCCACGTCCCCCTTCATCATCGACGTGGGGACGGGAACGGGCGCGATTATCCTCTCGCTCGCGAAGGAATTTGCGGGCGAGGCGGTCTTTCTCGGAACGGACGTGAGCGAGGACGCGATTGCGCTTGCGCGCGCGAACGCCGTGCGGTGCGGACTCGCCGAGAAGGTGAAGTTTGCGGTGGCGGACGGACTGGACGACTTCGACGAGCCGCAGAGCGTGGACGTCATCGTGTCCAATCCGCCCTACATCGAAAGCGCGGTCTGCGAGACGCTCGATCCGCGCGTCCGCGACTTCGAGCCACGCCTTGCGCTGGACGGCGGGGCGGATGGCCTTGCATTCTATGACCGCTACCTTGGCGATGCGGTGAACCTGCTCAAGCCCGGCGGGGCGGTCTTCTTTGAGATTGGCGAGAATCAGGGCGCGGCGTTGCGTCGCCTGATGTCGGACTACGGCTTCGAGAACATCATTCTTGAAAAGGATCTCGCGGGCCGCGATCGCTATGCGTCCGCCACGCTGCCGTAATGCTCGAAATCTGCGGGCCCCGTTGCAACCGAAGCGGGGCTGTTTGTGGTATAATGCGCATCATTCAATTTGAACGTTCAAACAACAAGACTTGAAACAACGAGACTGGAAGTGCTTATGGAACTTGACCCGACGAAGATGAAGGACTGGCAGATTGCCGAAGCGGCCGAAGCGAACCTGAGGCCCGCCGCCGACCTCGCGCAGGAGCTCGGCATTCAGGACGGCGAATGGGACGCCTACGGGAAGTTCCTCGCGAAGGTGGACGTGACGAAAGTCCTGAAGCGCGTGGGCGCGGGCCGTCGCGGCAAGTACATCGACGTGACGGCGATCACGCCGACGGCGCTTGGCGAGGGCAAGACGACGACGACCTTGGGGCTCGTCGAAGGGCTCGGACGCCTCGGCAAGAAGGTCATCGGCTGCGTGCGCCAGCCGTCGGGCGGGCCGACCTTCAACATCAAGGGCTCCGCCGCCGGCGGCGGGCTCGCGCAGGTTGTGCCGCTCACGTCGCTCTCGCTCGGACTCACGGGTGACATCGACGCGGTGACGAACGCGAACAACCTCGCGATGGTTGCCCTCAACGCGCGCATGCAGCACGAGCGCAACCACGACGACGCCTGGCTTGCCGAACGCGGCCTAAAGCGCCTCGACGTCGACGAGAGCCGCATCCAGTTCCGCTGGGCGATGGACTTCTGCGCGCAGGGGCTCCGCAACATCGAGATCGGCAAGGGCGGCAAGCTCGACGGCTACACATGCGCGTCCGGCTTCTACATCACCGTCGCCTCGGAGGTGATGGCAATTCTCGCGATGGCGTCGGATCTGAAGGACCTGCGCGAACGCCTGTCGAAGATCATCGTCGCCTACTCGAAATCGGGTGCGCCCGTCACGACGCGGGATCTGGAGGTCGACGGCGCGATGTGCGCGCTGCTCGTGAACGCGATCAAGCCGACGCTGATGCAGTCGCTCGAAGGCCAGCCGATGTTCGTCCATGCGGGGCCGTTCGCGAACATCGCGATCGGGCAGAACTCGGTCGTCGCCGACCGCCTTGCGTGCGCGCTCGGCGACTACGTCGTCACGGAGTCCGGCTTCGCGTCCGACATGGGCTTCGAGAAGTTCTGGAACATCAAGTGCCGCTGCTCGGGGCTGAAGCCCGATGCGGTCGTGCTCGTCGCGACGGTGCGCGCGCTGAAGGCGCACGGCGGCGCGCCGAAGGTCAAGGCGGGGCTGCCGCTTGACCCGGCCTACACGACGGAGAACCTGGAACTCCTCGAAAAGGGCTGCGACAACCTGCTCGCGCACATCGACATCATCCGCCGCGCGGGCGTCCAGCCCGTCGTCTGCCTCAACGCCTTCTACACCGACACGCCGGCCGAGCGCGAACTCGTCCGCAAGGTCGCGGAGCGCGCGGGCGCGGCGTTCGCCGTCTCCGACCACTGGCTCAAGGGCGGGGAGGGCGCGCTCGACCTCGCCCAGGCCGTCATCGCGGCGTGCGACGCGCCGAACGACTTCGCGTACCTCTGTGACCTCGCCGAGCCGCTGAAGGACCGCATCGAGAGACAGGTCAAGGAGATCTACGGCGGCGACGGCGTCGACTACGAGCCGCTGGCGGCGGAGAAGCTCGCGGCGTTCCAGGCGAACCCCGAGACGGCGCATCTGCCGGTCTGCATGGCGAAGACGCAGTATTCGCTCTCGCACGACCCGAACCTGCTGGGGCGGCCGAAGGGCTGGCGCCTGCCGGTGCGGGACGTTCTCCTCTATCAGGGCGCGGGGCTGATTGTCCCGGTCGCGGGCGAGATCAAGCTCATGCCGGGCACGTCCGCCTCGCCGGCCTTCCGCCGCGTCGACGTCGACGTCGAGACGGGCAAGGTGCGCGGCCTGTTCTGACACAGGCCGTCGGCCCTGTCCGGCCGCAGAAGAGCAACCGCCGCGCGGAATGCGTCGATGAAGATTGCGGTCATTTCGGATATCCATGCCTATCCGGCGGCGTTGGATGTGGCACTGAAAGACGCGCGCGAACAGGGGGCGGCGCGGTTCGTCTGCCTCGGTGATATCGTCGGCTATGGCCCGTCACCGGTCGAGGCCGAGGCTTTGGCGCGGGCAAGCTTCGACATCGTTGTCGCGGGGAATCACGATGCCGCCGTGGCGCAGCAGATCAGCGACCGTGACTTCAATCGCCGGGCGCAGAAGGCGGTCGACGTCCATCGGGCCGAACTCGACGCGAATGCGCGCGCGTGGCTCGCCGCGTTGCCGCGTTATTGCGAAGAGGGCGCAGTCGCCTATGCGCATGGCACCGTCTGCCGGATCTTCGGACGAACGTCGGCGGGCTTTGGCTATGTCTTCACGCCCGAAACGGCGGATCAGGCCTTTGCGGCCTTGCCGCCGAAGGTGCGGGTGTTATTCGTCGGCCACACGCATGAGGCCTGTTCATGGGTCAAGTCGGAGGCCTCTGCGCTTCCGGTCGAATGCCCGCCCAAGGATTTCGTGCTGGATCTAAACGCACGTTACATCGTGAACGTTGGTTCCGTGGGCTATCCGCGTAGCACGAGAGAATCGACCTACGTGCTTTTCGACACCGAAACGAACCATGTCCAGTTTCGTCGCCTACACTTTGACTTTGCCGACTACCATCGACAGCTGACCGCGCACGGCATCAACATCCCCCTGTGGCTTGAAGACCATCTGGCGCGGCAGGGTATGGCGTGTTGAGCACCGTCGCGATGCTATAATGTCGGCAGTTTTTGTATAATGTCTGCACAAGACTGAAGCCATGAAAAATCTTCTCATCGTTGACGACAGCGCTGCGGTGGTGGCCGCACGGCTGAAGGAGAATCGTGCCTTGCGCGCGCGTTTCTCGGTTGATATCATCGAATTGAGATGGAGCGAGAACCTTACCGTTGAACTGTGCGTTGAACTCAAGCGTCGGCAAGATGCGGGGCGACTGTATGACGCGGCCCTTTTGGGACTTCGGTTCGGCGAGCCTGATGGCTACGATCTTTCGGGGTATCATTTGATGCCGCATATCCGACGGTTCTTCCCGAAAACGCCGATTGTCGTTTGCTCGGCGCATAATGACATGGGCGAATTGGCCCGTTCGTTTCGCAGTGGCGCGAGCTGGTTCTTGCGCAAAGACGAACTTCGTCAGCTGCCAAAGGTGATGGCGCGCTTGTTGACGCCGCGTCCGTGGGAGCCGGAATGGCGAACCATTCAAGCTCTTGGACTGGTGAAATTCATTTTCGCTCCGTCCAAAAAGCGCAAGGCGTTTCAGGCGACATTTGACGCGGCGCGGCAGTATCTGACCTACAAGTGTCTGGAGATGTTTCCGGGACGAACAATCCAACTGATGCCGATGGGTGGTGGCTTCAGTACGTCGGCGACCTTTAGGGCGGTAAAGGTTTCAGGACATGATCAGTTGCAGGTGCCCTTGATCATCAAGATTTCCACACGGGAAGACATGACGATGGAGTATGAACGGTATTTCCGTTTTATCCGTCCGTATATTCCAAACGATGCGGGGCGCGTGGAGAATCGTGAACGGGTGTTGGATGCCGAGCATGCGGCGATTGTCTACACCTTTGCGGGAACGCAGAATGAACGACGTGAGCTGAAAGACCTGAAGACATTGATGATTGACGACCTGGGCGATGCCGAACATTACAACGTGTCGCGCTATCGGACGCTCTTCAACCAGCTTTTTGACGAGATACTTCCGCGTATCCACCGCGTCACACCAAGCCGCGAGTGGAGCGGGAACAGGACGGCCTCTTCCTATCCCAACCCGGACTTTAATGAACGGCCACCAGAGGATTTCATTGGCAACTGGGTCAATCGCATTCGCGAGAATCCGTCCGATCCCTACTACAACGCCGAGGTTTGCGATGTCCTGAAGTCGGTTCGCGATTTGTTGGCGAAACCGAAGGTGCGGCGTCGTTTGAGGTGTCCGATAGGTATTGTGCATGGAGACCTTAACCTCGCCAATGTCATGGTCGAGACCTATAAGGGCGACACGCGCCGAAGGGGCGGCATTGCGGATGCGTGGCTGATTGACTTCGGCATGACGCGACATGATTATATCGCGCATGACTTTAGCGTCTTGTTCACGTCGGCATTGTCGCTTTGGTTCCGTCCGGAAGGACTGAACGAGGCGCATATTCATCTCTTGATGAGGAATTTTGATGCGATGATCATCGGCGCGTTGGGCATTTTGCCGTCGAAGGTGTCGTCTGTCGGCAAGCAGGACAAGCGTTTCTATTTTGTCTATCGGCTTTTACGCCGCATTCGCAAGGCTGCGCTGGCGGCGGGCGTTTCGCCCGATATGTATTGGCTTTCGGTTTGCATGGGACTGCTTGTCAATTGGCGCATCCAGCGGCAGTACGAAAAGAACGAAGAGGCGGCCAAGGCGATGATCCGTGCGGCGAAATGGGCACTGGTGGGGCTGATGGCGCATACGAGGAGTGTCTCACAATGAAACCCAAACGCATTCTTCTTGTCCGACATGGTGAGTCGGCCGCGAATGTCGATCCGCTCGTCTATAGCAACACGCCGGATCATCTGATTCATTTGACGGAGGCTGGGTGCGCACAGGCGCGTGAGGCGGGTGCGAAAATCGCCGCGTTGATTGGAGATGAGTCGTTTGGCGTTTACGCTTCGCCGTATGTGCGCACGCTTGAGACGAAAGAGGGACTCCTTTCGGCCATTCCGCATCCGCCGGCATTTGATTACCAGGATCCGTCGTTGCGCGAACAGGAGTACGGGAATCTGCCGACGCCTGAGGCGAGCGAGTCACATCGCGTGCTACGGGAGAAATGCGGACGATTTTTCTTTCGGTTTCCAGACGGCGAATCGTGCGCGGATGTCTATGACAGGATGTGCGTTTTCTTTGAATCGCTCTTCCGTCAGTTCGAGCGGCCAGACTCGCCCGAAAACATCGTCATCGTCTCACACGGAACGGCTATTAAATGCTTTCTGATGCGTTGGCACCACTGGACGGTCGAGAAGTTCGAGACGCTGACGGCGATGGGGAATTGCGAGATGATGGAGATTCAAAATTAAGGCACAGTAATAAAACACGGTTGAAGTCAAGGAGTCAAGGCCAAAACTGTTGAAAACCTGCGGATTGAAAGTTATGGTATAATACAAACTAACATATGGTGTGGAGTATCAAGAAACTTCATGCTGCTATTAGGTAAGTTTAGAATGTTACGTGAGAAACAAGCATAAGGAGGTCGAAATGAAATTAGGGATGCAAATGATAGCGAACATTAACAATGTTACGCAATTCGTAGGGACGGTGACACCGGGTGCAGGGGCCCTCTGGGTGTACAGAAAATATTCCAAATGTGAAGGCATGGATTTTACTGAATTCTTAAATGAGAATATTGCTTGGCTGGTAGTAGTTGGGGTCGGTTTCATTTTCTTCATTGCGGTATGGTCTTTTAGGGTGTTGTTGAGGGCTTTGGCCTCCAATGTTGTTGATTATAAATTGATGTGTGCGGATTTGCCAAGCGAATTGAAGAGGGCGATACAGGGAAAAGACTCGGCGCACCCACGGAAGGCTGCGATGCTTGATAAGCATGACTTTAATGAGGCATATTTTTGGAATAAACTAGTTTATACACATGCGAAGAGTGAATTTGTGAGTGCTGGGCGCAAAGAGGGAAAGTGCATCTTGCAGTGCCTTTTTATCCCTGTTGATTCGCGAGGGTACACAGTCCTTATTGAACGACAGAAAGAGTATCATGCAAGTCGTTTATGCAAGATTGGACGTTGGGCGAGCGATGTGTATTCGTTTATCTCATTGTCACCGATACCGAACCAATACAACAAGGTTTCTTGCGGTATTGCGGAATGTTATGCGGGCAAGGTCCCCAATGACTTGGCGGCACTCAAGGACAATAATTTCACATTTCTTGGGATGTTCTACAATCGCCGTGCGATAGGAGGGAACGTTTCTCGTGGATGGCGCTTTCGGAAGAGGAAAGCTGATAGGACGTCAATCAGGTATGCTCGCTATTTGTTTGCTACGTACCTTGTTAATTATAAAGGGTTGTCATTTGCAGATTCCAAAGGAAAGCCGAATTGGCACGATATTGATATTGCATTTGCGGAACCAGAGAAACGGTGGACGAAGAAGAAGGATCGGTTTTTCTTAATGGCCCACGATTCGATTGTGGGTGTGAAGAAACTACAAGAACTTGGGGATCATTTAGACAATCTGAGGGATGATGATACTCGGAAACAATGGCTAAAGGTTGAACAAGGCATAATCGATGTGGCGACAGAGGTGATTGTTGCTGGAAAAGATAGTCTTTAAGACAGAAGAAAGGCGAACGGAGTATGTGGTCTCTAATTATTGCAGTTATATCTGTGATTATACAAGGGTGCTTGCAGTGGTGGGACGCTGCTAAGGATCCACCTCGTTCTGCCAAGACAAGAAAATTCATGGGTGGCGTGGTCATTCTCTTGACATTCATACTTATGGGTCTTAAGTGTTCGGACATATTGGATATGCGGCAATTGCAAGACCGATTGGAAATGGCGAATCGAACATCTCAGGACACCTATTTTTTGTCTAAGAAACTCGACAAACTGCTATCCTATAGTATTCTCGATCATGCAATCACAGAAGATGATGAACAGTGGTTCTTGTCGTTTGTCCGACACCTTGCCCCTATGAATCTTGAATTGTCGGCGTCGAAATGGTCAGATGGGTCGTATCACTTTTATTGGTATGAAGGTGCGCGGATGGTTGCGGTAGAGTATTTTGATAAAGAAGATGTTGCATGGTTGATGCCGAAGATACACTGGATGGATATGGATGATATCATGCAGGAGTTTAAACGAACCTCGTTTGAGGTGGAGGCAGGTGGCGACATTTGGGAACCAGGGCCGTATCCTGCGGGATCTGCGGCTGGTGAAATAGGAAGGGAAATGTTAAAGTTTCTGGCTCATATAGGAATTCGTGCGAATGCGTTTTGCATAGATTCACAACACAAGGTCTTACAATTTGTCTTGGATAATCCATCTCCTCATTTACTAATTCATCGAAGCATTGTAAAATCGGCGGCTGGGGCGATTGTTGAAATGCATGAAATGGATGTGCGATCGCTGATGGGTAAGCCCTATTCTCAAATGTTGGCAGAGGCGTTTTCTTGGGCGCAAAAGACATTTGGCCCTGAATTTATTTCTGAACCGCTATCACCGTCAATTAGACGTTGGAAATCTAATGGGAACATTATGAATATTGTCTCGGCAAAATAACAATGTAATGAAGCCGAATTCGAATTAACACGCAATGAAGGTGGTTTGCTATGTTCGATAAGTATGATTAAACCTTCCCAGCAAGCTACAAACCGCGCCTGTTCCCTCTTCTCTGAAATCGTTGCGTGTGTGCCGAGTGAGGTTGTGGCGTTCTTCGACCGGTTTGAGGAGGCGCGCGGGAACCTGACCCTGCATCAGGAGATTGACGTGCTGAATGCCGTTGCCGAGGACGAGTTCCGCCGATGCGCACGGCAGAAGCGGCCCACGGTGCTCATGAAGTGGTTTGAGGTCTTCCGCGACATTTACATCTTGCATCGTGTGCACGAGCAGGGGGACGAGGCCACGGTGCGGAAGAACCCCGACAACTTCACGACCTTTGCACGAACGTTCGAGCCGTTGGCGATGCTGCCGGACTTTTGGTTCGCCGGGGCGCGCAACGTCAGCCGCCCGGATGTGCGCGAGAAAGTCTATGGCATCCGCCTGTCCCTCGAGCGCTATCTCTACGAACGCGGCGGCGGCAACGTCTGGGGCGCGATGGACTGGGAGATGCATCGCTATTTCCAGCGTCGCATTTACGAGCCGCTGAAGACGAACGAGGCGGAGGCCCTGCGCCGAATCGCCGCGCTGGCCCTGACGGCCCGTGCCGTGGCGGCGGGCGAACTCGGCCTCTACATCGAGGAGCGCGATGACGTCACCCTGCCGCTTTCCGGCATCTCCAATGCGCCGCGCCAGAAGATCCCCTTTCTCAAGTATTACCACTACGACCGCTACACGCAGCTGTCCTTTACGCGCGAACACGAATTTGCGATGGATGTCAACGCACCGGGTGACTACGCCGCGTTCGAGCCTCGTTGGATGGCCTTGGCGGTCATTTCGGACGTCATCCTCCGTGAGTCAGACGCGCACTCGACGCATGCCGCCGCGACGCGCGTTGTTCAGGAGTCGGTCGCACAGTGCATGGTGCGGCTGCGGCGCAAGCTGTCTCAGTCTTCGGATCACGTCCAGCTGTGCGCGGCCGTCGAGACGCTGTATGGCCTTGTCAGTGGTGATGCGGCGCGGCTCGCGCGTCTTTCCGCCGCCGACCTCTTGAAGCGGCTTGGGGTTGCAGAGGCGATTATTCCGACGGACTATTACCTGTCCTGTTGCGCGTTCGCGGACGCGGCAGATTTCTGGGCGCGTGTTCTCCCAATCTTCCGCGAACTTGTCGCCGCGTTCGACGACCAGCACATGCGCATTGTGGCCAAGTACACGGAATGCGAACGGCGTGCGGCGCGGCGAGCGTCCGACGTTGCGCGTGATTTTGTGTGCGCGGCCATTGACAGGAACAATGTCTCTGAACTGTATGGCGAAATCAGCCGCCCCGCCGTCCGCACCGCGCTCGCCTCCCTGTTGGCGGATGGCGCATTCGAGCTGAATCCCGCCGACCTCGCCGAGGCACTGTTGGGCGAAGGGGCCTTGTCGGCGCGGAAGATGCGGCTGTGGTCGCATCGCTTGCAGTGTGCGCGGGAATTGCCGAACGGTCTGCCGTTTCAGACGCCAGAGCGGACGCGTCTTGCGACGTGGGCCAAGGACGTCTTGAGTCGCTTGTCCGTGCGCGGCAACGGGACGAAAGGCGTGTCGTATCGCACGGTCGATTTCAAGGCCGTGTGGCAGAGTGCCGCACAGATCTGGAACTTCTACTACACGCAGGACACCCTCTGCCGGGAACGCTGGGCCGTCTCGATTGACCGTGTGCTGACGATCATGGACACGCTCAAGGCCAACCAGTTCAACCGCGAGGTCTTCAAGTCCTCGTTTCGGTGGAACTATTCGGAACTGTCGCGGCAGATTCTGCGCGCGCGGCTGGAGCGCGAGAAGGCGTCCCTTCAGGACGCGGGCCAGTGGCCGTCCGACATGGCGGCGGCCCGTGCGCATCTGGCCCAAAGTCCATCCTGCACGATTAGTGACTTCCGTTCGGGCGAGACGCGGATCTTGATCATGCTGGCGGTCTTCGCACGGTTGATTGTGCACACGATGCGAGCGCATCCCGGACTTTGGATGAACCGTGATGAGCTCTTCTCGTTCTTCACGCACATTCTCATTGCGTCGAAGCGCGACTACGATCTGCCGTTCCCCTGGCATTTGGACGTCTTCACGGACAGCTACTTGCGCGTGGGCCGTACGCACAACCGCCAGTCCAATGTGATTGATGCCATCGTGGAGGGACGCTTGGCGGACGAGGCCGAACGCCAGATTCTGTTGGCGTTTGTGGCACAGGCCCTAAAGGACGTTGCGCGTCCGCAAGAGGTCGTCATGGCGATGGAGACGATTCCCGTGCTGAAGACGGCGTTTGGTGCGGCGCGGCTCAAGTTCCTGTCTTCCGCTTTTGAATAGAGGCGACGCGAATGAACGAATCGGTCTACTCGACTTCGCCGTTGGAATGGCGCGAACGGACGCGCGACAGCCGCGCCGTGCCGCCGACGGTTGCTACACGGTCGGACATCGACCGCAGGATTCTCCTCTTGCGCGACGCGATGAGTGCGGAACTGGGACTGGGGCGACGTCCGTCCGTGTCGCGTCAGCGTTCGGAAATGATGAGTCGCCAGTCGGCGGCCGAGGATCTGAGCCGCTCAACCAAATCCGCGTCGCGTGTGACCAGAAGCCGGATGTAGCGACGCTTCGGATCGGCGAGATGCCGCGCGATTTCCTCTTGTGGCAGGGCAAGTTCCTCGGCGAGCCGCAGGGCGAGCCGTCGGTCGTTCCAGATGAACCTGTTGGCTTTTGTCGACTGCGGATCAAGGCGAATCTCCCATTCGCGGGGCCGTGAGGGATCACGTGGCTGCGCGACGGTTGCGTATCGTGGTTGATTTGCTTTCTGGGCTTGACGCTGCCAATAGTCTTTCACGTAGTCGGGAACAGGGTAGGACGGTCGCGGCACGAAGGCCAGCGCAAAGGTCGCGAAAAGGGCTATCGCCAGAAGCCCGTTGACGAAAACGTGTCGCTGGGTCTCGTCTATCGGATGGGGTGCTGAATCGGGTTGCAGGGCGGAGAGAAGAAGCGCGAGCGCGAGAAAGGCGGAGACCGTGGCACAGAAGCCGACGGACAGGAAAGGAACGGCATAGGCGATGCGCGGCAACGGCGCGACGACGAGCCGGACGAGGTTGAAAATGACAGGCGCCAGAAGCGCGCACGCGCCGAGGCGCACGAGCCGCTTACGCTCTGCTGTTGTGGCGCGGCGATGGGCTTGCCAGAAGCAGAGGCCCAGTCCGAACCAAAGGAGGCAGAAGACGACAAGGGCCCACAGTCCAAATGTGGACGCGAGATGGACGGGCGCGTTAATGTCAATCGCATCCGGTGTGCAGAGAAGAAGTTCAGGGGGCAGAGATCCGAACCACGGGCAATGTGCGAGTTCATCGAGAAGATGTGTGTGGACAAGACGCGCCGTGCGGATGCCGAGGAGGTACCGAAGAAAACGCGGATGTGCGAGCAGCGGCAGAAAATAAAGCAGTCCGAGAAAGCCGGCGAGCAAGGCGGTGGACATGCGCGCAGTCAGCCGCCGGACAAGCGGCGTGAGAAGGACGAGCGCCCAGAGGCTGCCGACGAGGCAGGCACCGCTTTGCCAAAGGGCCCAGCGGATATCCACGCAGACAAGCAGTGCAAGGGAAAGCGTCAGGTTCGCGGCGACGAGCGCGAGAATGACGCGAGTCAAGGCGAGGAGGTTGTGTTTCATAGGCTGTTCCTTTTATCGGGTGTTTTAGAAAGCGTCTGCGTGTGCAGACGAGAAATCCTGAAGGAGTTGCGTGAGCGCGTCCGCGAATGGTGTGAGGTCACGCGAAGGCCGCACGTCGATGCCGTCGAACGTCAGGTCGGGTGTCGGCATCGCTGAATCGGGGAGGGCTTGCAGACGCACGGGCGTGACGAGGTAGTCGTCAGACCAGATGCCGACCAGTTTCCGCTCGCGTGTGAGGCGGCAGTTGTGCTTGAAGACGACGAGCGAAAGAAGGGGCAGATCGGGCGGCAGGATGCCGCGTATGCCGTCTTGCAGCTGACGCGCAAGGACGATGGGCGACGGGACGGAGCGATCGGCGCCAAACCAAAAGGGCGGTTCGCGGGCGGCGCTGAAGGGCAGTCCGTCGGGCACCCAGTCGCCGACGTGCGGAAAGTAGGTGATGATGACGAGCGTTCCCGTGATTTCGTAGAGGTCGGCCCTGAAGGCATTGTGCCGGACGGAGACGAGGGGCGTCCCTTCATAGAGGGCGACGAGATCGCCGACGGCGAGGTGCTCCTGGTCGAAGGATTTCGGATCGTCCGAGAAAGTTCGTGCGGGCGGAACGCGTAGCGCATCGGCGCCGAAGAGTTCGGGCGGCAGGGCCTCGAGTCGAATGACGCGGATGGGGTGTCGGCGTGTTGTGGTGTTCGTGAAGATCGTGAAGGAGGCTGTGCGGCGACGGCAGAGGGCGGTGCAGAGTTCGGCGTTGTCGCTGGCGACGATGTACCAGGTCTTCCAGCTGAAGCGAAAGTAGATGTGCTCGGCATCCACCCAGAAAAGCGCACCCTCGCCGTGATAGTCTTCGGGCGGATTGTTCATCATGACCCCCAGATCGTTGGTGGACGAACTGTAGGGCTGGATCAGGTCGCAGGACAGCGTAATCGCCTTTTCGGGTTCCTCGTCGGAATAGGTTGGTTGCCAGTCGTTCATGATGCAGACGCCAAGGGTTGGAAAGTGAGCGGTTCGAGACGGTGGGGGACGAGAAGCGGGCGAACATCGTCCGGGAAGAGCGTCCCTTGCGCGGCGAGCCTGTTTGCGATGCGCCGGAGCGCCGCTTCGTTGTCGGCGAGAAGGCGTGCGACCTGCTCGAAGCGGAGTCGCAGAATCTCGTTGATGCGCGGACGCAGGCGTTCCCATTCGGCGGTGTCGTGGTTTGTGTCGGGCGCCACGGCGAGTTCGTCATGTCCGCGAAAGCCGCCGCAGACGAGACGTTGGGCGAATTCGGTCGCCTTGGCGAAATCGGAGGCGCAGCCGTCGTGAACGCAGTGGAGGAGTTCTTCTGCCGCGCGTCCCGCAAGGGCGATGTCGATGCGTTCGGTCATCTCTCGTTCGGTGAGGCCGAGACCGTCTTCGTTGCGGAAACATTCGAGAAAGCCGAGCGCGTCGCGTGTGCCGCCGAGGGTGAGCTGCACCCAGGGGACGCGGTAGAGGCTGGCCGTCAGGGCGTGGCCCGCCTCGTGAACAGCGACGAATTCCCGTGTGCGGCCAGAGAGCGTGAGGGGCTGGTTCGTCTGTCCGGCGAATTCCTGATTGCGGGCCGTGATGAAGTCCGTGCGCGTGGGCGCGCGGTCGTTGGCGTGCGCGAAGGTCTCGCGCAGGACGCTCAGGATGCTGGCGGGCGTCCAGTCGGTGGTCGTGCGCACGATGAACGCACGGAGGGGGCGGGGCAGGGCGAGGCCCGTCTTTGCGCAGAAGACGTCGATGAGGCGTGCGCGGTCGCTGCGTGTGCGGAGAATGTCGATCTGAATGCGCGCGTGGAGGCGTCCCGGTCGCGTCAGGGCCGGATCGAGCATTTCCGGGTGGTTGGTCGCGCCGATGACGAGGGGCGGTGCGCTGTCGCTGAACCCGTCGAGTTCGGTCAGCAGGGCGTTGATGACCTTGGCTTGCGCGGCAGTGGCCGTGTCGCGCGAGCCGAGGGCGTCGATCTCGTCGATGAAGACGACGGCGTCGTGGCGCGCGGCCGTCGCGAAGAGCTGCTGAACGCGCGGAATCGCGTCGCGGCCGCGTGCGGTCGCCGTCAGGTCGGCACCGTTGATGGCGATGAAGCCGCAGTCGAGTTCGGCGGCCAGCGCCTTGGCGAACGCCGTCTTCCCGGTGCCGGGCGGGCCATAGAGGAGGATGTTGTCGGGTTTCAGGAACTTGTGCGCACGGCTCTTTCGGTAGGCAAGAATGCGCTGTGCCTGCCGCCAGGGAACGTCCATGCCGACCAGGTCGGTGAGGTGGGTGTCGGACGGGCGGACGGCGAACCAGTCGGCCTCTTCGAGCGCGGGCAGGATGACGTAGCGAAGATCCGTCAGATGGAGGGTGATCGCCTCTCCGCAACGGGAGAGGCGGGACGTGAAGGCGAGGCGCTTGGCTTGCCGAAGCCGCGCGGCGGTGCGGTCGGCGAAGGTCACGGTGTCGCGTGGCGTTGCCGTGCTGCCGCTGTTGAGCGCCGGGAGCGGGTCGACGTCGATTGTGATGCGGCGAATGGTTGGAACAGGCTGGCCGGTGTCGTCCTCTCGCAACAGCGCCTCTTCAAGGGAACTGAGGAGCGTCGTGGAAACAAGTGGCGCGAGCCCTTGCGCGGTATTGAAGTTCGGCCGTGTCTCCAGAAAGAAATTCCGCAAGTCGTTCTCATTTGCGTGGACTTCGCACGAAAAGGCATTCTGGAGGTGCGCGAGCGTCTGGTGGACGGCTTGTGCGACGATTTGGGCGGCAGAAGTCGGCGTGTGTTGTGCGAACAGGAGAGTCGAATCGACTTTGGCGAGAATGTCGTCCAAGATGCCTTTCTGGGCGGTGTTGGGGAGGGGAATGGTCGCGACAAGGCCTTCGATGAGTTTCTCGCGAGGAATCGTGCCGCCGTTCTCGTCGCGGAACCGGGCGAAGGCCCTTGTCTGAAGGTAGTCCGTTCCGTTGTTTGTTGTCAGGATTACGATGTTTTGCGCGAAGGAGACGGAGCGATGCGTGAACTCGTCCATGAGCTTCCCGTCCGTCAGAAGCGTGCTGACGTGGGCGATCGCCTCTGGGTGTGCCTTGTCAAAGTTTTCAATAATGAGAATCCCCTGTGGAAAATTCTCGCCGCGCTCGGTCAGCTGTCCCGGACGTCCACCGTCCTTCCAGTTGCTGTCGCGGCCGCAGAGGTCGACCGCCAGTTGTTCGGCGGCATAGCGACACATGTCGAGCGGCGCCGGGGACGGGATGCCGAATTCGTCAGCCAGCGCGTCGCGGAGCGCGGTAGCCAGCAGGGACTTGCCCGTCCCGGACGCGCCAATCAGCGCGAATGACAGAGGACGAAAATCGCGTGCGGACGCCGGCTGATTCCAGCAGACGGCGATTTGGGCGATGAGCGCGTCAAGGACGGTGTCCTGTCCGAAGCAGACTCTCCGCAGACGTTGCCGGACGCGCCGAAGGCCCGTCCGCTGGTGTGATTGCCGTTCGGACAGCTCGTGCTTTTGAATGCCCTCGACGGCCGTGTGCAGACGCGCCAACAGTGTTTTCTCGTAACTCGGATCGTCGGGCGAGAGACCGTTGAGGGACAGCAACTCGCGTACCACCCCTTCGGGTTCGAGGAGAATCGCGGCGGCGAGATGGAACGCTGTTCGCTTGGTCGGGACACGGAAAGAGCGCGTGACCTTCTCCATGACGCCGCCGTTGACGGAGAGGACCTTGTTGACGAGATTGGAAACCCGAACGTCGCCGGACGGTGGGGCGTCCATCTCGGAAGCTGAAGGGGCGACGAATGGGAATCCCGGCAGGACGAGCGTCTGCTGGGCGAGCAGCGTCTTGAGGACGTCAGGGGCGGTGTCGAGCAACGCCTGTAGGAGATGGCCAAGCCGAACGACGTGATCGGGTTCCTGTGCGCCGTAGGTCAGGGCCGTTTCCCAGACGCGGCGGTAGGACGCCGCAAAGGTCTCGGACTTCGGACGGCGTTCGCCGTCGGAGGTGTGGCAGTCGTTTCGGGCAAGAGCAGTCATGGCAAGATGTGGTTTGGGTGGTGAAAACAGCGTGTATTTTCTCATATTTGGACGCTTCGGCAAGAGCCGCAGCGCATGCACGTCCAAGACAGGCGTTTGGCGCAATGGGTTCTGACAGCCGTGCATCATCTGTCAATTCGGTGCGCTTGTTCAGCCAAAATAGGGAAAGTCGAATGAGCTCTAGACGCCATCACGACACACTTCCCCGATGTGCCTGTGTCGCGGGTGCCCCTCTTGCGGAGGTGGTGACTTGTAAAGGGGGTGGGTCAGCAAAAACCTCTTAAGCCACTTTGGCCAGACGTGAATCGTAAGCATATGCG